>NZ_JAFNOK010000002.1:0-356157 GCF_026536305.1 Gilliamella sp. B3892
CCATTAGCCAAACAATAATCTTTAAACTTAATAAATTCGGTATCCAAATTGATATTTTCATTTAACGCTATATCTCGATGATGTTCGTTTGGTTTAAAATTATCTGGCAACTGACAGGCTCGTTTTGGCTTTTGCGGTTTAACCGTAATATTATTTGTAGTAGTCTCTGTAGTAGTCTTTGTAGTATTCTCTTGATATAACGAACTTGACTTTGTAGTCGCCCCGAACGCTACATTGTCGAGTTCGGGAGAATTACTTTCTTTACTTCGTGATGATTGATTAATAGATTCGGCGAACTTAGCTAAAATTTCATTAACTTTCCCATTATCAATTTTATAAAACGTTTTATGGTCTAACCGTTTTTCAGTCACAATTAAAACGCCTTTATCTTGTAGTTTTCTGATAGCTGTTCTCTGTTCGTTATGAGATAAACCAGTTTCTTCTTCAAGCTCATCACGGGTTTTATATACACCTAAATCAGATGTAGCTTTATCTTGCCAATAAAACAATTGTGAGAATAAAACAGCAGGATTAACACCGCCTAACAGTTTGGCTAATTTGGGGTAATAAGCGTTTGGACGCCCTATTAATTTTAATGTTTCAACTGCGCTCATGGTTTACCCTCAAAGAATATTCAGCGTATTTCTTACCGTTTTCAGCTCTAACTATTCGACTATCAATTGAGTAACCATCCTGTTTTAAATCATAAATACGAGCACCTAATCTGAAGCATCCGTATTGATTTAATGCTTGTAATGGATTAATTGATTTACCACTTAGTAAGTGTTGTAAAATATTGGCACACTGGCTTTGTGTGTTTTCATTGTTTAACGTGCTCATGGAGACCTCACTAATTAGATGGTTTATGCACTACAAATGTTTCTTGATGTGTTGTAAGTCGTCTTTTTTACTATTGATTTACATAAATTATTCAACACAGATTGTTCATCACTAGTAAAAAATCGAGTCCCTTTGTTCTCATAAAGACGATCTTTAAAAACAGGAAGAGAAATGCCTAAGTAAGATGCTGCTACAGCTTGGCCAGCTTTAATGTAATTGAGAATTTCAAATACAAGCTCTCTTTGGTTTGCCATCTTTTTTACCTTTTCCGTTGGGTTACTTTAAAAAACTTGTTGTATATATAGTGTTAATCAGGTTGATCGTTAAAGATATCAGGTCTAAGTTCACTTGCTTTTACCATTCCATTAGTTGCTTGAACTATGGAATTAACATATTCAGCAGAAACTCTCTGCCCTTTTAACCATTTACAAATAGCAGGTTGAGAAACATTACAAGAAATTGCTAATTTTCTTTGACTTCCTACAATCTGGATGGCTCTAGCAATAGGCTCACTCATATTCACCTTCCCCTTTAATAACTTTTATTATTAATAATAACCAAAGTTATTGAATAAATCAATAACTATTGTTATTTGATGAGTGATAACTTGAGTTATATAATTAATAAATCAATAAACCGAGAAGAAACTATGACTACATTTACAGATAGACTAAATTTAGCATTAAAAGAATCTGGGCTGTCTCAGCATCAACTAGCCGAGAAAGTAAAAATTAGCCAACCAGCTATTCAAAAATTGCTTTCAGGAAAATCCAGTACATCACGAAAAATATTAGAAATCGCTAACGCATTAAACGTTGATCCTATATGGTTAACAAAAGGCGTTGGCCAAGCCAAAGAAAACAAAAATAAATCTAATGCGACAGTACTAGGAACTATCGAAGATTGGGATAGTAAAACACCACTAGATGATGATGAGATTGAAGTACCATTTTATAAAGATGTACGGCTGGCAGCTGGTGATGGTTTCACTGATGATATCGAGGATTATAACGGATATAAATTACGCCTATCCAAATCAACAATGCGAAAATATGGAATTGATAAAGAATGCACTGTATGTCTAACTGTCTATGGAGACAGTATGGAGCCTGTATTTAGAGATGGAGCAACAGTAGCAATAGATCAGGCAAATAGACATATCCGTGATGGTAAAATTTACGCAATAAATCACGACGGATTATTAAGAATAAAGATTCTAGAAAAAATACCAGGCAACCAAGTTAAAATCAGAAGTTATAATATTGGCTATGATGACGAAATAGTATCTCAAGATGAAATAACTATATTAGGGCGTGTTTGGTGGCAGTCGTCTATATTGGATTGAGGATAAAGATATAAAAATAACCGCCTAGGCGGTTTTTTGAGAGTGAAATATAGATAACCGGAATAGGGTAGTAATATATCATGATAGAAGAAATTATAATTAGAAAGTACTTAAAATTACAGGATATTAGTTTTAAATTTTCAAATAACATCAATGTTATTTCCGGAGGGAATGGTACATGCAAAACGAGCATTTTATACATCATAAGTAATTCATTTAAACAACCAAAATTAAAAAATAATCCAAGTTTAAAAGTTATTAAATCATTAAACCAACTTATAAATCCAAAAATTGAATCTTTAGCCAAAGCGGGATTAGTAACAAAACAAGATAATAATGAAGGAAAAGTTTTTGATATAAAATATTACGACCGTTCCAATCCAATCCCTTTTAGAGTGAAGGATGATGGAATGTTAAATCGTTATAGAATTATCCCCAATTATGCAAAACCCAAAAAAGAAAACTTACCGGAAATACCTATAATTTATTTAGGGTTACCGAGGCTAATTCCAACTGGAGAAATTCCTGATGACACTGATGTAATCACTATAAAGAAGTTTTTACCACAAGAATATAGGGATAAGTACAATGAATTGTATAATGATTTATGTAATATTGAAATAGCCGAGATTTTACCTCAAGAGAACATTGCAAACATAAAAAAAAGGCCAACATTTAGAAGCAATATCAGAGGGATTGATTCAAACACAATATCAGCAGGGCAAGATAATATACAAATACTATTAACAGCATTACTGTCTTTAAAATACTATTATGAAAATAGTAACCAAAATAACAAATGCGAAAGCGTGTTACTAATTGATGAGCTAGATGCTACATTACACCCAACACTACAATATAAAATATTGAAAATAATTAATGATTTTTCGAGTAATTATAAAATACAAGTTTTTTTCACAACACATAGCTTGTCTCTTATTGAATATTCAATAAAAAGAGCATGTAATATTTTATATTTGATTGATAACACCACACCTAAAACACAAAATGGCTCTATAATACTGTTACCTGATCCGACATTACAGAACATATCATTATTTCTCCAAAATAAAATTGATGACGGGAAATACAAATTAAAAAAAATCCCTGTTCTAACTGAAGATGAAGAAGCTAGAATTTTTTTAAAAGAAATACTTAATTTCAAAAGAAAAGAAAATGATGATTTTTCAAAAATAGAAACCGCATTACACATGGGCCAATTTAATATTGGCGCACAAACACTGAAACAAATGAATAATGATGAGTTTTTTTTCCGTTCTTTAACCCCTTCAATAACCATTCTTGATGGAGATGAGAGGCCTTCTAATCAAGATCCTGAAGCTTATAAACAACTTAAAACAAGTTATAGCAAAAAGAACATTATTTTTCTCCCAAGTAATAAAAGTCCTGAAAAATTATTATTCGACTATTCATTAGATATTTATGACAACGATTCTGATTTTTGGATTAGTGATGATGTGTTAAATGCACAAATAACAAAAGAGTATTATAGAGAAAATATAAAAAGAGAAATAGAAAAAATAAATGAAATAGAAAAAAAATATAGAGAAGAAAATAAATCATCAAATGGAGAAATTAGAAAGAAAAGAAAAAGCCATTTTAATCAGAATGAAATATTTTTTAAATTATTACTTCGACACTGGCTAGCAAATGACAAAAATAAAACAGCACTAGATGAGTTTATCCATGATTTAGAATGTTCATTTAAACGAGTTTGTACACCTAATGGAATTAATCCAAATATTTGGCCAAATTAAAATTTAGTTCTGGCCAAGAAAATATAGTTGATATACACTAATAATCATATTCACTATTCGGATACCATCATGCACTATTCACCTTTAAGATATCCTGGAGGAAAATCTAAGTTTTCTCCTTATATTAAAAATATAATAGAAACCAACAATATTGTTGGTTGTGACTATTATGAAATTTATGCAGGTGGTGCTGGTGTTGCTCTTAATCTTCTAATTGATGGCATTTGCAAAAACATTCACATTAACGATGCTGACCCGGCTATTTATTCATTTTGGAAATCAGCTATATATGATACTGAAAATTTTTTACGTTTACTTAATGATACGCCTATAACAATGGATGAATGGTATAAGCAAAAAGAAATCATAAATAATCCATTAAATAACTCTGAATTAAACCTTGGATTTTCAGCTTTTTTCCTAAACAGAACGAACCGCTCAGGAATTTTAAAAGGTGGGGTTATTGGCGGTAAAAAACAAGATGGAATTTATAGAATAGATAATCGATTCAAAAAATTAGACTTAATAAAAAAAATTCAATTAATTAGCGGTTGGGCCAAAAATATTTTTGTTACCAATCTAGATGCATCGAAATTATTAACTCAAATAAATAAAACTAATAATAAAAATGTTTTTATTTACTTAGATCCGCCTTACTACATCAAAGGGCAAGGGTTATATAGAAATTTTTATAATCATGACGATCACGTAAAAATTAGAGAAATCCTTGATAAGGCAAGATTTCATTGGTTAGTTTCATACGATAATAATGAGAACATAAAAGATATATACAAGCAATATCGTCAAAGAGAGTATAGTTTAAATTATAGTGCTCAATTAAAAATGAAAGCTAAAGAAATTATTATTTACTGCGATTCATTAAAAATCCCCACTAACTAATCACTAAATTCTATTTAAGAGCGAGTTAATTCGCTTTTTCATGCCTAAAATCCATATCATCCCCTCTAGATACTGTCCCCAAATAACCACCGATAAATTCACTCTTACCAATAACTTTTGTTATTGACATTAATGATAACTTATATTATTATCACATCAAAACAAATCAACTTAACAACAAAGTTAAACAAGACTACGAGTTATTTAACAAGTTAAAAGGATTCAAGTAGCTAGCTGAGGCATATGAAAGTACAGCGGTTTTGGAATCACAGCAGTACGCATCGGGTGAGCGACTAAATCACTCCTAGCCTCGATAGAGACCGACTAGCCATCAAGTTCTTTAGTAAATAAGGATTGCGATTTAAGTTCAAATCAAAGCGCATTCACAGAGTGCGTTTGAGTTTGATGTTATTTACAACATCCACCTGCCAAAAATGCAAATGCTTTTTCTGGGCTTGTTAGTTTTATTTGTTGTTCTAATGGCACGTTTAAATTTTTTTGAGCTAGCAAAATTGCAGGATTCTCAAGTATTGACCATGGAGTTTTATCTTCCTTTTCAATATTTAACAAGTTATTTATAAGTTCATCATCACTATACTTATAAGCTAGCATTGATAATTTTTGATATTTATATTGTTGTGATAACGAGAAGGAAGATGTTTCACCGAATCGGTATTTACCTTGAATACCTGTAAGAAAAACAATGCACAAACCAAAAAAAGTTGGATGAAAATTAAAGACAATTGTCGAACCACAAAACAAACATCAGTAATAATATTAATTTATCTATTCTCCCAGTTAATCTTGCAAATAAATTTTCAAGATATAAAGAATAAGTAATTCTGTCGATGGTTTCTTCTCTTGTCATTTTAATCTCCTATTCCTTACCTCCACCATTATTTTGTGCTGGGGGTGGCGGCATTCTAACGCTTGTTGGTTGTTTATGGTTATTAATGATGTCACCGATGGGCTGCCTCACCATATTCGTTGGTTTGTGATCATTAAGAATAACTTTATTTTTTTCATTCATAATCAAATCCTTATATGTACGTGGTTATACATATTCTAAATCCTTGTACATGGTTGTCAAGGATGCACGAGCCTGAGCGTGTTGCAGTATTACTCAGGCATATTCCTAAGCGCTTTTACGAGAGTTCTTACGAATACTGATAACTCGGAAAGACGAGTACATCGTTACATCCTATGCCCTCACTTGAGTGCTTTTTTTTTCGAGGTGATTATGACAAATAAAGATTTTGTTAATGAGAAAATCAAAGATAGATTTCACTAGGATTATGATTTAACAGATAGCGAAATTAAGTTTGTCCTCTTTTGCACATACTTTGTGATTTTAGGTGGATTATTTGGCTTGTTCTACTGGATGCTACAGATTGCTACGAGGTGAGTTATGCAGTTACATAAATTGGTTGAAAATGGTTACGAAAGGGCATACTGCAATATGTTAAACAATATTGAAATGCAAGGCGCTAAAGAAGAATGGATTGAAAAAAGAGCAGAAGAACTAATCAAAAACTTTGGTAATGAAAATGATTGGCAAATTATAGAACTACTAAAAATCAAACTGGAAAGTAAGAGCATTGATGCTGATATATATAATCAATTTATTGTTGATATCTGTTATTCACAAGCTCAATTTGAGTATAACAACCAATTTTATTGAGGAATTAAATATGACAGAAAAAAACATTTTAAGAAAGCCTTTAAATCACCTTAGTTAAGTAGCGCCGATATTGTGGAAGGAATTAATCTAACAATTGCGTACGTAAAATTAGAAGCTGATAAAACAAAGTAAACAAAAGATTTATTTAACACAGCTTACTTTGTTGAAAAAGAAATAAGAAAAGGGGAGCCTTTAAAACCTATAATTTTAAATATAACTAATGGTAAACATGTAAGAAAAATCACTAATTCACCATTGATTGACGATTGGGTAAGTGTTCCAGTTTATGTTAATGTTGACACTAAAGTTCAAATGCTGACGGTTATAAAGATGTGACGGACTGGGCTAATTTACGAGCATTTGGTAAAATTGCTGAGAAAATACGTGATAAAGGCAAAGGCGCACTTATTCGTGTCACAACTCGATATAAGACAGATAAATGGCAAGACCAACAAGGGATTGCAATTTATTTTATAGTTGATAATTTTGAAGAGTTAACATTCGATTAAAACAATGATCAACAATCTAACCCAGTTAAATCGTCAACACAAACTCAATCCGAAGATTTAATAGATGGCAACATTCCATTTTTAAAATCAATTATTTATCAATGTAGCTGTCTAGATCTGTTTTACCCACTAACTCTGTTAATAACTCGTTTGATATCTACCCTATCCCATTAATTTAAATTCAATTATCACGCTGATTATTTGGTATGTAATGAACTAGTATCTAAAGGAAATGATTATGAACATCGAACCAGTAATTGATGTATGTTGAGGCTCTCGTATGTTCTATTTTGATAAACAAGATGATCGAGTATTGTTTTGTGGAAAAAGAAAAGAGAGTCACATTTTATGTGATGGACGAACATTAGAAATTAGTCCAGATGTTCAAGTTGATTTTACAAACTTACCTTTTTCTGATGAAACATTCTATCAAGTTTGTTTCGATCCACCACATTTAATTAAATATTGGCCCAAATAGTTGGTTAGCAAAAAATAGGGATAACTCGATAAAACAACGTGTCAAGAAGATTTAAGAAAAGGCTTTAGTGAATGTTTTCGTTTTCTCAAGAAAAATGGTACGTTGATTTTTAAATGGAATGAAACAGATAGACCAGTTAAAGATATTTTATTACTAACTGAAAATTAACCACTTTTTGGCCACATCAGCGGTAAATGCTCAAATCCAAATTGATATCGTTTATTAAATAAGAGTTAGGAAATGATTATGAAGCTAAATAAGACGCAAGATCATCTAAAAGAATTAGATGGAAAAGATGCTGGTGATACTGGCAAACGATGTAATCAAGTTTCTTTAACAGTTAAATTGCAACCTGACCCATACGCACACGAAATCCACGATGACAAGACCCTATATTTTATGTGTGATGATTGCGCATATAACAGTCTCAAGATATCTAATAAGGATTAAAAAATGACTAAATAATTAAAATCCTGCCCGTTTTGTGATAGCGCAGATTGAAAGACGAATGTATAAATAATATTGAGTTAGGAGATGAACTGTGACAAAAAATTACACAATTGAAGGTCATAGATACAGCAAGGCTCAAGCTTGTGCGTATATGGGTGGGTTAGATCAACTACGTTAGATAAATGGGTGGCGTTGGCAAAGATTCCAAAACCTAATTTATATCTCGGCAGAGATCTTATCTGGAAGCTATCCACCGTCAACGCATATCTATCTCAAAAAGAAGAACAATACCAATCATGCAATTAAACCATACATATAATCCGCATACCACTGCATCATCTCACGCCTCCCTACAAATATTGTGAGAGGTTATAAATTCCTCGCACACTTGCTTCCTCATGATTTAATTGTTTCTCTATCCAATCACGATTAAACCCATGCTCATTTAAAACACTCAAAAATTGATGCCTAAAACCGTGTCCGCTTGCATAGTTAGCAAAACCTAATCGCCGAATAACACGAAGTATTGCCCGTTCGACATCGGTTTTGATGGGTGATTTCTATTCGGAAAACAAATTTACCATGTCCTGTTATTGGCTGTAAAAATTTTAATATTTATATCGCCTGAGTAGCTAGTGGTATTAAATGTACCCTATCTTTTTTAACAACTTCTTCATCAATCGTTGCCAATTTCTGCTCAAAGTTAATATTAGACCATTTTAATGAAAGATGTTCTATTGTACGCGGGAAGGTATATATCAAAAGCATAGTTGCATACTGTGTTAAAATATTACCGGAATAACCCTGTAGAGCCGCTAAAAATTCTGACATTTCGGCATCAGTAGCTAAAAAAGGGAAATTTTTTGACTGAGTTTTAGCTATTGCGCTTGATAATCCAGCTGATGAATTAACCTCCGCCCGGCCAGTAATAATTGCATATCTAAAAACACCCCCTCAGCGCATTCTGGCTTTTTTCGCTATTTCTAAAGCGCCACGACTTTCTATAGCCTTCAATACCGTTAACATTTTCAGTGGTTTGATTTTACTAATTGGCTCATTACCAATATATGGGAAAATATTACGCTCATATATACTAATAATTTCATTTTTATATTTTTTACCGTGTCAATTATTAAGATGAATGCCATTCGCTTGCAATTGATTTAAAAGTATTGTCACTTTCAACATTAGAGCTAATAAAGCACTTTTTTGCGTTCAAAGCTTGTGTCTTTACCGTGAGCCAATAGTTGTCTAGCAAGTTCTTTTTCATTGCGAGCGTTGGACAAACTGATATAAGGATATTTGCCAATCGTATAGTTTTCCTTTTACTATAAAAAGGATAATCATAGCGACAAGATTTTGTGCTGGACATTGTAATATGCAAATACAGACTTTCAAAGTCTGGCAACTTGTAAGGTTTATCTTTGATTTTATCGGATTCAATAGCTTTAATAGTTAGTATAATTACGGTATTTTTTGTTGTGGCATTAAAATATACCGTATATATACCGTTTGCAGGTTGTCGTTATCTACCGTTTAAAATTGTACTAGGTGGGGTAAAAAACTCTAAAAATCCAGGCTGGAGAGACTTTTTTCGTTATCGGTCGTAACACGTCGTTGATGAAATGGCGTCCCCTACAGGATTCGAACCTGTGACCTACGGCTTAGAAGGCCGTTGCTCTATCCAGCTGAGCTAAGGAGACAAAGATATGATTTGTTGATTAGACGCAGAGTATTATATAAAGCTATTTCGATCCGTCAATGATTTTTAATCGTTTATCTGGTTAAACATACAAAATATCATCAATTTATTTTTTATTACACAATAAATTATATTTTCACGATTGTAGCTACTTTGAACAAAGTGCTTTTCGGATATTTATAATGTATTTTTTATATACCCATTAATCGATGATATTTGTTATAACCAGTAAAATTTAATTATTTCGCATTGGCAATTTGCGCTTTTAACATGGCGAGTCTGCTTTGCCCTTGTTGCATTTTCTTTTCTGGTGATAGTTCATTTCGTTGATCTTGCCACTCTAAATCATCTTGTGGAAGCTCCAATAAAAAACGGCTTGGTTCAACATAAACCGTTTCGCCAAATTGTTTACGTTGGCGACTAAATGAAAAAGTGAGCTCATGTTGTGCACGTGTAATACCAACATAAGCAAGGCGGCGCTCTTCTTCTATATTATCTTCATCGATACTCGTTTGATGAGGTAACACCCCTTCAGACATTCCCACCAAATAAACATAAGGAAACTCTAAACCTTTTGAGGCATGCAAGGTCATTAATTGCACTTGATCAAGCTCTTCTTCCGTTTCATTTCGTTCCAACATATCACGTAACGTGAATCTGGCAACGGCTTGCTCCAAAGTCATTCCTTCATCAAGATCGTCACCATTTAGCATATCATTCAACCAGCTAACAAGCTGTTCCACGTTTCGCATACGCATTTGACCTGCTGTGGGTGAAGCAGATGTTTCATAGATCCAACTTTCATAGTGAATACCATGCAACAGCTCATGGATAGCTTCCATTGGTTCTGATTGTGATTTTCGAATTAAACTATCAAACCACTGAATAAACTGTTGTAATGACTCCATGCGTTTACCAGATAATAACTCTGTCAGTCCCATATCATGACTTGCTTGATATAAACTCACTGCCCGATGATTTGCCCACTCGCCAAGCTTTTGAATTGTGACCGGGCCAATTTCACGTTTAGGGGTATTAATGATACGGATAAAAGCATTATCATCGTCGGGGTTGGTTAATAAACGTAGATAAGCCATGAGATCTTTAATTTCAGTTCGAGCAAAAAACGAAGTTCCTCCCGATATTCGGTAAGGGATGCGATACTGCATCAACATTTTTTCAATTAATCGAGCTTGATGATTACCTCGATAAAGAATCGCATATTGCCCAAATTGGCTATTATTGGCAAAGCGATGGCCAATCAAATCATTTACGACTTTTTCAGCTTCATGTTCTTCATTATCGGCAGAAATTACTTTGAGCGCTTCACCATATCCTAATTCTGAAAAAAGTTTTTTTTCAAAAATATGGTGATTGTTTTCGATTAGAATATTGGCAACTTTTAATATACGGCCTGAAGAACGATAATTCTGCTCTAACTTAATGACTTCAAGAGTGGGAAAATCTTGCTTAAGTAAAACTAAATTTTTAGGACGAGCACCTCGCCAAGAATAGATAGACTGATCATCATCACCAACCACAGTAAACTTAGCGCGATCACCGACTAATAACTTTATAAATTCATACTGGCTGGTATTCGTATCTTGATATTCATCGACCAATAAATACCGAATTCGGGTTTGCCATTTATCCCGTACCTCTTCATTATTTTTTAATAGCAAAGTTGGGAGTAAAATCAGATCATCAAAATCAAGAATGCTACAAGCTTTCAATTGTTTTTCATAGAGTTGATAACAGTGAGCAAACAATTTTTCTTTATTGGTCTGCGCTCTTGCCATAGCAACAGTTGCATCAACAATATCATTTTTCCAATTTGAAATTGTTGAACGCAATTGATTGATAAGATCTTTATCACCTTCTAACCATTGCTGAGTAAGCTCAGTGAGCAATGCAGTCTGGTCATGATCATCAAATAACGAAAAGTTAGCTTTTATACCAAGATGTTTATATTCACGACGAACGATATCAAGACCTAACGTATGAAATGTCGATATTTTTAGCCCTCTTGCTTCTTGTTTACTTAAAGAATGGCTAATACGCTCTTTCATTTCCCGAGCAGCTTTGTTGGTAAAAGTTACCGCAACAATTTGACGAGGCAAATACTCTTTTACACGAATCAGATAAGCTATTTTATTGATGATAACCCGAGTTTTTCCAGAGCCAGCACCGGCTAAAACCAGACAAGGCCCGGAAACATATTCAACCGCTTGTTGTTGACTTGAATTTAAACGCACAGTATCAAAACCATAATGAAAATTGCCCGATAGTATATACCGATTCGTAATCAGCGCGCAATTACGCACTGAAATTTGAACATTTAAAAAATATTTTATTGGATAAAAGTTAAAGCCTGTTCAACAATTTCTAATCCGGCCCCCTTTTTGTGCGCATTTTCGCTAAGATAACGCCGCCATTGTTTTGCGCCTTTCCTTCCATTAAATATGCCTAATGTATGACGCATAATATGATTTAACTGAGCGCCTTGTACAAGTTGTTTTTCAATATAAGGATAAAGAGCTAAAATGGCTGATTTAGCGTCAATAATTGGCGTTTGTAGGCCGAAAATTTGCGAGTCTATTTGGGTTAGTAAAAGAGGATTTTGATATGCTTCTCGCCCTATCATTACCCCGTCAACATAATTTAAGTGCTGTTTTATTTCATCAATCGTTTTGATTCCACCATTAATGGCGATAGTTAAATGAGGATAATCTCGTTTAAGCTGATAAACACGCTCATAATCGAGTGGTGGCACTTCACGATTTTCTTTTGGGCTTAACCCTGACAACCAAGCTTTGCGGGCATGTACAATAAAAGTATTGGTGTAACTCGATACTTGTTCAATAAATTGACATAAAAAACCATAACTGTCTAATTCATCGATACCGATTCGGGTTTTAACTGAGACTGGGATATCAACTTGTGCTTGCATTGCCGCTACGCAATCAGCAACCAATTTTGGCTTAGCTATTAAACAAGCACCAAACATACCATTTTGCACGCGATCTGAAGGACATCCAACGTTTAAATTGATTTCATCATAACCACGTTGCTCAGCTAATTTAGCACATTTTGCCAGCGCTTTTGGATCGCTCCCACCTAATTGTAAACAGACTGGATGTTCCTGAGAATTAAACTCTAAATAATCACCTTTACCAAACAAAATCGCACCTGTGGTCACCATTTCAGTGTAAAGCAAAGTTTGTTTCGTTAAGATTCGATGAAAATATCGACAATGCTTATCAGTTAAATCGAGCATTGGGGCTATAGAAAATTTATTTAAGGTTGAATTCATTGATACACCAGTGTTTTATGCTGTTTTAAGTGATTTTTAAATAATATTATTTTGGGTTATTTTATCCTATTTTGTTATATTTTTTCATTATCAGGATCCCACACAGGATCCCATGACGATAGGACAAAAATAATTTTGGTTTAAAGCTATGTCTCATTATATCATAGAAAAAGAGAGCAATTATATGCTTGTCACCTTTGCTAGGTGATGCATGGGCTATTGTGCAATCGCAACTAAAACATCATAAATTTATATTTCCGTTCATTTCTAGCTCAATTACTGCTGGCTTTCAACGTGTCTGAAACAGTTTAGGAAAAGCTAATTAAAGATATCACGATCTATGACAAAAAGATGCCAGGCAATTACTTGAGAAAAGTTTTTCAATTGAGGAAGTGGCGCAGATTACCGAACACAGAAATTTATTTGCTGATAAATATTGTTAGCGTGGAATTTTAAATTGATGATGTTGTTTGGTGTGTAAAACCTGAAGCCTTTCAACTGTTCGATATGAACATTCGTTTACTACCTGTTGGATTTACTGTTGTAGTCCCAGTGAGATTGTATTGGGGCATTGTGGTGCTACTTTCGGCATAAAATGATTACAAAGGTGATGAAAACATTCTAACTGATATTGTGCTAATTTCGCTCTAGTTTATGGCTTTACTCGATTAGCTTCAATACTTTTAAATGGTTTTCGAAATTTATGTTTAGGGATTGGGATTTAAATTGCTGTTTAATTATTGATGAACGTGTTAATTCATCAATAATTAAAAAACTCGTTATAGAACGAGTTTTATTCAGGTTCAGCGCTACTTGGCGGCGGCAAAGACTCGTTATAATCATCCGACTTAGTTTCAATAGGGTCGGAAATACCTTGTCTATTCATCTCTTCAAGAGTTTGAGAACCCTCTAAAGCTGATGTTTTAATATCAGTTACGATACCCATTTGGTCAAAATGAATAGAATAAGTAATTTGACTTAATTCACCATGTTGTGGTTGTTGACGGAAAACATAGTACCAAATATTATCCCCAAAAACTGAAGTTAACATTGGTGATCCCATTATAAAAACAACTTGATCTTTAGACTGACCAACTTGTAATAAATCAATGGCTTCTTTAGTTACATAATTACCTTGGTTAATATCCGGGCGATATACCCAACGATCAACCACAGAACAACCAGTTAAAAATATACTAGTGACAATTGCAAGTGCGGTAAATTTACGAAACGGCATCTAACATAATCCATCTAAAATAAAATATAGCCATATTATCGCCGATATTTTAGCTAAGCGCTAGCCAAAATAATAAATTCTTTCATAATTATGTAATCGTAAAGTAATTCCAGCCTGGAAATAATCATGATGACTTGACAATTAAACTCGCATCAAACACTTTAATAGCTTATTATTGATAAACACCACAATTCAACTTTTAAAAAGGTAAAAAATGAAATTAGAATCGATTGAGCAAAAAGCAAGTTATGCTATCGGGCTTCAAATTGGGCAGCAATTAAAAGAATCCGGTTTAAAAAATCTGGATTTAGATGCATTAAAATTAGCGATGCAAGATGTTTTGGCAGGAAATCAACCAGCATTACCATTACAAGAATTACATGATGCATTGCGTCATATTCATGAGCAAGCTGCTAAAGAAAAAGCGCAACAAGCGGAAAAAAATGCACAAGCGGGTAAAGATTTTCTAGCTGAGAATCTGAAAAAAGCAGGCGTTAAGTCCACTGAATCAGGTTTACAATATGAAATTATTACCGAAGGTAATGGCGCAATACCGAAAGCAACCGATCGCGTGCAAGTCCATTATACCGGACAGTTAATTGACGGCACTGTATTTGACAGCTCAGTCCAACGTGGACAACCAGCTGAATTCCCGGTTAATGGCGTTATTCAAGGGTGGGTTGAAGCATTACAACTTATGCCAGAGGGATCAAAATGGCGATTATATATTCCGCAAGAATTAGCTTACGGCGCCCAAGGTGCGGGGGCATCTATTGCGCCATATAGCACATTAATTTTCGATGTTGAATTATTGAAAGTGCTTTAAAAAAAATTGGACGCATTACTGCGTCCAACTTTATAAGCATCTGCCGTTAAGCAAGCAAATAAGCATTATTCACAGCAATTAGTCATAGAAAACATACCATATAAAAAATAAAAAACAGCAACACCAATTATTATAAGCCAATCCTGTTAATTAATATTCATTTATTGCCCCAATTTGATGACCCAAAATGCTAACACAACAAGCAAAACAATAATTTTTATCCCTTAAAACATAGCAGCAACTAGCTCAGAAAGTGACAATGCCCGTACTAAACCCCTTAATATACCAGCGTAACGATTACCATTTAATTTAATCAGCACTGATGCCATAAAAGCTAGCCTTTTAGCTTTAATAGATAATAAATAAAATATTTTTTTCCAGCAGTTGAGATAAATAGCCTAAAGTTAACCGACTAAAAATAGCAGCAACATTGAGCAAAAATACGCCATATTTAATACAGTTAAACGATTAAAAGTATATCAATTTAAACTTACGCAGTGTATAACTCGGCTAATTTCAGCTATAATTACTGCTTTTCGACAATGATAAAAGTGTAAGGAAAGAGATATGTCAACAAACATGATTCGAATCGCCATTGCGGGTGCAGGTGGCAAAATGGGGCGCCAGCTTATCCAATCAGTCTCCGAAATAGCCGGAGTGGAATTAGGTGCTGCATTTGAACGCAAAGGTTCTTCACTAATAGGAAGTGATGCAGGAGAACTTGCCGGTATTGGCGTTTGTGGCATAACGATTACTGATGAACTTGAACAAGCAAAAGACCAGTTTGATGTATTAATCGATTTTACTCGTCCGGAAGGCACGCTTGCACACTTAGCATTTTGTATTGAAAATAAAAAAATGATGATTATCGGTACGACCGGTTTTGATGATGCAGGAAAACAAGCAATTGTTGCAGCGTCAAAAAAAATTGGGATCGTTTTTGCGGCAAACTTCAGTGTCGGCGTCAATTTAGTCTTAAAACTGCTTGAAAAAGCCGCAAAAATTATGGGTGATTACAGTGATATCGAAATTGTTGAAGCACACCATAGACACAAAGTCGATGCGCCTTCAGGCACAGCGCTTGCTATGGGGGAATCGATTGCTGAAGCATTAAATTTTGATTTAAAAGATCGTGCAGTCTATTGCCGTCAAGGACATACCGGTGAAAGACCTAAAGGCGCCATTGGATTTGCAACAATTCGAGCAGGTGACATTGTTGGTGAACATACAGCCATTTTTGCCGATATCGGTGAACGTGTCGAAATCACCCATAAAGCTTCGAGCCGGATGACATTTTCTAATGGCGCTGTTCGAGCGGCATTATGGCTTGCCAAGCAACCGGTTGGCTTATATGACATGCGTGACGTACTTAATTTAAATAATTTATAATATTAAGCCATGTCTGATGAGTACTGGATGCAACACGCAATCAAGCTTGCTAATCATGCCGAATCTATTGGAGAGATCCCTGTCGGTGCAGTGATTGTTGATGAGAATAATCAAATTATTGGTGAAGGTTTTAATCAACCCATTTCAAAGCACAACCCTACTGCACATGCAGAAATGATTGCTATTGCACAAGCCGGCGAGTTTTTAAAAAATTACCGTCTGGTCAATACGACACTTTATGTCACGCTTGAGCCTTGTATTATGTGTGCTGGTGCCATTATCCATAGCCGTATTAAACGGGTAGTATATGGTGCGAGTGACTTGAAAACGGGGGCTGCCGGCTCCTTCACTAACATTTTATCACACGAAGGTATTAACCATTTTGCTCAGGTAACAGGTGGTGTGTTGGCACAAGAGTGTAGCACATTGCTAAGTAATTTTTTCAAAAAGCGTCGGCAACAAAAGAAGTTACTTAAAATAGATTGTAAAAAAGTTTCAGATTAAGTATACGTTTAAGTAGGAAGTCTAAAGATGATTTTCTAATCGACATTAATTAAATAAGCTTACTTATTCTTTTTATCAGGTAAAATTGTTAAAATCATACCTAATTTTAAAATATCAACTTGAGTTATTAGTAATGAAGAAACACACATTGGAAATGATGATATCAGCGGAAGATATACAAAAACGCATCATCGAACTAGGTCAGCAAATTAGTCAAGATTATGCGCATAGTCAAAATGAACTTATTTTAGTTGGCTTACTACGTGGGTCATTTATTTTTATGGCCGATCTTAGCCGAGCAATCACTGTCGGTCACGAAGTCGATTTTATGACAGCCTCGAGCTATGGCAATGCGGTAATCAGTAATCGAGATGTCAAAATATTAAAAGATTTAGATGAAGATATTCGTGATAAAGATGTGTTAATTGTTGAAGATATTATTGATACAGGTAATACTTTAAGTAAAGTGCTGGCGATATTAAAGTTACGTCACCCACGCAGCATTGAAATTTGTACGCTATTAGATAAGCCGTCACGCCGTGAGGTTTCTGTACCGGTTAAATATATCGGCTTTTCTATTCCAGATGAGTTTGTAGTTGGTTATGGCATTGATTACGCGCAACACTACCGTCATTTACCTTATATTGGTCATGTAACATTACTTGAATCTTAAAATTATCGAGGTGCCTGTGTCACGATTGTCCGGTTCATTGTGTTTACTTTTAGCGATAACCACAGCATCAAGTTATGCTGATATGAAGTTATCTATCAAAGGATTATCCGGCGAACTTGAAGATAATGTTGATGCTCGCATTTCATTAATTACCCCAGATCAAATCGATAATACCCCTAATTTCAAACGTTATTTTGAAAGTGAAACCAAAAAAGCGTTACGAGCTTTAGGTTATTATTCGCCAACTTTTCGATATGATAATCAGGATCCTAAAGTATTAGTTGTGCACGTCTCACCCGGTGAGCCGGTTAAGATTGAAAAACTCAATGTAAACATTACCGGTGAAGGACAAAATGATGCCGATTTTCAAGCTTTATTATCACAAGACTTACCTAAAATTGGCGATACATTAAATCACGGCGTTTATGAATCGTTCAAAAAAAGTTTACAAAGTATATCACTTAAAAAAGGCTATTTTGATGCCGATATGACCAAACATCAATTAGCTGTTGCCGATATGTATCATCAAGCATTCTGGAACATTGATTTCAACACCGGACAGCGTTACAAATTTGGTAAAGTTAATTTTCATGATGCCAAAATTCGAAAAGATTATTTAGATAACATCGTCCCATTTAAAGAAGGCGAAGCATATACTGCTGAGCAATTATCCTTGTTGAATCGACGTCTGGCATCAACCAACTGGTTCAACTCAGTGGTAGTTTCTCCGGATTTTCCACATCTTACGGCTGATAAAGCCCTACCCATTGATGTTGTCACCACTCCACGCAAAAAAAATTCAATGGATTTAGGTCTTGGATTTTCAACCGACAATGGCGTACATGGAAAAATTGGTTGGAATAAACCTTGGATAAATAGTAGAGGGCAAAGTTTTCAAAGCAATCTATCACTTTCATCCCCGGAACAACTCATTACCATGAGTTATAAAATTCCACTTAAAAAATCGCCGCTTGAACAGTATTATACAATTCAAGGTGGATATAAAAAGATTGATAATAATGACACCTACTCACGCTCCTACACTTTTGGAGCACTGCGAAACTGGGATAATTTCAAAGGTTGGCAAACCGCCTTGGGTTTTAATCTATTAAGAGACGATTTTACACAAGGTGACTCAAGTTTTAGAACATTTCTTTATTACCCTTCCCTCAGTATTTCGCGCATCCGTACAGACGGTAATTTATTAGCAATGTGGGGAGATTCCCAACGTTATTCTATCGAATTAGCATCCGAGTCACTTGGCTCAGATATTAATTTAGTTCGATTTCAAGCCCAACAAACTTGGATTCGATCCTTAAAACAATCACACCGATTTATTGCAAGAGGTAACTTTGGCATAATACAAGCTAGCAATTTTGATAGAGTACCACCTTCATTTAGATTCTTTGCTGGTGGTGATCGCAGTATTCGTGGCTATAGTTACCAATCCATTTCTCCTGAAGACAAGAAAGGCAAATTAAAAGGGGCATCGAAGCTCATCACTGGCTCAGCCGAATACCAATACAATTTTACCGGCGCATGGTGGGGAGCGATGTTCATTGATACCGGTGAAGCGATCGATAAAGTCGATAAAGCGAAATTTTATACCGGTACTGGTGTTGGCGTCCGCTGGGCTTCCCCTGTTGGCCCAATAAAAGTCGATTTAGCAACACCATTGAATAGAAAAGACACTGGCTCAATACATCTTTATATTGGTTTAGGAAGTGAATTATAATATGGCTAAAAATCCAATAAGAGTAAAGAAAGCTAACAAAATAAGAAAAAGACGCAAATGGAAAAAACGTAGTATTATTCTACTCTCCATTTTTGTTTTTCTTATTACCTTCATTATTTCAATCATTTACACCAGTTTAGGGGTAAAGCTGACAACGTTTGTGCTAAATAAATTCCTTCCGGAGCTTAAAATAGCGCAAATTGAAGGAACATTTCATGATCTGCATATCAAAGGTTTAACCCTTGAACTACCGGGTATCTATGTTCACGTCGATGATGCAACGTTTAAATTATCCGGTTTATGTTTACTGCAAACTAAGATATGTGTCGATCAATTTAACGCAAGTGACGTAACGGTATCGATAGACACCGATAAACTTGAATTATCACCCGATAAACCTATTCCGGAAAAGCGTGAAATTATCAAAACACCTTTACCAATAGAGCTTAAAAAAACCCATTTAACCAATATCAAAGTCAATGTAAATGATATGCAGTTTGGCATGTCAGATTTTACCGGTAATGGCAGATGGGTAAATGAAAAAATCTATGTATTTCCTTCCGTAGCAAAAGATTTAAGTGCAGTCTTTGCCGATAATCCGGCATTACCTCCTGCAACGCTATCGCAGCAAAATGCATTACCACTTAACGAACAAATTAATCAAATATTTAACCAGCCGTTAATTAGTTCACTTCCTCAAGTCAGTATTCCATTAGATTTTAATGTTATGAGCTTAAGCGGGAACAACTGGTTACTGCATATCGGTGGACAAGATTACCGTTTTAATAACGTCACCATTCAAACTGATATGGTTGACAATCATATCATGGTCAAAAAAGTCGATACCGATGTCTTAACGCCTTATGCTAATGGGCATGCATTTATCACTGGCGATATAACACTTGGCGATGATTGGCCACTTAAAGCATTAATCAAAGCTGATACAGAACAAAATCATTTAAATAGTCAGATTGCTGGTCATTTACTTGGTCAACTCGATACCAATACACAAATAGAAGGCTTGAATCAAATAAAATTAAATGGCCATATCAATTTTATTGAGAAATATTTACCGGTAATGGCTAAAGTAACCGGTAATCATATTCAGTGGCCAATTGAAGGTAAAGCACAATATCAATTAAATCAGTTTGATTTTGGCATTGACGGCAATGTCCAACAATATACTTTAGCAGCTAAAGCCGCTGTCGAAGGTGAAAACCTACCCGACACAAGTTTTGATATTGCCGGCAATGGTACTAATCAATCCGCTACCTTCGATCATGCGAATATTAAATTGCCACAAGGTGAAGTTACTGCATCTGGTCAGATTGATTGGCAACAGGCGTTGAAATGGGATGCAAATGTCCAAATAAATAATGTTGATTTAACCAAACAATACCCGACCTACCCTATTCGCATTGCCGGTCAAGTTAAAACCAACGGTATGTTAGCTGGTGATACATGGCAATTAAATCTGCCACAATTGCAATTAAAAGGCAGTATTAAACAAGCACCTTTCACCGCTAGTGGTGATATTTTTGCCAACTCAAATAATGCCATATCTGCCAACAATTTAGCAATTAATTGGGGCAAAAATCAGATCAATATCGATGGCTCATCAGATAAAGGCAATTTAAATGCTAAACTGAATTTGGCGTCATTATCGCTTTTGGTAGATGATATCAACGGCTCAATCGAAGGCAACATAAAAATGAGTGGTACCGCCACTGCGCCAATGATTACGACCAACTTAAATGTTAATAGCTTAAGTTTAAATAATCTATCTGTTGCTAAAGCTAACCTTATCGGTAAAGTACAATATCAAAATCAGATTAGTGGTGAGATAAAACTACTGGGACAAGGCATTGAACTCGCCAATGAAACGATCAAAAAAGCCACTATCGAACTTTCAGGGAATGAAAGCCGGCACACATTAACGGTTGATCTTAACGGAACGCCAGCATCATTTTCCACCTCATTAACCGGTCAAATTAATCATGAACGCACTAAATGGACAGGCGATCTACCACAGGCTTTATTAAAGTTAGGCGATAACAATCAGTGGCATTTAACCCATACATTACCGCTATCTTATGATTTAACTAAACAAGTACCAACGATTGGCGCGCATTGTTGGCGAAACAACAATTCAACAATCTGTCTGGATAAACCACTAATCATCGCCCCTAACACCGATACAAGTATTACTCTTAAAGATATCGACTTAACTCGATTACCCATCCCGAATGACGGTGAAACCAAATTAGAAGGCTATATCAATGGCACGGTAAAAATTAATTTTAACAACAGTAGTTCCATACCGAATATCAAAGCCAACATCAACAGCAATAAAGTTTTTGTTAAGCAAATGATTACCAATCAAGCACTACCTATCCCTTTTAATCTGTTTAACATCAATGCTGAATTTAATGAACAACAAGCGAAAGTCGATTGGAATTTTGGGTTAAATCAACTAGGTAAAATCAGTGGTGATCTCACCATTAGCGACCCAATGCAACAAAAAAGGCTTAGTGGTCAATTAGCGATTAATAATTTGGCTCTGGCGATTATAAACCCGCTACTTGATAAAAATGATTATGCCAAAGGTGCCATTAATGGCGTTGTTAAATTTTCCGGAACACTTAATGATCCTTACTTAAATGGTGGAATTAACTTAAAACATATCGAAATCAAATCCAGCCAACTACCTGTCGATGTTAAATCCGCTATTGTTGATATCGACTTTAACGGCAAATCATCAACCTTAAAAGGTCACTTAACCACAAAAGCAGGTAACATTAATCTTAATGGTCAAGCCAGTTGGAACACTTTGAATAAATGGCAAGCAAGCTTAGTTGTCAACGGTGCGGCTATGGAAGTAACCGTACCGCCAATGATTGTAATGACTGTCATACCAGATATAAAAATCAATGCTAATCAAGACGAGTTAACTTTACTAGGAAAGGTCACCATTCCTAAAGGAAAAATCACGGTTGAATCACTGCCACCGTCAAGTATTGATGTTTCACCGGATGAAGTCATGTTGGATAAAAACTATAAGCAAATCGAACCACAAAAATTTGGTATGAAAATTAATAGTCATCTTGAAATCAACATTGGCGATAAAGTAACCGTCGATGCATTTGGTTTAAATGCCTCGTTAAAAGGCAATTTAATTGCAACCCAAACCAATAAAGGTTTAGATTTACATGGCGAAATATTAGTTCCAACTGGTCGCTTTCATGCTTATGGGCAAGATTTGATTATCCGCAAAGGTATTATTACCTTCTCAGGCCCAACTGATCAAGCTATGCTAGAAATTGAGGCAATCCGTAACCCCGACTCTATGGACAATAATAATATCACTGCCGGAATACGCGTGACCGGCACTTCAGAAGATCCTAAAATTGAGGTCTTTTCCGATCCGTCCATGTCTCAACAAGAAGCCTTATCTTATTTGGTTCGAGGACAAGGGCTTGATAGCTCAGATCAAAGTGATAACGATATGATGACCGCATTATTAGTTGGTTTCGGAACTGCCAAAACAGGTAAGTTTATCGGTGATATTGGTAATGCATTTGGCATTAAAAATCTTTCGTTAGATACGCAAGGCGCAGGAAACAACTCCAAAGTTGTGGTGAGTGGTTATATTTTACCTAATTTACAACTTAAATATGGTGTTGGAATCTTTGATTCACTGGCAATATTTACTTTAAGATATAGACTTCTGCCTAGCTTATATTTAGAGGCGGCCTCGGGTCTTGCTCAAACATTGGATTTAATTTATCAATTTGATTTTTAACTCAGTAAAAATAAAATTTTAGTCAATCTTGAAAGTATACTTGGGATTGGTTGGACTGAAGATAAATGTTTTATCATTCAATCAAAAACATAGGCAAATCACAATTATTTACTATTATCTAAAACCCCATTAAACATGGGGTTTTAGATGAATCCTAGTTACTAATTTTCTCTTTAAAATTGGTATAGGACATTCCTCGCTTAATAGCAGCTTCTCTTATTTGACTACAAGGATAACTGTCTTTAATATTTTGATTTAATTCAATTCTCTTTGACCAGTCATCAACGGTAGAATCAATAGCCACGACTTTATCAACGCATGCATTATAGGTACTGATAAATTCCGCTTGATTATCAACAAAAAATTTCACAACTTCCTGATTTTGTTTTGCCCAAGCTTTTTGCCAGCTACTTCTACAAACTGATGAAAATCTCAAATCATCAGAACAATAAATAGATTCCTTTTCTTCAATGGTTTTGAGATCATCATTTGCTAATTCAGTTGTAGCCTTTTCTTCTAACGCTTGTTCAGCTACACGACAGTTAGATTTCGTTCTAGAATCGAGCTTACATAAAGACAGCATTTCACCTTTGATTTCATCAAATGATAACTGTTTTAACTGATCTTTACCCTCTTGAGCCTTTTCATCATAAATAATCTTCCAAGCTTGACATTTAGCACTACTAGTTCCAAACGTAAATTCTTGGCATTCATCATCCTTCAAATATTCGTTTATAGTTTGTTGCCAAGTAAGTCCTTCTGTTTCTTTTACTATAATGGCCTTCGCTGCATCTAGTGCTTGTTGCTTCTCAGCTTCCTCACGCTCTCTTTCCAATTGCGCCTTTAACTTTTTATCGTTAATAATTGCGTTTTTTGCAGCAATGCATTGTTCATCATTGATTAATTTATCATATGCTTTGCGATCCCCTTCTAACTGAGCTTTACTTAATCCATTGGAACACTCTTCTCTTTTTGCTTCAGCAGCATCGAGATTTTTTGAATAATACTCATAATCTTTTTTCTCACAACCGGCCAAACTTAATGCTATAGCAACAACAAATACAACTGTATTTAATATTTTCATCTTAACTCCTTATTATTTATTAATAATTAAGCTCAATTTATATTCCATTAATGATAAATGTTTATTTAAAATCGCAATATTGGCTAAGTTTACCGTAATTTCCGTAATCGTTATAGCATATTTTATAAAGACTTAACGCCAACTAACATTTCACGTTTTATACCAAAACCTTTACGCTTTAATACTTGAAAACCTGCATTGGTTAAATTACGGCGCACAAAACCTGCTGAAGTAAAAGTTGCAAAAGTTCCCGCTGGTCGGGTTAATTTAAAACAATCTTGAAATAAATGTTGTGACCACATATCAGGATTTTTTGCTGGTGAAAAACCGTCAAAAAACCATGCATCAACAAGTATATTAAATTTTGATAAGAAATCAGGATAGGCGCTAATATCATCATAACAAATCGCTAAACTGATATTCGCCTCAATCGGCTCAGATTGAAATAAATAAGATCTTAACTGCTTAGCAAGTAAGGCTAACGTGTCATTATCTATCACATTTTCATGCATCTGCAGCATCTCTTGTGCTGATAATGGATATTTTTCTACACTGAAAAATTTCAATTGTTGAAGAATGTGATTAGGATATTGTCTTTTAAACGCTAAAAACCCTTTGGATAGTACCAAAAAACTCAAGCCAGAACCAAAACCGGTTTCGCCAACAATAAATGTATCAGACTGATGCGTTAAAAAGCGTTCAACTAAATTATTTCCTTCAACAAAAACATAGTTTGTTTCGGCTACTGCGCCACGGGTATTAAAATAGACATCATTAAAATGTGTCGAAATTGCGGTTTGGTTTTCATCCCAAATAATTGTTGATTTTGGCATAACCGTCCTTTTAGCTGTTATCGGTAGCGGAAACTGTATATTAATGCTGATTACGTATATAATACGCTAAGTTAACTTATGAGGTAAATTATGGTTTTTCTTTTTCGCTTAATTAGTGTTGTTATCTTAGGAGTGATAATCTGTGTTTTAGGTATTATTTTTTGCCTGTTTAATCCGCGTAATCCAAAAAATGTTGCACGCTTTGCGCATCTATTTAGCTTTTTTTTCAAGCCCATTTTGGGCGTAAAAGTTGAAACCCGCCAATATTCCAATATCCAAAACATGGGAAGCTGTGTATTTATTGCCAATCATCAAAATAATTATGACATGATTGTTGCCGCTGACATCGTTCAACCGAAAACCGTCACCGTTGGGAAAAAGAGTTTGGCATGGATCCCATTTTTTGGGCAACTTTATTATCTAACCGGTAATATTTTAATTGATCGTAATAATAAATCTAAAGCACACGATACCATTAGCCAAGTGGTAAAAGAGATCAACAATCGAGGCATATCTATCTGGATGTTTCCCGAAGGGACTCGAAGTCAAGGTCGAGGATTGTTACCTTTTAAAACAGGCGCATTTAAAGCCGCTATAGCCGCAGGTGTACCTATTGTGCCAATCTGTGTGTCTGATACCAATTCAATTAAACTCAATCGTTTGAATAACGGACATGTGATTGTTGAGATGCTTGATCCGATTGAAACCAAAAACCTTCAAAAAGACGATACTCGTGCCTTAATGGAACAGTGTTATCAATTAATGTCTGAAAAATTATCGCAAATCAATGCGCAAGTACAAAAGCTGAATAATCAAAACTAACGTATGAATAAGCAAGATCGAAATTTTGACGATATCAGTGCTAAATTTGCACAAAATATTTATGGTACAACTAAAGGTAAAATACGTGAGGCGATAGTCTGGCAAGAACTTGAACAGATCTTAGCAGACTGTAGTGTTAAAAAACCACTAAAGATCCTTGATGCTGGTGGTGGGCAGGGACAAATTGCTTGTAAGCTTGCCAGACTGGGGCATCAAATTACCTTGTGTGACATTTCAGCGCAGATGCTTGAACAGACAAAACAAACCGCGATAGCGGAAAACTTACCGATAACGTGTATACATAGTGCCATACAAACGCTTGACCAAGTGACAGATGAACAATTTGATCTAGTGATTTGCCATGCAGTTTTAGAATGGGTAGCTGAGCCAATAACTGTCATTAACGCCTTAAAGAGACATTTAAAAGCTGATGGTTACTTATCGTTAATGTTTTATAATTATGATGCACTGTTATTTAAAACGGTGACACTGGGTAATTTTGGTTATACTCAAGCAGGTTTAGCTAAACGCAAAAAAAAGACCTTATCGCCGGATTTTCCAAGAAAGCCAACTGAAGTTTATACCTGGTTAACCGATCTTAACTTTACCATAACAAATAAAATCGGCATCCGGGTTTTTCATGATTATTTAATCAATAAAAGCAAGTCTGAAACACACTTTGACCAACTATTAGCGCTTGAAAAACAGTATTGTCAAACCGAACCCTATCTTAGTTTAGCAAGATACATTTTATTAACTGCAAAACATAATAATGAGTAATTTCAATGAAAGAGAGAGTTTTAAACGACAATCTCTTTACCCAACCCATTTTTCTACATTGCATCTATTTTTGATAAACATCGCTAAAAGCATGAATTAATCGATATAAAAAATAGCAATTAACCGCTTACTACCAAACAATGGTAATTAATTATTCTCAAAACGGATAAAAAACAATATGCATCTAAATGAACACTCGAAAATTTTGTCATAAATCGGTATTATAGAGGCATTAAATTTAATTCGTTTAAAGGTAGTAATTATGATTGTTGTCACTGGCGGTGCAGGTTTTATTGGAAGCAATATTGTTAAAGGTTTAAATAGTATTGGACATAAAGATATTTTAGTTGTCGATGACTTAACTGACGGAACTAAATTTGCAAACTTAGCTGATTTAGACATCGCTGATTACATGGACAAAGATGAGTTTATTTCTGCAATCATCTCTAATGAAAATCTTGATATCGATGTTATTTTTCATCAAGGCGCTTGCTCAGCAACCACTGAGTGGGACGGAAAATTCATGATGGAAAACAATTACAGCTATTCCAAAGATCTCTTACACTACTGTTTAGATTTCAATATCCCATTCCTTTATGCTTCATCAGCGGCAACTTATGGCGGTCGTAGTGATAACTTTATTGAAGAGCGAGCCTACGAAAAACCACTAAATGTATATGGTTACTCTAAATTTTTATTTGACCAATATGTCAGAGAGATTTTACCGCAAGCCACATCGCAAGTTTGTGGTTTTCGCTATTTCAATGTTTACGGACCGCGTGAAACGCATAAAGGCAGTATGGCAAGCGTGGCTTTTCATCTCAATGAGCAATTGAAAAAGGGTGAAAAACCCAAACTATTTGCCGGTAGCGATAACTTTAAACGTGACTTCATTTATGTTGGTGATGTGGTTGATGTCAATTTATGGTTCTGGAAAAATCAAGTATCCGGGATTTTCAATTGCGGTACCGGTCAAGCGGAATCTTTCCAAACCGTAGCAGATGCTGTTATGAGTTATCATCAAACAGGCGAAATTGAGTATATTCCCTTCCCTGAGCAGTTAAAAGGACGTTACCAAACCTTTACTCAAGCTGATTTAACTAAATTCCGACAAGCAGGTTGTCAAATAAAGTTCAAAACTGTGACCGAAGGCACAACCGAATATATGAAATGGCTCAATGAACAATAAAAAGGAAAAAAATGAAAACTCTCATTATTGGTCCTTCATGGGTTGGCGATATGATGATGTCGCAAAGTTTATATCGAACATTAAAACAGCTTAACCCCAATATTGAAATTGACGTTATGGCACCTTCATGGTGCCGAGCTTTATTAGCTAAAATGCCGGAAGTTAGCCAAGCTATTGCCATGCCGCTAGGTCATGGTGAATTTGCTTTATCTAAGCGTTATCAATTAGGCAAATCGCTACGGGAAAATCATTACCAACAGGCTATCGTTTTACCTAATTCATTTAAATCTGCTTTGATCCCCTATTTTGCCAAAATTCCTAAACGCACAGGCTGGAAAGGTGAAATGCGCTACGGATTACTCAACGATCTTCGTAAATTAAATAAGCAAGCTTATCCGTTAATGGTTGAGCGCTATGTTGCCCTTGCCTATCCAAAGCAAGAGATGCACTCAGCTAAAGATATCCCTCAACCTATACTGTGGCCTAAACTGCATGTCACCATGCCGGAAATTTTAGAAACGTTAACCGCTTTTGATATTCCGCAAGATGCCCCTTTGATAGGTTTTTGTCCTGGGGCTGAATTTGGACCAGCCAAGCGCTGGCCGGATTATCATTATGCAACGCTTGCTGATATGATCGTTAAACAGCATGCTAAAGTGTTAATTTTTGGTTCGGCCAATGATCGCCAAGTCGGTGAACAGATTATGGCAAAGATGACTCACAGCGATCAATGCATTAACCTAGCCGGAAAGACTCAATTAGATCAGGCCATAAATCTAATTGCTGCTTGTAAAGCAGTGGTAACCAATGATTCAGGATTAATGCACGTTGCCGCAGCCCTTGATAGACCGCTTGTAGCGCTGTATGGCCCAAGCAGTCCGGATTTTACCCCACCATTGTCAAATAAGGCTGAAGTGATTCGGTTAATTACCGGTTATCACCGAGTTCGTCGAGGTGATGCGGAACAGGGATATCATCAAAGCTTGATAGATATTAAACCCGATCAAGTGTTTGAAAGTTTAATGAAGCTAATTGTCCGCTGTGAAAAGAGTAATTAATTATGCGTGTACTGGTCGTTAAAACATCTTCAATGGGTGATGTGCTTCACACTTTACCCGCCTTAACCGATGCAGCAAACCATATACCCAATATCACGTTTGATTGGGTTGTTGAGGAAAATTTTGCCCAAATTCCTAGCTGGCATTTTGCGGTTGACACCGTCATACCGGTAGCAATCAGACGCTGGCGAAAGAATTGGTTTTCTCGCCCTGTCCGTAAAGAGCGTCATCAATTTATCCAGCAGCTTCGCCAGCAACAGTATGATTGTATCATCGATGCTCAAGGATTAATAAAAAGTGCTTTTTTGATTACTCGTAAAGCCCGTGGAATCAAACATGGCTTAGATCGTCAAAGTATCAAAGAGCCTATTGCCAGTTGGTTTTATGATGTTAAACATCATGTCCCAAAACAGATGCATGCCATTGAGCGAGTTAGGTTACTGTTTGCTAAAAGTTTAAATTATACCTTCCCTAACCACACTGGCGATTATGCTATTGCTCGTCATTTTACTCAGGTGCTACCAGAAGACGCTATGCAATATCTGGTATTTCTCCATGCCACCACTCGTGATGAAAAACATTGGACAGAAGATGCATGGCGAGAATTAATTAAACAAATTGAACCAACCGGGTTAACCATTAAACTACCATGGGGTGCGCCGCATGAAGAGCAGCGTGCACTGAGGCTGGCTAAAGGTTTTCAACATGTGCAAGTGTTGCCAAAACTCGCCTTAGATGAAATTGCAACGATCATCGCAGGTGCAAAAGCAGTAGTATCGGTTGATACTGGATTGAGCCATTTAACAGCGGCGTTAGATAGACCCAATATCACCTTATTTGGTCAAACCGATCCTAAGCTAATTGGTGGGTACGGTAAAAATCAACACAGCATAATTTCCGCTGATAAAAGCATGCAAAGCATTAGCGCTAATCAAGTTTATGAAAAATTGGCTCACTTTTTATGATCAATGCTTGAAAGACAAATTTACACACTAAAGGATAAAGTTAAATGAATCAGTATCATGAAACAATTCGTCAAAAATATGCACAAATTGGAAGTAACGAACTCGGTTATATTGATGATGCGCTAGGTGCCGTGATGCAAGTTCTTGATGAAGTAGTGCGTAACGAGCACGTTCCCCAAGAATTAAAAGATAAAGCTGCTTATGCAGCAGCTAATCTATTAATTAGTGATTTTGATGTTAAATAGCCGTTGGCAAATTAATCACAAAGCGGGTTGATTGATCGTCCGATTCCACATAAATCGAGCCTTTATGGGTTTCAATAATCGATTTAACGATCGCAAGCCCAATCCCCGCTCCGGATGAATCATTACCGCTACGATGACGTGATTCATCCACACGATAAAATCGGTCGAAAAGGTGCGGTAAATGGCGACTGTCGATCTTTTTACCGGGGTTAGAAATAATAATTTTTATTCGCTTTTGCGTTACTTGACTCAAGCTTATTCGGATTGTTTCGTTTTCAGGTGTATAACGAATAGCGTTGGATAGAATATTACTAATCGCTCGCCCTAACATCATCTTATCACCTTGAATATGAGCACACTGACCTTCCAAATCGATAGTGATATTTTTCTCGTCGGTTAACGGTTCAAAGTATTCACACATCATCGTCAACATCTGATGAATATCAATATCGATCAGATTTGGCACTAATTGGCGGTTATCTGCCTGCGCTAAGAACAGCATATCAGATATCATTTGTGACATTTTTTCATACTCTTCTAAATTAGAGTATAAAATCTCTCGATACTCTTCTGTAGAGCGAGCATTATTTAAAACAATTTGTGTTTGGGTTGTTAAATTAGTAATTGGTGTACGCATCTCATGAGCAATATCTGCTGTGAAATTACGTTGCCGATGAAATACATCTTCCATACGGCTGAGCATCTTATTAAATGCTTTCACTAAACTCACATATTTGGTTGGCACAGAGGCGGTAGAGATTCGATAATTAAGGCTTTTTAAGTTAATTCGCTCAATTTTCTTAATTAATCGGTTAATCGGTTTTTGGGTGTAATAAATAGAGATTAGCGATCCAATTAACGCCAAAACACACGCAATTGCAATAAGTATACCTAAACCAATGCGCAAGCGATAAATAAACTCGAGTTGCAAATCACGCCCAACGGCAACAATGGTGGTAAACTGTTTACCTTCATCTACCATAACCCTTGAAGCAGCAATGCGGTAAGATGATTTATCGACATTCCAAATGGCGGTACTATTTTCGGCAATAATCCGTTCGAATTCACGTTGTGATAAAGCGATTGCCAGATTAGGGCCGCGTGTTCGATAAACAATTTTTCCCGAATCATCTAAAATATAGACAAACAGATGATGGTGACCTGTCAAAATTAACAACAGATTTTGGAAAAACTCATCACGATTATCAGCGGGAGAATAGTAAGTCAATTCTCGCTCAACTGAAGTAATAACCGAATTTAATTCAGTCACATTTTGTTGAATCGAAAACTTCTCAAAAGAGCGTTCGATAAGATAACTAAAACAGTAAAGTAGCCCACAAGTAAGTAGGCATACAATAAGTGGTAAGCGAAATGATATAATTTTACTCTGCTTCATCCAATACATCTAATTTATATCCCATTCCACGGACAGTATGAATTAATTTAGGCTCAAAATCGGCATCGATTTTGTTACGTAAACGCCTAATTGCAACATCAATAACATTGGTATCACTATCAAAATTCATGTCCCACACTTGTGAGGCAATAAGCGATCTAGGCAATACCTCGCCCGGATAGCGTAAAAAATATTCCAATAGTAAAAACTCTTTATTGGTTAAATCAATTCGTTTATCGCCACGTGTAACGGTTCGTTTAGGTAGGTCCATTACCAAATCAGCAATACTTAATTGATAATTATTCACTTGTGGCACATTACGCCGTAAAAGTGATTTTACCCGAGCTAATAGTTCGGCAAATGAAAAAGGTTTAACTAAATAGTCATCAGCACCTAAATTTAGCCCTTTAACTTTATCTTCAACACTGCCCATGGCAGTTAGTAACATTATTTGAGTATCTTTACCCGCTTCTCGCAATGATTGAACGATTTTCCAACCGACGATATCCGGAAGCATCACATCGAGAATTATTAAATCATAGTCTTCTGTCATTGCTCGATGATAACCATCGAGACCGTTATTAGTCAGATCAACTATAAATCCAGATTCAACTAATCCCTGACGAAGATACTCTCCTGTTTTTTGTTCATCTTCAACAACTAACAATTTCATTTTGAATATTTCCTTTGTTGTTTTATCAGGTTATCGAATTTGCATAATGGGTTATAGGATATATGAAAAACTCAAATGCAATCATGACAATGTAATGACTATTTTGTAATGTTTGTGTCATTAATTCGTTTGTTTGTGTTTGTTATATTAGCACCACAATGATTCATGAGGCTAGACAGTATTGTTTCATTGTTTTATTTCCTTTCATCCATTCCTTGCAATTTAATGCAGCCCTAGTTTATCTAGGGTTTTTTTTTATCTAAAATAGCACTTATCTTAATAAAACAATAAAACAAAATATAAAGAGATTTGAAATCTCGCCTATTTTAACAAGATTTCTGCTTTTTTAATACGAATATCACGACTTTTTATGTAGAACAATACCCGTTTCAACATGATCAGTATAGGGAAACTGATCAAACATCGCAAAATGGGTAATATCGTGCGTTTGTGAAAACTGTTTTAAATTCTCTTTGAGCGTTTGAGGATTGCAAGAGATATAGATGATTTTGTCATAGCTTTTAAGAATAGTAATGGTATCGTCATCTAAACCGCTACGAGGCGGATCAACAAGTACCGTATTACACTGATAATCATCAAGATTAATGCCTTTCAAACGATTAAACTCACGCTCTTTCTTAATAGCGCTGGTAAATTCTTGAGCTGACAATCGGACAATTTTCAGATTATCTATATGATTGACTTTAATATTATGCTGGGCTGAATAAACCGAAGCTTTGGCAATTTCAGTGGCTAAAACCTGACGGAAATTCTGCGCCAACGCAATAGAAAAATTACCATTACCACAATAAAACTCCAGTAAATCACCGGTTGAATTTTTAGTCACCGCTAACGCCCACTCGAGCATTTTAATATTGATTGCCGCATTGGGTTGAGTAAAGCTATTTTCAACTTGTCGATAGGTCAGCGATCGATCTTGCAATGGTAAAACTTCGTCAACATAATCCACATCGAGACAAATTTTTTGATTACTGGCACGCCCGACTAAATTAGCCTCAATACCTTGTTCGGCTAATTGTTGCTTTAAAAGCTGGGCTTGCGCAAGCCAATTATCATCTAACTTTTTATGATATAAAAGTGTAATTAAAAGCTGACCACTTAAGGTTGAAAAATAATCTATTTGAAACAGCAAATGGCGTAAGGTTTCATTGTGTTTTAAAAGCGGTAAAATCGCTTGCATCGCTTGATTTATCAATACTGTCGCTATCGGGAAAGTATCAATTCGCACCCGTTTTTTGGTCTTTTTATCATACATAATATGATAAAGATCTTCACCATCATGCCATATTCTAAACTCAGCTCGCATACGATAATGACTGACTGGAGAGGAATGAACGACCAATTGAGGAAGGTTAAAATCAGACAATAATGTTGTTAATTGAGTAATTTTATTTTGTAATTGTACTTCGTAATTATCGTTGGTGAAATATTCAGTCATTTTGTTTATCAGATCGTTATAGTAAAAAACAGAGAGTTGATTTTTGGACAACAACATCCAACTAGTAAAGATAAAACTGAACGGTTAAGCATTTAATCAGACAACACAATAAATATTGTTCAAAGCTATACCTTCAAATTTGCCGCACATTCTATCACAAACTCTAAACGATGATAAGTTTCTACTTAAACATATACATTTTCTGAAACTTCTTGACAAAAAATTTAACCATTAATAACAAATCAAAGCTGTATGACAAAAAGTTGAAGTAGTTCATCGATATCCATAACCAACAGATAAACTTTACTAAGCGGTAATTAAATCAAATCAAAATATGTCACATGATAATGATTGTAGTTATAAACATTGTCGCTATAATACTTCTCAAATTTCTGATAAAAAGATAGCTATGACAACACAAACATTTTCCGATCTACAACTTGATGATATTTTAGTGGAGAACTTACAAGCACAAAACATCATCACCCCAACAGTCATTCAAGCGCAAACTATTCCGGCGGCATTAGAAGGCAAAGATATTTTAGGCTCAGCCCCAACCGGTACCGGTAAAACATTAGCTTTTCTCATCCCGGCTGTGCAACATCTATTGGATTTCCCGCGTCGCAAACCTGGGCCACCAAGAATTTTAATCTTAACCCCAACCCGTGAACTTGCCATGCAAATTGCTCAGCAAGCACAAAAACTTACCCAATCAACCCATTTAAGCATCGCAACCATAACCGGTGGTGTCGCTTATATGAACCATGCGGAGATCTTTAGCAAAAATCAAGATATCGTAATAGCAACTACCGGACGGCTTTTGCAATACATCAAAGAAGAAAATTTTGATTGTCGTGCGGTTGAAATGCTCATTTTAGATGAAGCTGATCGCATGTTAGATATGGGCTTTTCGCAAGATGTTGAAACCATATCGGCTGAAACACGTTGGCGCAAACAAACCTTACTATTTTCTGCAACACTAGAAGGTAAAGGCTTGTATGACTTTGCTAATCGCATATTAAATAATCCGGTTGAAATCAATGCCGATCCTTCACGCAAAGAGCGCAAAAAAATTCTACAATTTTATTATCGAGCTGATGATTTAACGCATAAAGTGGCGCTATTAACTCATTTGCTTAAACAAGAAGAGTTCAAAAAAACAATTGTTTTTGTGCGCAAACGTGAACGTGTTCATGAATTGGTATCAATGCTGCATCAAGCGGGGATCCATAGCTGCTATTTAGAAGGCGAAATGGTGCAAGCAAAGCGTAACGAAGCGATAAAAAGAATCAGCAACAATACCGTTAACGTATTAGTTGCAACCGATGTAGCGGCACGAGGAATTGATATTGATGATATCACGCATGTGATCAACTTTGATGCACCAAAAACAGCCGACGTCTATTTACATCGCATAGGTCGCACAGCTCGTGCCGGCAAAAAAGGCACCGCTATCATGCTAATAGAAGCGCACGATAACGAGTTATTACAAAAAATCGAACGCTACATCAATGAACCGATTAAATTAAGAACTATTGACCATTTACGCCCAAAAACTCGTGCGCCTAAACCGGTAACCAAGAAAAAACCTTCGCAGAAGGCAAAATCAAAAAGTATCAGTAAAAAACACGAAGAAACTAACAAGAAAAAGGTAAAACTGCGTCATCGTGATACAAAAAATAAAGGTAAACCCAAAAAATCGATAAAAAAAACCGAACAATAATACCTTTCTTGATAGTTTGTGCTTATGAAATTAATTGCTTATAACAACTGTGACCTCCCCGTTAAATTGTTATAATGCATACCAATTAGATTGATATTTGTTTGAAAAGGAGACATTTTATGACATTAGTCACCCGTAAAGCCCCTGATTTTACTTCTGCAGCTGTTTTAGGTTCTGGTGAGATCGTAAATAATTTTAATTTAGCTCAACACATTAATGGAAAATATGCTGTCGTTTTCTTCTGGCCAATGGATTTCACCTTTGTATGCCCTTCTGAAATTATTGCCTTTGATCATCGTTTAGAAGAGTTTAAAAAACGTGGTGTAGAAGTGATTGGTGTATCAATGGACTCTGAGTATGTGCACAATGCATGGCGCAACACGCCACAAGAAAAAGGTGGTATTGGCGAAGTGAAATTCCCTATCGTTGCCGATATTAAACATAGTATTATGCAAGCTTATGGCGTAGAACATCCTGAAGCAGGTGTTGCGCTTCGTGCATCATTCTTTATTGATAAATCGGGTATTGTTCGTCATGAAACTATTAATGATTTACCAATTGGCCGTAACATTGATGAAATGCTACGTATCGTCGATGCTTTCCAATTCCATGAAGAGCACGGTGAAGTATGTCCAGCTCAATGGACTAAAGGCAAACAAGGTATGAAAGCTAATCCAAATGGTGTAGCTAGCTTCTTAAAACAACATGCTAACGAAATTTAAATTAAGCAAATAATCGATTATAACTAGCCTAATTATATTTTGAAAAGCACTTGCCGGAGTTAAACTCCGGCTTTTTTATGTCCTAATACTAATCAACTCAACGAAATATCCCGTCAGATCACATTCAATGAGTATCAAAGCCAGTTATCAAGACTAATTAATAAAATTAATGTCCTGCAACATTAGAAAATAGGTTAATAATAACCACACCAAATATAATAAAGCCCATACCAATTAAAGCCGCTAGATCTAATGACTGTTTCATAAAGATCCAAGCGATTAAACTGATAATAATAATCCCAATCCCCGACCAAATCGCATAAGCAATCCCAACAGGAATGGTTTTTAAGGCTAAAGAAAGAATATAAAACGAAGCACTATAACCAACAATGGTAATGATTGAATACAGTAAATGAGTAAAACCATTTGACAGTTTTAAGGAAGAAGTTGCAATAACTTCACAAATAATTGCAAAAAAAAGTAATAGATATGAATTCATAATATGACTCATAAGTTAGTTGAAATAAAGAATGAAGACTCGCCATTAATTTTAGTGATAAAAATGATAAATAAAAAACTAAATAATCACTCAATTTAGGAAAAATAGAAATATGGTGGGTTGTGAGGGGATCGAACCCGCGACCAATTGATTAAGAGTCAACTGCTCTACCGACTGAGCTAACAACCCACTAAGACAGTGTGATTATTCTATATAAATTTAGACTGCAATGCAATTAATCAAAAGTTGAAATTAGAAAATAAGTTGATATTGAAAATAAAGAAAATTCAATAAATCAAATCAGCATAATAAAGGCAGAAATTTGGTAAGAATCTTAATGGTTGTATGTTGTATCTAAAATGATCTCGATATTTGATTAATCTCATCAATGTGAATAACGGTATATCACATGGTGAGATGCAAACCAACCACACCAATAATAATAATAGTCAGACCAATTAATCGCTGAATATTTTTAGGCTCATTAAACAAAAACATATTGGCTAACACCGCACCGGACGTGCCAAGGCCGACCCAAACCGGGTAAACGATACTTAAATCCAAATAACGTAACGAAAAATAGAAGAGCGCAAACGAAACAAAAAAGCCGCCCCAATACAGTACAATACGTAATAAGCTTTTTTGCTGTGAATAGAGTTTGAGCCCAACAGCACCAACTACCTCAAAAATCGATGCAGTAAATATTAATAACCAACCCATAATAAAGTTCCTAATTTAACGCTTTGACTATCTATAAAAACTAATTATCTAAATGCACTCACTGTTTATACGTGTTAACTGTTTGTACCTATTAACTATTAACTATCATTACATTTTAACTATCAGTACGTTTTAACTGCACAACACCAATAATGATTAACAATACAAAAAACAGTTGAAGAAGATTAAATGTTTGCCCGAAAAGGAGCACATCAATCGCAACCGATCCAATCGCACCCACACCCGAAAAGATTGCATATACAGTGCCGGTTGGTATGGTTTTACACGCTTTAGTCAGACAAGTAAAATCGACAATAATCACTAGCACAATGATGATCCAGTGCCAAAATTCGGTTGCGATAGTAAATCCAAGAACCCAACTCAATTCAAAAAAGCAGGTCAGTATAACGTATACCCACTCTTTATTCCTGCTATGCATAGCTACCTCACTGAAATTTATTACTTTTTCGCTTTGCTTGATTTTCTTTTTTCACCTTAACGCTTTGGATGAAAATAAAAAGACGGTTCGCAAATTAAACAAATTTGCCACCTAAAGATCGTGATGTTTAAAAGTAGAGAAACAACGCAATTTTTTACTAAAACGTAGGTAGTTTCTGAAACATTTTTACAAAAAATTTATTGCAAAATTCAACATACTCAATGATTTTATAGCGAAGAAAAATAAATATCAAGGCTAAAACTGTTATAAGTCAATGTTTAAGACTGTTGCTGCCATTATTTTTACCAATCAAACGAAAGTAAAACTTTTAAAAAAACGCTAGGATCAAAATGCCGACAATATAATGATGCCAACAGAATATAATTGGTTGTCTTATTAGTAATCATTATGGGAAAAACAGCCACCTTTTCAACGTTAATCAACTGTATAAAAACGATCACATTTTCAATTTAAACAAAATTCAGTATAAAATACCCAAAATAATTTCTGCTACTTTTGATAGCTAATATCGCTATTTAACACTAATTTGTCTATAACTGATTAGAAATAAAACAGAATATAACAGATTAAGTTGATAAAAGTGCAGTAATTATTTTTTTTATATTGAAATGAAAAGATTGAATAATCGTAAAAGGAAGATCGCATGTCAAAAAAATCTGACAATGAAGTAAAAGTCGGAATAAAAGCGTATATTTCACTTATTGTGGCTATACTGTTTTTTTCCGGCCTATTTTTTAATGTAGAGGGAAAAGAGTGGCTAGGTGCATTTGATTTTACCAGCCTAAGTGGTAAATTTGGTACGATGCTTCATCCGGAAAAAAATAGTTTTGTGGGTGAAGGCGGCATCAGTGCTCGAGCTGGTTTTATCTTTGCCCTTTCGCTCATACCCACAGTAATGTTAGCCCTGGGCGTTCTTGAAATATTTACCCACTATGGCACCATTCGAGCTGCGCATAAATTATTAACTCCGCTACTTAAACCTATCCTAGGTGTGCCGGGCAAAACGGGGCTTGCGCTTATCACTGATTTGCAAAGTACCGACGCCGGTGCGGTTTTAACTAAAGAATTATATGATGACAAGCAAATCACCAAAAAAGATTTAGTGATTATCAGCGCTTGGCAATATTCGGGTGCCGGATTGATTAATAATTATTTTTCAATCGGTTCCGCCCTATTCGCTTCGATGAGTGTTGCCATTTTTATTCCTTTAGTACTGATGATTGTACTTAAGTTTGTCGGTGCCATTTTAGTGCGTCTGGTTCTAAACTCAGTTTATAAGAAGGATTTTAGTAATGAGTAATTCACAAAATCAAACCAACAATCCATTAGATATTTTTGTTATTGGCGCACGTAAAGGCTTCAATATTGCCATTAATAACTTAATGCCCAATATCATCATGGCTTTTGTTATTACCGAAATCTTAAAACGCTTAGGGTTAATGCAGCTAATTGGTGATTATTTTTCACCGGTAATGGGGCTTTTTGGTCTACCGGGCGAAGCCATTACGGTCTTACTCACAGCTTGGTTATCCGCTTCAGCAGGTACCGGTGTGGCGGTTAATTTAATTACGCAAGGCTTACTTAGCGCAACCGATGTTACCATTTTGGCACCCGCTATTTTCTTAATGGGCTCACAACTGCAATATATGGGGCGATTGCTGGGCGTTGCTGATGTGCCGAAAAAATACTGGCCATTACTTATGGTAAACAGTATTGTTAATGGTTTAATTGCCATGATTGTTATGCGGTTTATTGTTTGATAAAGGAGATATCAATGTCTACTGTTTTACAACACTATAACCATTTGCATCAGATCCCTGAGCTTGGTTTTCAAGAGCATCAAACAGCGGCTTATATTGCAAACGAGCTTGAAAAAGCAGGTTATAAAGTGACTCGTCATATTAATAATACAACCGGAATAGTGGCGGAGTATGACTCTGGCAAACCCGGACCGGTACTTGCCTTACGGGCTGATATGGATGCGCTTGGGCATATTATTGATGGCGTACATTGTGCAAGACATACTTGTGGTCATGACGGACACTCATCAATCTTGTTAACGGCAGCAGAAGAGCTAATAAAAGAAGGCAATATTAAGCAAGGCCGTTTAAAGCTTATCTTTCAACCCGCTGAAGAGCTAGGCTCTGGCGCTTTAGCGATGATTGCCGGTGGCGCCATTGATGATGTTGATATGATTATTGGTCTTCATCTTCGTCCTAAAGATGAATGTCCAAAAGGTTTCGCATCGCCGGCAATGTATTATTCGGCTTCTACCACTGTGGAAGTTAATATCCATGGTATACCTGCGCACGGCGCACGGCCACATCTAGGCGTCAATGCACTAGATGCCGCTATGATGTCTATTCAAGCAGTAAATACCATTCATCTTGCGCCTAGTTTAACTTATAGCGTAAAAGCGACACGCTGTATTTGTGATGCTGGCGTCACCAATGCCATTCCGTCAAAAGCCTATGTCTGTTGGGATTTAAGAGCACCGACCAATCCGGCAATGGATGAGTTAAAAGCCAAAACCTTACAAGCAATTAAACTCAGTGTAGAAGCGATCGGCGCTAAAGCTGATATTGAAGTATCAAAAGAGATCCCAGCAGCTGAGATCGACAACGAAGTTAGCCAAATCATTACTGAGGCTATCGTTGATGTGTTAGGTAGTGAAGGATTAAAAGATCCTATCTTCACCCCGGGTGGCGAGGACTTTTTTAATTACCCAAGAGAACGTAATGTTAAAGCAGGATTTTGGGGATTAGGTTGTGATTTAACACCGGGATTACATCATCCGGAAATGAAGTTTGATTTATCTGCTTTAGAAAACGGTGTCAAAATTACTAAAGCTTGTGCACTAAAAGTTTTAGGTTAATTTAACCATAACTATGTCGATAATGGTGCCAATCACAACACCAATAACTACGCTAATAACTATGCCGACATATTCGGCATAGTTATCTTCCACCATTTAGCAAGATCTTAAGATTCACGATATTGAACAATATCCTCAATAGTGACCACTGGTAAATGGTGTTTTTTAGCAAACTCAACCACTTGTGGCGCTCTTGCCATAGAGCCGTCATCATTGGTTAATTCACAAATAACCGCAGCAGGTTTGAATCCGGCTAAAGTCACTAAATCAACAGAAGCCTCAGTATGCCCACGACGTGCCAGTACGCCACCTTGTTGAGCAACTAACGGAAACACGTGACCGGGATGATTTAAATCACTGGGTTTTGCATTATCCGCAACGGCTGCTCGAACAGTGGTGACGCGATCGGCGGCTGAAACACCGGTTGACACGCCTTCAGCCGCTTCAATGGTAATCGTGAAAGCGGTATGATTTTTACTGGTGTTATTTGCCACCATCATCGGTAATTGTAATTTTTCACAATAGGCTTTTGGCATGCATAAACAGACAATCCCACTACCATAACGAATGGTCAACGCCATTTGCTCTGTGGTAATTGTTTCTGCTGGCCAAATAATATCGCCTTCATTTTCACGATCTTCATCATCTAACACTAATACGCCTTGACCGGCTTTAAGTGCAGATATCGCATTTTTCACACGCTCAATCGGTGTGCCAAACTCATTTAAATTAAACTGATTCATGGTAGTTACCTATCCTGTTATATACAATTAATTGTATTTACACTTAAATCCAATTTGCAACGAACATGCCGTAAATTTAGCTGACTCATTGCCATATGCGCATTTAGGGCTTTGTCTTCGCTTTTTTATCAATTAAGTATAAATAAATTAAATACCAGAATCAGGGCAAGTGCTTGACCATAGTGATTTTACCTTTCGGTAAATATAGAAAAGATAAGCTACTCTCTTTCATCCAGACTTTAACTGTCGGCTTTGGAATCACACCAAATCTGCTAGACCTTAATCGATTAAAGATATTGAGTGTTTAGTCGGAAACATACCGCACTAAACCAACAAAATAAACGATTAAGCGCTCGTGGGCTATAACCACCGGTGGGGAATTACACCCCGCCCTGAGAATTTTGTCAGAAAACTGACTTAAAACACTATAATACAAAATGCATTAAAAAACACGGACATTTTAAAGAAAAATTGCCGCATATAGCGGCAATAATTAATAAAAGCAATATTGAGCAAAAGCAATAAGTTATTGCATACGAATTTCCCGCATTTTACGTCGCTCAGCTTTACGCATCCACAGCCATGATATAAAACCAATAATGCCGACAATCAATAGAATAATTGTTGCCAGTGCATTGACTTGTGGATCGACCCCTAACCTAACTTTTGAGAAAATTAGTTTAGGCAAAGTCATTGCGCCCGGTCCGGTGACAAAATTCGCAATCACCACATCATCCAGTGATAAGGTAAATGCCAGTAACCAACCCGATACTAACGCTGGGGCGATCATAGGTAAGGTGATAATAAAAAATACCTTAAGCGGATTAGCACCTAAATCGAGTGCCGCCTCTTCTATCGACTTATCTAATTCACGTAAACGGGCACTAATGACCACGGTAACATAAGCGGTACAAAATGTGGCATGCGCCATCCAAATGGTAATTGCGCCACGGTCTTTAGGCCAACCTAATACTTGTCCCATGCCAACAAATAGTAATAACAGTGCCAAACCCGTTATAACATCAGGCATAACCAACGGTGCAGTTGTCATAAATGAGAACAAATTAGCGCCACGGAAACGTCTGAAACGAATAATAGCATAAGCGGCTAATGTACCTAACAAAATAGCCAGCGTTGCTGCGCCAGCGGCAATCGATAAGCTCAATCCGACAGCTTTAAGCAACGTATCATTGTGAATAAGCTCAAAGTACCATTTGGTTGAAAAATCTGCCCATACTGTCACTAAGCGTGAACTATTGAATGAATAGATAATCAATATAATCATTGGGATATACAAAAAGGAAAATACCACCAATAAAATTAGCCCTTTTAAGCAACGACAAACTAACGCAATAGTCACTAGCGTTGTTACAATCAAGCTAAATGTTAAGCAACCAATATAGTAGCTCCCTGAGCCTAATAAACTCAGTCCGGATGATGATATCAACAGCGTTAAAATCATCACACCAAGTAGCGAAGAGATAAAGACGATCAAAGCAGATCGTAGAATAAGTGATGAATTATTCATTTATTTCCCCCCCGTTTGGCTGTTCTGAAATTTGTTGAAATAATATATTGGCACAATTAATATCAGAAGCATCACACTGGCAACTGCCGATGCCGCTGGCCAATCATGGTTATTGAAGAATTCAGTCCAAAGCTGGGTACCAATCATAATACCTTCTGAAGGCCCTAATAGTTCCGGAATGACATATTCACCCACTGCCGGAATAAAGACCAGCATTCCCCCTGCAATAACGCCATTTTTAGTTAATGGCACAATAATTTTGAAAAAGGTCTTAATCGGTTTACAACCTAAATCTAACGCTGCTTCAATTAAGGTCGTATCTACTTTACTTAGTGATGTATAGATTGGCAGAATCACAAACGGCAAGTAAGAATAGACAATACCGATATAAACGGCGAAATAAGTTTTCATAATGATCAGCGGCTGATCAATCACGCCTAACCACATTAAAAAGTGATTAAGTAAGCCATTTGGATTTAAGATACCAATCCATGCGTAAACCCGAATCAAAAACGAAGTCCAGGAAGGCAATATAATCAAAAGTAACAAAATGTTACGGGTTGACGGTTTACATTGTGAAATTGCCCACGCTAATGGATAGCCAATTAAAATACATAATATTGTTGAAATCGCCGCAATTTTTAGTGATTGCAAATAAGAATCAAGATAGATAGTATCCGTGATTAAATTGACATAATTACCGAAGTTCAAAACAATATTGAGCAGTCCGTCATCATAGCTAAACAGATCAGTATAAGGCGGAACAGCCGAAGCTATCTCGGAAAAACTGATTCTAAACACAATTAAAAATGGCAGTAAAAACAGCAATAACATCCATAAATATGGAATAGCAATGACAGTTAACCGACCATAAAGTGTCATCAAATCGGATTCATCCCGCTGTTGGCGCATTTTTTTATAAGCAAAATAAATGGCAACTAACCCAGCAGGAATGAACAATATACTTCCGGCAATAATTAAGCGATAAGCAAATTTAGATGGTTTGTAATTTGCTAAATATAATCCTAAGCATGACAATAAGAAGCTTAATGTCATTGCCGTAAAGAGCGCATCTAAAAATAAGTTATCAAATGCATCAGTTGTTTGAAAACGCCAATAAACATTAAGCAAGACAAATGCATTTAACAACAAACCCAATAAAATGGATCGCATTACTTTATCCTCTTTTGTCTATTCGGTAAGCACAACACAACTATCAACTTCCCAACTTAGGTTGATCACATCCCCCCAAGTTGGCATGCCTTTACGATAGCGATGCTCATTTTGTAACTGTGCAATGATAATTTGTCCGCTAGCCAGTTTAACGTGATAAATCGACAAATCACCAAGATAAGCAATTTCCACCACTTCACCGGTCGCAACGTTATACCCTTCTTCCGGTATTTCATCACATAATTTAATTTTTTCCGGACGTAAGGCAACTTGAATTGGCACACCTTCGACGGCTGGCGAATCATAATCAACTTTGATTGGATGCTTGATCATCGGGCAATTGATAATTAATCCGTCTTCTAAGGTTTCTTGCAAAATACCGTCAAAAACATTAACTGAGCCGATAAATTCAGCACTATAACGGCAATTTGGATGCTCATAAATCTCTTCCGGTTCACCAATTTGGACAAATTGCCCTTTGTTCATAATCGCAATTCGCCCTGCCATTGTCATGGCTTCTTCCTGATCATGGGTCACCATAACGCAAGTGGCGCCCACTTGCTCTAAAATGCTGACCACTTCCAGTTGCATACGATCACGTAGCTGTTTATCCAGCGCTCCCATTGGCTCATCTAATAACAGGAGTTTCGGCCGTTTAGCTAAACTACGTGCTAAGGCAACACGTTGGCGTTGACCACCGGATAATTGGTGCGGCTTGCGTCGGCCAAACTGTTCCATATGAACTAGCGCGAGCATCTCTTCAACACGATGTTTGATCTCTTTAGGATCTAATTTGTCTTGCTTTAAACCAAAAGCAATATTTTGCTCAACCGTCATGTGAGGAAATAGAGCATACGATTGAAACATCATATTAATTGGTCGGTTATAAGGAGGCACTTGTGATAAATCTTTACCATCAAGAATAATCTGCCCCGAAGTTGGCTGCTCAAAACCAGCAAGCATACGTAATAACGTAGACTTACCACTACCTGATGCGCCCAGTAATGCAAAAATCTCACCTTTATAAATAGTTAGATTCACATCATCAACCGCATAATAATCATCATTAAAAACTTTGGTTAAATTTTTGATCTCCAATAATGGAGTTATCATCTTTTTTTTAGGCTGTACCTGATTTGTTGTTTTATCGTTCACTCTTTTTTCCTCTTAACAACAAGCCAAAAAAAACGAGACGGAAAGACTCAACAATCTCTCCGTCTAGAATATATCGTGTAAATAACGCAATTTTTCAATTGACGTTTATCTACCAGTTTTGAGTTTTGTCCATGTACGTGTGATCACACGTTCAAGCTTAGGTTCTTTAACTGTTAAAGTAAATAGTTTTTCCATAACTTCCGGTTTCGGATAAACAGCAGGATCGTTTTTCACTTCCGGCTTAACAAACTGATCATTTGCTACCTTGTTTGCACTAGCAAAATTAACATCGTTAGTGACTTGTGCAGCAATTTCAGGTTTCATAACAAAGTTTAAGAACTCGTGAGCTTCTTCTACGTTAGCGGCATCTTTTGGAATGGCAAAGGTATCAAAAAAGACTAATGCGCCTTCTTTAGGAATTTGATAACCAATATGCACACCGTTTTTAGCTTCGTTAGCTCTATCACGTGATTGTAAAATATCGCCAGACCAACCTAAAATGACACAGATATCACCATTTGCAAGATCGGTAATATATTGTGAAGAGTGGAAATAACGAATATTAGGTCTAACTTTCTCTAACAACTCGTAAGCGGCACCTGTATAATCTTTCGCATCGGTACTATTTGGGTCTTTACCTAAATATTGCAATGCACTGGCAAAGATTTCGGTCGGCGCATCTAAAAATGCCACACCACAATCTTTAAGTTTTTCCATATTTTCAGGTTTAAAGACTAAGTCCCAGCTGTCGACCGGTGCATTATCACCTAAACGCTCTTTAACTTTATCAATATTATAACCAATACCGGTTGTCATCCATACATACGGAATAGCATAAGTGTTATCCGGATCGTGATTTGCCATTAATTTCATTAGATTTGGATCAAGATTTTTCCAATTCGGTAATTTACTTTTATCTAATGGTAAATAGATACCAGATTTGATTTGTCTTGCTAAAAAACTATCTGACGGAGAGACCACATCAAACCCAGAATGACCAGCCATAAGCTTGCCTTCGAGCGCTTCATTGGAATCATACACATCATAAACAAGTTTAATACCGGTGGATTTTTCAAAATCAGCAATAGTTTGATTACCGATTTGACCCGCCCAGTTATAAAAATGCACGACACGATCTTTAGCGATAGCAGATTGAGATAATGCTAGTGAAACACCAGCGATGATTGAAAGAATTGTTTTACGTTGAGTAAACATGCTCACCACTTCTCCTCTAGTTAGGGATATTACATGTTAGACACAAGCCCGTTGTTAACTGACAACGAACCCCCAAATTTTACCATAACCTATTTCTAAATCGTATGGCGAAACCGAGGTAATCAGGTAATCACAAGTCATTAATAATAATGAACAAGTAGAGCTAACCTTGCATTACGAGGGATAAAATACCTTTTTTTTGCCAGATGTCTACATAAAATATCAAATATCTTGAGAATCTGGGCTGAATGATTACATTTTAACCGATCAGCCCGATTTTAGCAGTCTCTTAACAAATAATTTAACGTAATTATTCAGCGGAAGCCTGCAAAGGTTTGCTAGTTGGCTGCCAAACACGGTATTTGACAGTGAGATCACTTGGAACATAAAAAACAATTGGTAAACGGCTGTTATAACCTAATAAACCAATATTGTGATACATAGTGACAAATTGATTATGGTTAGCGCTTTGCGGGCAAGCCATTAAAGTTGAAATGCCGTCATTGACTTTATCAACAACATAATAAGAGTAACCCCAGCCTTTGAGCTCTTCTTGCTTAACCGTGCCGGTTAAACTGCGTGAATTACAATCGACACTCATCTCTTTGCCGATCATAACTTCAACTTGTGCACTGTTTTCATCAGCAAGGCTTGGTAAACGAATAACATAACGAGTATAGCCCGTTTTAGCCTCTGGATAAGGCGCAATTTCATTGATATTTTGTACTGCTTGGGGGACGTTTGGTGATTTTGCACAAGCAGATAATGCAACACCCATTAACATTAATAACATTAATTTTTTCATATTATGCCTCCAACAAAAAATTGAATGTATTGACCATTAACACCTTATCATATGCTTTTTAAAGCATAAAGCGTATAATAACACTATCTTACTCAAATAACATGGTACAAAAATGCCAGCTGAAAAAAATACTTATGATCTATTAAAGTTAATTCTTAACTTACTGCTAATTGGATTATTAATTATTGTGACTTATCGGGTCATTGAGCCTTTCTTATTTGGTTTCTTTTGGGCGGTAATGGTTGTCATTGCAACTTGGCCATTAATGATAAAAATACAACAAAAATTGTTTAACAAACGTTGGCTATCAATTTTAGTTATGGCATTGATATTAGCATTTGTTTGCGTCATTCCGTTTATTTTAATCATTAGTAGCATTGCTCAAAACGGGCATCATATGATTGAATGGGCAAGGACGTTACCCTACAAAGAGTTACCCACATTTGACTGGTTAGAAAACATACCGACGTTTGGTACTGAATTGCATCAAAAATGGTTAGAGCTTAGAAAGACCGACGGCTCAGAATTAATCTCAGATATTCAACCCTACATTGGCACCGTCATCGGTTGGCTGTTAGAACAAGCAACCAATATTAGCGTCTTTATTTTTCATGCCGGAGTGATGATTATTTTTAGCCTTTTACTTTACCTTAAAGGCGAAAGTACCACAAAATATGTCTACCTTTTTGCCAATCGTTTATCTAAACAATACGGAAAAACAACGGTCACCTTAGCGGGTCAATCCATTCGAGCAGTAGCTTTGGGCGTTGTGGTCACCGCTATCACGCTGGCTTTAATTGGTGGCTTAAGCTTTATTGTAACTAAAATGCCATTACCGGGTATTTTAACCTTAATTTTATTTATCTGTTGTGTGGCTCAAATTGGACCTGTCGTTGTCATGCTAGGCTGTATTATTTGGCAATTTTGGGATGGACACACCGTTTACGCTATCGTGCTTATTGTGGTGGCTATCATTTTAACCACCCTTGATAGTGTGATGCGAGCTTATCTAATTAAAAAAGGGGCTGATCTGCCTTTCTTACTGATTTTATTTGGTGTGATTGGTGGTCTACTTGGTTTTGGTATTATGGGACTGTTTATTGGTCCAGTAGTACTTGCGTTAACTTATAAAATTATTCAAACATGGGTTGATGAACAATCTTAAATGATCTGTTTATTAATAAACAATAATGATTAGTGATTTAAACCTTATCCCACATAAAAAGGAGTGTTATTTTCTGATGTAAATTGTGTTATTCTACAATCTATACCAGTTATAATGATATATGAATCATGCGAATACCATTTATAAGATATAATCATCGAAAGCATCTTGATGAATTAGCCAAACTTTCTCAAAATGCTGAACAATATCAGATATTATATGATCCACAAAGTTATCGGTCTGCGTTACTTGAACATATTCAAAAAGCCCAATATCGAATCTATATTGTGGCACTTTATCTTGAACAAGATGAAGCAGGTAAAGAGATCCTTGCCGCACTTTATCAAGCTAAAAAACTCAACCCTAGTCTGGATATTAAAGTCTTTGTCGATTGGCATCGGGCGCAGCGTGGTCGATTTGGCGAAGATAAATCAAACACCAATGCACGCTACTATTATCAGATGAAAAAGCAACATCCGGATATTGATATTCCGGTCTATGGCGTGCCAATTAATCGACGGGAAGTGCTCGGTGTTTTACATTTAAAAGGATCAATCATTGACGACACGGTCATTTATAGCGGTGCCAGTATTAATAATGTCTATCTGCATAAGCTCGATAAATACCGTTATGATCGATATCACTTTATTACCAATAAAGCGTTAGCCGATAGTATGATCAAGTACATTGATGACAACTTTTTACCGTTTGAAGGTTTGCAACGATTAGATATTGAAAATCATAAAACCCGTAAGCAACTGAAATCGGCAATTAAATCGTTACGCCAGCACCTTTCCGGAGCCAATTATCAATATTCCGGCAATGCTGACAACAAATCATTATCAGTTGCGCCTATTGCAGGGTTGGGACGCAATAATGCGTTAAATAAAATTATTCATCATCTGGTTAATATTACTCAGAAGAAAATTATATTTTGCACCCCATACTTTAATCTACCGAATATTTTAGTACGCGACATTATTCGTTTACTACGTAAAGGTCGACAAGTTGAGATTATTATTGGTGATAAAGTAGCAAATGACTTTTATATACCGGAAGATCAACCATTTAACATTTCCGGCGGGCTTCCTTATTTATATGAAATCAATTTAAGACGCTTTATCGAACGTCTGCAATCGTATGTTGATAAAGAGCAATTGATTATTCGTTTATGGAAAGATCAAGATCAAACCTATCACTTAAAAGGGGTTTGGGTCGATAATGACTGGATGCTGGTAACCGGTAATAACCTTAATCCGAGAGCTTGGCGTTTAGATCTTGAAAACGGCATTTTAGTTCACGATCCAAAACACCAGCTAAAACATCAACTACAACAAGAACTTGATACTATTCGTGAAAAAACCACATTGGTTACGCATTTCCAACAAATTCAAGCTAGCCAATTTTACCCTAAGCAGGTACACAAGCTGATTAAAAGACTTAGTCGTATTCGGGTTGATAGAATTATCAAGCGCTTACTGTAGCCAATAAAATTGCTGATTTTGATTTATCAAATTAAGTTATGTTTGATAACAATTATCCAAACCAGCAATAGTATACCAACCATGCTCCGGTAGCCAATCCTAACCGGGGCATAAATTTTCAAACTTATTATTGCTATTTCAATATGTTGATAGCGCCAAAAGATAAATTATCTTGTCAAAAACTTTCAGAAAACACCTATGTTTAAGTAAAAAACATAAATATCGATTTAGAAAGAGATCAAAGGCTTTGTCGGCTTATAAAAATCTATAAAGCTAAGCTTTGCCAAATCATCCAAAGAATAACGACTAGGGTTAGTCATCAGTAAAAGTTAAAAACCCTTGTCAAGAACTTTCAGATAATACCTATGTTTTAGTAAAAAACATAAATATCGATTTAGAAAGAGATTAAAGGCTTTGTCGGCTTATAGAAATCTACAAAGCTAAGCTTCGTCAAATCATCCAAAGAATAACGACTAGGAACTAGTCATCAGCAAAAGTTAAAAACCCTTGCCAAGAACCTTCAGAAAATACCCATGTTTAAGTAAAAAACATAAATATCGATTTAGAAAGAGATCAAAGGTTTTGTCGGCTTATAAAAATCTACAAAGCAAAGCTTTGTCAAATCATCCACAGAATAACGACAAGGAACTAGTCATCAGCAGAAGTTAAAAACCCTTGACAAGAACTTTCAGAAAATACCTATGTTTAAGTAAAAAATATAAATATCGATTTAGAAAGAGATTAAAGGCTTTGTCGGCTTATAGAAATCTACAAAGCTAAGCTTCGTCAAATTATCCAAAGAATAACGACTAGGAACTAGTCATCAGCAAAAGTTAAAAACCCTTGTCAAGAACTTTCAGAAAATACCCATGTTTCAGTATAAAATTATAAACATCGATTTAGAAAGAAATCAAAGGCTTTGTCGGCTTATAAAAATCTACAAAGCAAAGCCTAGTCAAATCTTCCACAGAATAACGACTAGGAACTAGTCATCAGTAAAAGTTAAAAACCCTTGCCAAGAACTTTCAGAAAATACCTATGTTTAAGTAAAAATATAAATATCGATTTAGAAAGAGATCAAAGGCTTTGTCGGCTTATAGAAATCTACAAAGCTAAGCTTCGTCAAATCATCCAAAGAATAACGACTAGGAACTAGTCATCAGCAAAAGTTAAAAACCCTTGTCAAAAACTTTCAGAAAATACCTATGTTTTAGTAAAAAACTATCGTTTTCTTATTCACTTTCTTATTTATTGGTATTTTGTTGCAGGCTTAAAACCATTCTGGCATTTGATGCGCTGGTTGCAATAATATCGATAACACCGGAGCGAAGCGCCCCTAGAATGGCGGTGGCTTTGGTATTTTCTGAGGCGATAGCAATCACACACGGAATATTGCGTAGCTCTTCGATACTTAAGCCAATAACGCGATCATTCATCACTGTATCGACCGGATTACCTTGAATATCGAAAAAGCCATAACCGGCAATATCACCAATCACCCCTTGATTTAACGTGGCGTAGGTGATCTCTTGTGGGGTAAACCAACCGAGTTGAACCATATAACAATTTTCGTTCATATCACCCAGACCAACCAAAGCAATATCGGCTTTAGAGGCTCTTTCTAAGGTATCTTTGATCACTCGATTTTGCATAAATGCACGTTTTAACTCACGGTTTTCAACATAAGCTGGCGCATATAATGTTTCGCTGGTGGCGTTAAATTTTCTGGCAAGGCTTCGACTAATATGGTCAGCATCGATAATCTCGCCAACTCGTTGTGTACCACCAATTCCACAAATAAATTTACACTGTTTTTCGGGAAATACACCAATATGGCTGGCAATGGCAGCCACATTACGACCCTGCCCCACGGCAACAGTCATGCCGTTTTTTAAGGTGCTTGATAGGTAATTAGAAACTAGCGCAGCAACTTGCCGGCGTTGTTCATCTTCATCTTGATGATCTAAAGCAATCAGTGCCCGTTTGATACCAAAATTATTAACAAATTGCTGTTCTATCCGTGAGCTAAAGACAGGATGATATTTAACATTGATTTCAACAATCCCTTCAGCTCTCGCTTTTTTTAATAAACGACCAACTTTAATCCGTGATATACCAAATCGCTTTGCAATCTCTTCTTGAGTCTGTTCATACTCATAGTAGGCAACTGCGATTTCGGTAAGTAGTTCTGACTCTTGTTTATCATTGAATATATCCATTGGTGCGCCTTGTGTTTTATCTTAGCTTTGCTGATTAATAGCGGATAATATATTACAAAAACCTTTAGCTTGCCATGCACTGCGTCCAATAAATAAGCCATCGATGTTCGGTTGCGCAATCAATAAAGTTGAATTTTCAAGGTTTACGCTGCCTCCATACAATAAAATTATTTTATTCGCTATCTCGGTGCCATACATTTCAGTTAGGGCAAGTCTGAGTCGATGATGAATAGATTCTGCTTCTTCCGGTGTAGCCGGAACGCCATGTTCACCAATTGCCCAAATAGGCTCATAGGCAATGATAACTTGTTCAACTTGCGTTTTGTCGACGCCATGCAGGGCAATTTTCATCTGTTTAACTACGGCTTCATGCGACACGCCCCACGCTTTTTCTTGAGCACTATCACCAATGCATACTAAAGGGGTGAGCTGGTGCTTTAATGCCGCATGTACCTTTTTATTGACAGCCATATCGGTTTCGCCAAAAAATTCCCGCCGCTCTGAATGCCCCATTTCCACCAGTTTAGCACCGGTATCTTTTGCCATAATCGGCGAAATTTCACCGGTAAAAGCGCCTGAATCTTCAAAATGCATATTTTGTACGCCGGTTAAACAGTTCAGATTATGGCGCTGTATATAGTCAGATACTTCACGAACGCAGGTAAAAGGCGGAATAACAAAAGGTTGGATTTGTTTTTTTAAATTTTCCGGATAGAAGGTTCTTAACTGTTCACAATACAATAGCGCATCAGCTAATGTTTTATTCATTTTCCAGCTAGTGCCAATATAGATTTTTTTCATGATTCATCCTGTAATTAAAAATAGTTGGGCGGTAAATGGCAACGCTCAATTTTAATCAGAAACAACAAGCTTATACATAAGCGAAAACAGACTATTCAGTTTGGTATCTATTGCTTAATAATTTATGTAATTAGATCAATACTTAGCGTTATTAAAAATGACGTTTAAAAATTAAAAAAACACTTCATACAAGTAACAATACCGGTATGAAGTGCAAAATGAATGACTAGTTAAGACCTAACCGTTTTTTGTAATTTTTAACGTGATAATCTGTTGCTTTGATCGCTTGAATCACATCATCAGCCGTCACCTCAAAAGGCATGCTATGAATAGTTTCAACCGGATCTACCGCTTTTTTACCGATAAGTTCAAACTCTTCATCGGTAATTTTATCTAAGTGAACTTCCTCGAGCGTAATAGGTAAACCGAGTTTAAGATAGAGGTCGATATAACGCTCCAATTCAGCAATCGGTCGCCCTTCTAAAACCAATTGAGCTATTGTGCCATACGCCACTTTTTCACCGTGGGTTAAATGATGCACATCACCCGGTACCGCAGTAAAGCCGTTATGAATTGCATGAGCGGCGCCTAATCCACCATTTTCAAAGCCAAGACCACTTAATAACGTATTGGCTTCAACCACGGCTTCTAAAGCTGGGGTAACCAATTTCTTTTCATTTGCTTCTACTGCTAAAAGCGCATATTCAAAAATGGTTTTTTCACACTCTCTGGCAATAGCTTCACCGGCTATGGTGGCAATGCCGCCAGCATCAGTTTTATGACAGCTACGAATTGAAGTTCGTGCTTCAACCCATGTAGCTAAACCGTCAGCAATCCCCGATTTTAATGAGCGAACTGGCGCATTAGCAATCACTCGAGTATCGACTAATACCAAATCCGGATTTTTATAATGGTGCCATAGGAAATCAAACACGCCGTCTTCGGTATAGACCACTGACACTTTAGCCGTTGGCGCATCGGTCGAGGCGGTGGTTGGTACGCACACTTTTGGAATGTTATATTTTGCGGCTAAGGCTTTTGCAGTATCTAACGTTTTACCGCCACCGACACCAATAATGGCATCAAATTTTTTATCTTTATACTCATCGAGCAGTCGATTGATTTCAACCATAGAGCACTCACCATTAAACACAGCTTTGGTAATGTCTAATCCTGAGTTGGTTAATGAATCTGCCAGTTGATTTGCCGCTATATTCCAGATGTTTTGATCGGCAAGAATTAAAAAATGCGTTCCAAAAGGTTTAATATACACATCTGCTCGTGTAAGTAAATCTTTACCCTGTACATATCTGTTAGGACTAACAAAAACCTTATCCATAATTACTACCTCTTTTTATGACTTTTTACTCACATTTCATCATCCAAAAATCGAATGATGATTAATACATTGCTTAGGCATTTTGTTGATTTTCTAGTTTTAATTGCTCCAAAAATTGATTTAGGATCATCCACGATGATTCAGAACCGGCATCACGATGACCGATCGCCCTTTCACCTAGTCGCATTGAACGCCCTTTTTTAGCTATCAATGCAATGGTATTATCTGACCCTTTTTTCATTTCATCTACGCAGGTTTGTAGTGTCTTTACCGGATCGTCCCCTTCCTGATAATTTTTTAATACATCTAACCCGGGGATCAGGGCATCTACCATGGTTTTATCACCTACTTCGGCCTTGCCTCGAAACTGCACCGCTTCAACGCCGTCTTGATACATTTGACAAAATTCTTTAAAGGTGACCTCTTGTTTTCCAACGGTATGAGTCGCCATTTTCATAAAGAAACTGCCGTATAAAGGCCCTGATGCACCGCCAACTTTACTTAACAAAATCATGCCGACTTTTTTCATCAATTCAGCAATATCCGCCGTTGTTTCAGACAGTGTCGGTAACTGTTTTTCGACCTCCCGAAAACCAATGGTTAAATTAATACCATGATCACCATCACCGATATCGGAATCCAATTTACTGAGATGATCACGATTTTGTTCAGCCATTTCGGCAAGTTTTTTAAATGTTTCGATAAAATAGGACTTGGTTAGCATCAGCGCGCTCATTTCTACTCTCCTTGGTTATTTATAGGCAACTTTGAAATACGGGGTGTCACATGGATGATCTAATAACTGCTTAAGTTCATCATCGAGTTTAATGACAGATATAGACATCCCCACCATATCCATGGAAGTGACATAATTGCCAACCAATGGGTTGTAAATTTTAATGCCCTTTTGCGCCAATAGCAGATGAGCTTTACGATAACAGACATACTGATCCATTAAAGCTAATCCCCCTAGCCCATTAATGAGTAATTGGACTTCATCACCTGATTTGAGTTGGGAATCTTGTAAGATATGATCAATGAGTTGACTAACAACATAATCGGCTTTTTCAAGTTTTGTTCTTTCAATACCCGGCTCACCATGAATGCCCATACCAACTTCCATATCGCCGTCTTGCATTTCAAAAATCGGCTCGCCAGTTACAGGGAGTGTTGATGATGAAAGTGCTACACCAATTGAATAAGTATTGGCATTTGCTTTTTGGGTTAATGCTTTAACTTTGTCGAGATCATATCCTTTAGCTGCGGCGCTACCGGCAACTTTAAAGACAAAAACGTTACCTGCCACACCACGACGATCGGGTATGTTTTTAGAAGAATAGATATCATCGGTTGTGGTGACTGTTTCAACACGAATACCGTCTTGAGCAGCGAGTTCAGCGCCCATATCAAAATTCATTACATCACCGGCATAATTGCCGTAAACAAACAAGCAACCTTTACCGGCATCAACTGCTTTAACCGCTTCATAGCAATATTCTGGCGAAGGTGAAGTATTGACATTGCCCACTGCTGCTGCATCAGCAAAATCTTTACCGACATAACCTAAAAAAGCCGGTTCATGACCTGATCCGCCGCCGATGATAATTCTGACTCTTGGTTCAGCGCTTATCTTTTTACTGACAATAACCCGATCACAGTCATCTTTAAGCTTGACATAATCACTGTGCGCTAAACAGTAGCCTTCTAACATCTCTTCAACGACATCATAGCCATCATTAATTAATCTTCTCATTACACTACCTCTACCTTTTTTACTTTTAACCTAACACTTAACCTACCAGGAAAAGTGATAACACATATCCACCGACAATACCTGCACTCACAGCAGCGACGATATTTTTAACTGATTTACGTTTGCTTCCACCAGTTAACGCCGAGGCAACCCAGACACCGACACCTGCCGCAAGTCCCTGATCGACCCAAACTGATCCACTTTGGGTAATCATCGGCGTTGCAATACCATGATTAATGCACCAAACTGTGCCAACAATAAAGGCTGCGGCCATCCAACCACCAATTGGACCCCAATTATCAACCATTCGCCCCCACGCCATTCGGATGACGAAAGGAAAAATAAATCCCCCAATTAATGTTGCAATCGCTAATTTTATTGACATGATTCACTACTCCTTATTCGGTAACTTATCTCTTCTTTTGAAAAACTTTGATTTGTTTATTGCGCAAAATCTTCTCTTTTGCCTCTTTCAATTTTTCAAAATCAGTGCGGCGTAAGCCTGGCTCTCTTGGATTTTCATTAGTAAACTCTTTCTTCTTCGCCATGTCTTTTTCAATATAGGCTGCGGTAATTCCCCCTAAGGTTGCGCCGCAAGTCACCAGAATGATTGTTGGCATTGAAGATACAAACGCTTCTCCACCTTGAATAAAGGTATCTCGCATAATCCCGCATACAGCAATCGCAAGCCCCATATCAACAAAGGCGGCATCATCTTCGTTGCCGGTTAAATTAATGTAGTGATTCATATACCACATAGGTCCAATGATGATAACTGCCGCTAAAAATCCACCAAAAATCCCGTAAGTCCCTAATTGAGACCATACCGACATAACGATCATTCCAGCAATACAATAACCAACAAAACTACGAAAAAATTTCATCGCTATGCTCTCTTCTTAAATATTTTGTAATTCAGCTAAAATACCTTCTACATCGTCATCTACCATTGCTTGTATAGACGCAACAAACGCCCCTTCTACCAAAGGCGCATCGACTAAAGTCACTTTACTTTTGAGCTCTTCATCTTCGATTAGGTCAATAGCGGTTTCAGTACTTAGTATCGCACTGCCAATATCAGCAAAAATTAGGATGTTTTTGTGATTTTTAGATTGTTCAATAATGTTGTAAATCGCAACTGCATCGGTTCCCAAACGCCCGTCATCAGTTCCGCCTGCGGAATGAATTTCTACATCTCCGGTTGAATCAACCATCTCTTCTATCATCTCCTTTAAACCATCGGTAATTTTTCTACTATGCGATACTAAAACGATACTAACCATGAATCCTCCGAACAAATGTTTACCTAATAATCTTTTGTTCAATTATATCGAATAAAGTTTTGGCGAAAATGGTTTTATAATAAATTTGTGACTAAGATCTAAATATTTATTCATTTTGTTTTTCAGATGAAAATCACGGTGAAAATGCCAATAGTCAAAATTTCACTATTGTTATTGTGATCTTTTAACAAAATGAACGCTTTTTAGAATGTCAGACAAATGTTCATAGCATTGACTTAATAACAACAAAAATCGCCCTAATGGATTGGGTCATGTTAAAAAACAAAGTGATAGACACTTGTTTATCGTTAATCGACAAAGCAATGCACTGATTTTTGAGAAATGAAAACAACCCATCAAAATATGAACAGATCGCTTTTTGTTTGAGTTTTTTAGCGAATATCGCCAAATAGATACGTCTTTAATAATCAGTGAAAAGAATGTAGGTTGAAAGCGTTTTAAGCCGATATGACCACTCATTTAAACTGTTTATTAATTTCATTGATGATTTTGCAATGTTTTGGTCGCTATCAGAAAATCATATTGCTTAACGGTTTTTGATTTGAAAGGGGGTTGCTGAAATATTTAAATAAAACCAACGCTATTAAAATAACGTTGGTTTGGGATGAATTATTATTGAACGATGAATGGTTTAATGTTTACCAAACTTCTTTACACACCTCATGTACCGTAGAAAAAGGAACTGCTGTCCACTTGTTACCTACAACTTTATGCACGCCACTGTTTAACATAAATACCACATGATGCGTATTGCCATTATCAGTGGTATCTGACACCCATGCATGTCGTTGCGATGTACCATTGACTAATCCTGAAGTGAGGAAATCGGATTTAGGATAATATTCTTTTACCACTTGTCCCCATTCGCCATTTAATCCCCCGTCAAATTTTCTGGTCATGGCAACGCCGTGACCGAGATTCCCACTGTCTGCTGTTGGGTCTAATGCTTGCGGGGTATTATTCCAATCGGCGATAGTTAACTGATTTTGAATGCCACCACATAGATCTTCAGAATACTCATTGGTTTCTCTTACATATTTTGCCCAGAATTTAAGATCCGTCCAAAATACGATTCTATCTTCTATACCCTTACTATCTTTTGGCCAAATAAAAACTTGAAATGTTTTTCTTTGTGGCTTCGCGTTAAAGGTGACTACACCAAGTTCATTGACAGATATATTATCATCATCGGTTGAAAACAGATAATCTTGCTGATCGTTACTCAGCCAAAGTTGAAATGTTGCACCTTTGAAAGCAGTTTTAGGAAATTTATTATTATAGCCATTATTATTTAAGAAAAATCCTAATTCCGGATGCCACTGAGATTGTATATATCCACCACCGTGTTTTGTATTTGGCGTTGCACTGATATGATCACTATTCCAGCCATAACCATAAGGCATATCACCGTCATATTGAATCCATGACCAATTTTTGCTACTCATCATTGGGTTAGGTCGGGCGTAGCAAATTTGATTAATGGATGATTTAAAGATATATTCTTGCTTAACATCAGCATAATCAATATTCGATTCAAAAGGCAAGCCGTATTGGGTTGCCGCTTTTATATTTTTGATTGAAAGCACTAATTTATAAGGCGCACGGCAAGGTTCCATTGTGTTATTTAATTCATTTTCCGGCACCTGCTTATACCGACTATCACCCATGCCGTTTCCACCCGGAAGGCTGTAATACCAAGTGGCAGACAATACCCCCTCCGGTATCCCCTCATCACCGTCTTCATCGAAAATCGTCACGCCTAAATTTTCTGCAATATCGGATAATTTAACTTCTTGACCATTGGCTTCAATGATAAGTTTATTATCTTCGTTTGAATCTTGCTTAGCTGGCAAAACCCATTTGATATCGTTATAAGTGGTTGACGGGCTGATCTTAAAATCTTGAATATTGCTTTGACTATCTCGTAACTGCCCGTTCGGCATACTTACAATACTGAGTTTTTCGGCGAAAGCCGATGAATCAACTATCTCACCATTGATTGAGATACTCGGGGAATGACCATGAATTTTTTCGATCGTTGAAATCGAAAATACGGCATTGGCGCAATTGACATAACCTAAAACAAAAACAACAGGCAAATAATTAAACAAATTTACTAATTTATTGTTTTTTAACACCAGCAATAAACTAATACCTCTCTTAATTAAAATTGATATCCAGCTCAATTTGGCTCTCCTTATAAGTCCATTTTTTATAACAAATTATTTTCATAATAATTTAAATGCCTTTTGGGATATTTTTGTTTTATAGTTACATTAGCTAAGCTAGTAATTATTTGCACTAATTGATTAAATAAATATCACTTCTCTAACATTAAATATCTAACTTGATATCTAAGACATTTTGCGAATTATCGTTCTAATTTTTTAAGCAATCAATATGGTGATTATGGCGATTGATCATCAAATATACAGGATGATATTTAGACGATTAAAAAAAATGGACGGGCTTTTTTTAGAAATTTATAAATCTTTTACGAAAATTATTGATTAATATCATTTTAATTCATTTTTTCCAAATAAAATCAATCATTAAAACGATAGAATTTTTATTCAAAACACTTAAATATGTTTTACCTATTAATTCAATATCCAGAATAAATGAACATTTATTAGTTTAATCACATCACTGTTTTAAAAATGCAAATAAATGACTTAACTTATTGAAATATTGATGATATCTAAGATGGATTTGTACACCAACGCTATCGAAATAACGTTGGTGAGATAGGAATGATTATTGAGGAAAGAATGATTTTATGGTTACCAACGCTCTTTACACACTTCGTATACCATAGCAAAAGGAACGGCTGTCCATTGTGTGCCTTGGACTTTATTTACACCACCATTTAACATAGTGACTACGTTATGTATAGAGCCATTCCCATTGGTATCTGATACCCATGCATGTCGTTGCTCTGTACCATTAACGAATCCTGAAGTTGGAAAATCAGAATTAGGATAATATTCTTTTATAAGTTGACCCCATTCGCTATTTAATCCACCATACGTTTTTCTTGTCATGGTCACGTTAGTCGCCATGACATTGTTATCAGTTGCTGGATCTAATGCTTGCGGGGTATTATTCCAATCAGCGATGGTTAACTGATTTTGAATGCCCCCACACAGATCTTCAGAATACTCATTGGTTTGTCTTACATATTTTGCCCAGAAGTCAAATGCTGACCAAAATAAAACCCTATCTTCCAGACCTTTAGCATCTTTTGGCCAAGCAAAAATTTGAAATGCCGCTCTTTTGGGCTTAGCGTTAAAAGTTACAATGCCAAGTTCATCTATCGATATATTTTCATCATCGGTTGACCACAAATAATCTTGCTGATCATTACTCATCCAAAGTTGGAAAGTTGCACCTTTAAATATGGTTCTAGGAAATCTATTGTTGTAATTATCTTCCAGTAAAAATCCTAATTCTGGATCCCATTCTGATTTTAAATATCCGCCACCGTGTTTTGGATCTGGCGTTGAACTTATATTACGACTATTCCAGCCATAACCATATGGTTCATCGCCGTTATATTGCGTCCATGACCATCTATTGCTATTCATCATTGGGTTAGTTCGGGCGTAACAAATTTTATTAATCTTTGATTTAAAGACATATTCTTGTATCACATCCGCATAGTCAATTTCAGATTCTGACGGCAAGCCATATTCGGTTTGGGCTTTAATATTTTTGATTGACAGCACTAATTTATAAGGCGCACGGCAAGGTTCCATTTTGCTGTTTAACTCACTTTCAGGCACCGGTTTATATTGAGCCTCACCTTTTCCTTTTCCACCCGGAAAGCTGTAATACCAAGTAGCAGATAATACCCCTTGTGGTACCCCTACATCACCGTCTTCATCGAAAATACCGACCCCTAAATTTGCTGCAATATCGGATAATTTCACTTCTTGACCGTTGGCTTCAATGATAATTTTATTATCTTCATTTGAATCTTGCTTAGCGGGTAAAACCCATTTGATATCGTTATAAGTGGTTGACGGGTCGACTTTAAAATCTAGAATGTCGCTTTGGCGATCACGTAACTTACCGTCTGGCATGCTTACCACAGTTAATTTATCGGAAAATCCGGATGAATCAACTAACTCATCATTAATGGCAATAGCAGGGTAATGCCCATGAATTCTTTCGAGCGTTGAAATCGATAAAACGGCATTAGCGCCATTGATATGACCTAAAACAATTAATGCAGTCAAACAATGAATTTTTGTGTTAAATTTATTGTCAAAAGATTGAGATAAGAAGCCTAACCCTCTTTTAACAATTGGTGACATCCAGTTCAAGTTTGCTCTCCTTATAATTATAATTTTCTAAAACAAATAATACTGATAGTGTTGTTATGTCCTTCAGATATTTTTCACAATTTAGCTTACTAAACTGGTTAACAACTAAACTCAAAATGGTTAAGTAAAACTCACTGATTTAAATTAAGTTTCTAACATCATATCAATAGACACTGAGCACATTATCGATCGGATTAATCGATCAATCAATGCGCTATTAATGGTGACTGGCTATCAAATGTACAGATCAGTTTTTCAACAGCACAAAAATAAAAATTAATTTGATTAATTTTTTTTCAGAATAAAAATTCATATCTTTATGATTTGTCATTACTTTATCTTTATTTTTCCAGAAAATTGCCTTAATGCCTAACTAAAATATTTTTCAAAATAAAGTTGCTTATTCATGTTATCTATTGAATTAATAGCCAAAAAAATAGGCTTATTTGACTATTATCCGGCAAAATTTAGGGAAAAAATCGAAGATAGCGAGCAGAAGTTTTTTCAAAAAAAGTGGATTATTGGCCAAAATTGCCAAGCTAGCAATTATTCCATTGCTATCCCAATCTCTTAAACTTAATCAGGGCAAATTTAGAAAGTTTTGCTTGTCGAAAAGATAACAAATTGAGGTTGATTAAACGCTTTGTTAATCGTCATTGAGGCGAGATTTCATCAAGTAGTTAAAAAAGATAACTACTTGATGAAAAACTATTTAGAAGTTAATTTCAGCGCCGACAAAATAGCGTCGACCTTCTAATGTTTTACCATAATCTTGATTGCTGACATCTTTATCAAACAGATTATAAACGCCGGCAAACACTTTAGTACTTTTATGCACTTTATAAGCCGCGCCAATATCCCAGAAAGTGTATCCCGGGTATTCAATCTTCTTACCGGTACGGTTAGTGGTGCTTTCTACACCATAGTATGCCATTTTAGCCCATAAATCCCATTGATCTGTGACGTTCCAGTCAAGTTGAGTATTGAACTTTTGTTTAGGCGTACGATTTAATGGTTTACCTTTATTTTTACCGGTCTTTTGTTCGGTCTTCGTCCAGGCATAGTTAGTGCTTAATAAGAATCGATCAAATAACGGTGTTTTAAAGGTTAATTCCAGCCCTTTAAGATCAGCTTTATCGACGTTTTCACGCCCTTGAACAAAATCAAATTTTTCTCGATAGCCATTGATTTGACATTTACGCGATCCTGCTTCACCACGGCAAATATAATAGGATTGAATTTTATCTTTATATTTAGTGTAGAACGCTGTTGCCGACGCATCCACACCATAATCATTGGTATAACCTAAGCCAATTTCGAAATTTTGGGTTTTCTCAGGTCTCAAATCCGGGTTACCCATAATCATTCCTTTATTACCAGTACCGGAACCGCCGGTCACTTGTCCCCAATCAGCAACAACTTGACGCAATTGTGGGGCGGCAAATCCTGTTGAATAACCGCCTTTTAAAGTGAAGTTATCATCGATGTTCCAAACACTATAAATACGTGGATTCCAGTTACTGCCATAATTCTCATCTTTATTAAAACGTAATCCAAAGGTGAAACTTAAATTATCTAAAACCCGCACCTCATCTTCGGCAAATAAAGCGTAGTTCCAACGGTCAATTTTAGTTAATCGAGTATTTAATTGGTTACCTTTATCATGCAACTCTTGATAGTTATACTTTCCACCAACAGTTAACATATTAATTGAAAACGGAATGGTTATTCGTGTATCGGCATCGGTATTTCGAATCTTCATTTTCCTTTCAGGATTGTTGTTGCCTTCATAAGCCACAAAGCTTGTGGTCGAGATATCGCCAAACATGCCGTTATGTGTTAAAGCAAAGCTACTTCGATGATTATCACGTGGGAAGTCGCCTCGATTAGTTGGGCGAGTTTTTCCGGCGCTGGCTTTACTTTTTTGTAAAGAACGGCCAAAATCCAAATCAAACCTTTGGGTATCGCTGGCATTTAACGATAGCTTACCATTCAAACTTTGTAGCTGTTGCTGTGCATGACCATTGAGAAATTTATCTTCATGCCGTTTCGAATATTGGCCGTAAAGTTGAATACCTAAGATATCTTCAATAATGGGTCCCATTGTTGAAAAACTGGTTACATAGGTATTTTTTTCGCTTGAACGATACGGTATAACAGACTCAAAACGTAATCCGGCATGCCATTCATCCGAGACTTTTTTGGTGATAATGTTAATTACCCCACCCATCGCATCAGATCCATATAATGAAGACATTGGACCCCGAACCACTTCGATGCGATCAATAGCGGTCAACGGCGGCAACCAACCTTGCTCAAAACCCGAATTATCGCCATTTGGTCTGGTCTCACGAGTACTGATTTTTTTACCGTCAACGAGAATCATTGTATATTTTGAATCCATACCACGAATACTGATATCGGTAGAATCACCGCCACCAGTAATTGTAACGCCGGGAATATCTTTCAAGGCATCTGTTACATCTCGATAAGGTTTGTTGCTAATCTCTTCTGGTGTAATAACCGATATCGTGGCTGGCGCTTCCTTGACTTGTTGAGCAAATCCCGAAGCTGTAACGACCATAGTTTCAGTTTCAGAATTGGTGTCGGCCATAGCAGCACTTGACAATAATAAAAGGCTAGTGTTAATGACGTGAGTCGCTAACTTCAATTTTCGCTTTATCTCCATTTTTTATAACCCCATTATTTATAATGATATTTTAGACTTCCCCTCAGGTAACACTACAGTAAATGAGAATAATTATCAATATCTTTAATAAAAATTATTTATTAGTAGACAAAGAGCAATTTTTTAAATAATAATGGTTATCATTTTTATTTGCAGAAAGGAAATTATCATGAACAGAAATAAAAAACTACTTTTAAGCACGCTAGCTGCTGTGATTTTAGGTCTTACAGGTTGCCAATCAACCTCAAAAATGAATGTGGTAGTCGATAATAATAGTATTGAAGTGCCTAAATCACCTAAAAAAGTGGTGGTTATGAATTATGGTGCTCTTGATACTTTAGATGCATTAGGTAAAGGCTCAATAGTTACCGCTGTACCACAATCGGTGATCCCTTCTTATCTACAAAAATATAATAATATTGGTATTGCTGATACCGGCAATATGAAAGAACCCAATATTGACGCAATAAAAAATCTTAAACCCGATTTAATTATCATTGACGGTCGACAAGCCAGTAAAGATGCCCAATTAAGACAAATTGCCCCTGTTCTGAATTTAAGTGTTAATGCCAAAAATTACTATGATTCCACCCGAAATCATATCTATGCGTTAGCCACTATCACCGGTACAGAAAGTAAAGGTAAAGCGATCATTGAGTCGCTGGATGTTAAACTTCAACAAGCGCAAGCAATCAGTCATAATAGCCATAAAAAAGCCATTGTTGCTATCCATAATGACGGAAAAGTAATTCTTATTAATAACAGTTCAAGCGCAGCCCTTATTCATGATGTGTTAAACGTTAAACGTGCTGTTCCTGCGGAAAGTAACAAAATCACACAAATTGGCGAAAAACCTAAACCAGTATTTATTGATAATAACTATATAAAATCGGTTAAACCTGACATTATTTACGTTGTCGATCGCAGTAAAGCAATTGGTAATACAGCGATGAAAGAGAACTTTTTCGATTCAAAAGTGCTGAAAAATAGTAAAACACAAGTCGTTTATTTAACACCTGATCTTTGGTACCTATCCGGTGGCGGTGCAGAAAGTTTAGAGCGCCAAATTGACGAAGTTATCAATGGGCTAAAATAAATCTTATCTAAAAGCATGATGATTGCAGTTTGTATCTTATCCTAACTCCACCTGCCCTCACGTACGTGAGGGCTTTATTATTATCCTCAAACAAGATTGACTGATTAAATACATCTATATTGGTGATTGATTGTTATTTGCTTGCACAATATAACAATCAAATCAACTGAAAATTCTGAACAAATGAAAGCAAATCAAAAATCGCTGTTTCAACAAAATTCAAATGTGATAAAATGCCGTCGTTTTTTTAATAATCAACATTAAGCAGTAAAAGTTTATTAATTCTCAACTTTATACCCCTTAAATATTTAACACTATTATAAATACTATGAATATGTCATCCCCTACTATTGGATTTGTGAGCCTTGGTTGTCCTAAAAATTTAGTTGACTCAGAGCGAATTTTAACCGAATTGCGCACGCAAGGTTATCGTGTGGTACCCAGTTACGATAATGCCGATTTATTGATCGTCAATACCTGTGGCTTTATCGATAGCGCTGTACAAGAATCGTTAGAAGCGATCGGCGAAGCATTAAATGAAAATGGTAAAGTCATTGTGACCGGCTGTCTTGGTGCGAAAGAAGATCAAATACGTAATGTTCATCCGAAAGTGTTGGAAATATCTGGTCCGCACAGCTATGAAGCGGTACTGACTCATGTCAATAAATATGCACCAAAACCGGCTTATAATCCGTTTACCAGCTTAGTGCCGGAGCAAGGTGTTAAATTGACACCTAAACATTATGCCTATTTAAAAATATCTGAAGGCTGTAATCATAGCTGCACCTTTTGTATTATTCCTTCATTACGGGGCGAAATGGTCAGTAGACCAATTGGAAATGTGCTTGATGAGGCAAAAAGATTAGCTGAAAGCGGCGTAAAAGAGTTATTAGTTATTGCTCAAGATACTTCAGCTTATGGTGTTGATATTAAAAATCGCACCAATTTTTGGAACGGCATGCCTTTGAAAACCGATATCCAAACTTTGTGTGAGCAGTTAGCTACGCTAGGCATTTGGGTGAGACTGCATTACATGTATCCTTACCCTAGCGTCGATAATTTAATCCCGTTAATGGCCGAAGGTAAAATCTTGCCTTATTTAGATGTGCCACTGCAACATGCCAGCCCAACCGTTTTAAAATCGATGAAACGACCGGGAACCATTGACCGAACGCTTGAACGAATACATAAATGGCGAGATATTTGCCCCGATATAACATTACGTTCAACCTTTATTGTCGGTTATCCGGGTGAAACCGAGCAAGACTTTGAGTTACTGCTCGACTTTTTAACTAAAGCCGAACTTGATCGGGTGGGTTGCTTTCCTTATAGTCCGGTTGAAGGCGCACAAGCCAATGCGCTCGCAAATCAGATTCCGGAAGCGATCAAACAAGAGCGTTTTCATCGCTTTATGCAATTACAACAAACTATCTCAAGCAAAAAACTTCGTAATAAAGTTGGTCAAACATTATCAGTTATCATTGATGAAGTGGATGCCGAAGGTGCCATTGGTCGCAGTATGGCAGATGCACCCGAAATTGACGGTGTTGTTTATCTTAATGATGAAAATAGTGTTAAAGTGGGCGATATTGTTCAAGTTGAAATTGAACACTCTGATGAATATGATCTATGGGGAACTGTTAAACAGTAAACAAATCAAATGAAGCTACATTATCGACACGAAATTAAACATATCATTACACTTGCAATACCGGTAATGATTGCCCAAATATCACAAACCGCCATTACGTTTGTTGATACCATTATGGCCGGCAACTATAGTAAAACGGCGCTATCTGGCGTCGCCATTGCTGTCTCTATTTGGCTGCCGACAATCTTATTTGGGCAAGGGTTGCTCACCGTTTTAACCCCTATCATTTCAAACTTAAATGGTGCTGCTAAGCGTAATTTGGTCGCTGACCACACCCGTCAAGGTGTGGTTATTGCACTGATTTTGTCGGTAATGATGATGCTGATTTTATATCATTCCGATAAAATCATCAGCTTAAGAAGCTCAGCTGAGCACCCTATTGATCCGCAAATGGTTGAGGTTGCTGTCTCATTTTTACGCGCCATAATGTGGGGCGTTCCTGCATTCTTGCTGTTTTTAGTCTATCGTAATCAGTGCGAAGGGCTATCCAATACTAAACCGGCAATGGTGATAATCTTTATTGCTTTGCTTGCTAATATTCCAATCAACTACATTTTAATTTACGGCAAGCTAGGTTTGCCGGCTTTTGGTGGTGTTGGATGCGGTATCACGGCGGCAATTATCTTTTGGTTGATGTTTATTTTAATGCGCCTTTATACGTTAACCACAGCAAGCCAAAAGGATATTCGTAACACGCCTGTCACTAAACTGGTCGACTTTGCGATCATCAAAAAAGTGATTGTGCTGGGCACGCCCTTGGCATTGGCGTATTTCTTTGAGATGAGCTTGTTTGCGGTTATCGCCCTGTTAATTGCCCCACTCGGACAAATAACGGTAGCTGCTCATCAAATTATCTTCACAATCAGCAGTTTAACTTTTGCTATCCCTTTATCACTTGGGGTTGCAACCAGTATTCGTGTTGGATATTTACTGGGTAAACAAAAGCCTTCATTAGCCAAACAAACCGCTTATATCAGTCTGGCAATTTCATTTGCGATAGCCGTTGTTGTGGCACTGATTTTAGTGATCTTCAGAACGCCAATTATCGAATTGTTTACCAAAGAAGCGGCGGTTATTGCTATTTGTATGCACCTGATTATTTTATTAGCCATTTATCAAGCTTCTGATTATTTGCAAGTGGTAGCCAGTAATGTGCTTCGTGGTTATAAAGATACCCAAAGCATCTTTTTTATTACTCTGCTCTCTTATTGGGTTGTCGGCTTGCCAGTTGGATATATTTTAGCTTTGACCGATCTGGTTATGCAGCCATTGGGGGCTGCCGGTTTTTGGATTGGGATTATTTCCGGACTGGCAGTTGCTGCGGTACTCCTGATTGGCAGAATGTTCTATTTACAAAAACAACCAACCGAATTGATTTTAAAACGGGCTTCAAAATAAGCCCATAATAGCCTTAAGCTGAATAAAAATGTATTTCTCAGTTTTAAGGCTATGTTCTCTATTTTCTTTTCATTACTATCATCGCTCTATACCTATTATCTTGCCATACACAGCTTAATAAATTGGTGGATCATCGGTTGAAAACCAACAATAAACCTTTCAGCTAAACTGACTTTTACAACTAATAATTGCGTAAAGTTCGATTATTTATATAATGTATTTTTTTGAAATTCTGTAAATTATTTAATAAATTGTAATGTTATTTAAAAAAACTATTTTTCCCCACCTAGTTTGTATTGTCCTTTCAGCTTTATTGGTATATTTGTTAGGGTATCCTTTAAGAGTTGATCGCATTTTACTCACTTATTTTTCCTTGATATTTTTTGCTCACTTTACGCTAGGCAAATTTATTTTTGGTTTTCTATTTATTTTAGCTGCGATCTACTTTCCAACCTCTTATTATTATGGTTCGCCGAATGTTGCGGTTATCAGTGCGCTTTTGGAAACAAATTTAGATGAATCGAGTGAATACTTCAGCCAATTACCCCCACTATTACTTGTTGCGCCAATATTTTTAATCTTAGTTTTTATCTTCACATTTACCAAACTTCAATTTCCGAAGATTAATAACAAATATTTTATTTTCTTTGCTCTGGCTGTTTGTCTTTATAAACCGGTTAAAATATTATGTAAAAGCAATGCCAATTTGCCCCCTACGTTTGTGATTGATAATTTCAAATATCCTTTTTTTGAATTTTTTACAGATTTATATACCAGTTTAAAAATTTATACTACCGAAAAGCAGGAGCAACTTGAGCAGATTAAGTTCGCAAATACCATTCCAATTATCTCGGTCAGCCCAAAGCATAAAACTTACGTGATTATGATTGGTGAAAGTGTGCGCAAAGATTATATGAGTGCTTATGGCTTTAAATATGACAATACGCCTTTTGCTAATCATAATGCCAGTATCATTTGGGATGGACTTATCGCACCAGCGCCTAATACACAATCATCAATCCCTCATTTTATTAGCCAATCAGTTTTTATCGATGATAAAAAAGTTACCACGCAAATAAATAACAATATAATTAGTATTGCAAATGCAGCGGGGTTTGAAACTTATTGGCTGTCTAATCAAGGGCGATTAGGTAAAATGGAAATTACCGTACCTCGAATTGCCGCCTACTCAAAACATAGTTTTTATACCAAAAAAGGCGAATACAATGGTAAAAATTCCCGTGGAAAACATGATACTTTGCTGTTACCCGAATTAGACACTATTTTATCGACCGAACAAACTCGACCAAGATTGATTGTTATGCACTTAATTGGCTCGCATCCCCACTTCTGCAAACGGTTAGAGTTTGATGTACAGTTTAATCTGAATAATAAAAATATTTCCTGCTATGTCAGTAGTATTAAAGAAACCGACGATTTAATTAAAGCAACGATTGAATCGTTACAGAAACATCATGAAGATTATGCGCTGGTCTATTTTTCCGATCATGGTCTTGCTCATACTGATAACTATCAAGACTTAAGACACAATGCGAGTTATCAAAATAGTTATCAAGTGCCTTTAATCTTTTTTGATTCCAATCGCACTCAACAACAAAGAATCAATAGAACGATATCCGGCTTTCAGTTTGTCTATCTATTAAGCCACTGGTTAGGAATAGAGTTAGATGTTAAGCACGACTATATGCAAAACGAATTAATGGATATTTCAGAACAGAACGATATTAAGATAAAAGACTGGCAAAGCAACGAACTTTATCAGTTTGATAATTTGAAAAAAGATCCTAACCCGTATTAATTGGTTAGTTTATTAATCTTGATATCAATAAAAAACGCTATGGCTAAATTAATCGCCATAGCGTTTTTAATGTCAGTAACGTCTTACTTCAATAAACTAGAAGCTTTTTCAACAACGTTTTTAACAGTGAAACCAAATTTCTCAAAGAGTTGTTCTGCCGGGCCTGACTCACCAAAGGTTGTCATACCCACTACTTTACCATTCAGACCCACATATTTATACCAGTAGTCACTAATGCCTGCTTCAATAGCGACACGAGCAGTTACGGTTGAAGGTAAAACTGATTCTTTATAAGCGCTATCTTGTTTATCAAACGCATCAGTACATGGCATTGAAACAACTCGCACTTTTCGACCTGCTTGAGTTAATTGGTGATAAGCTTCAACCGCAAGTTCAACTTCAGAGCCGGTAGCAATAAGAATTAATTCTGGTGTACCTTCGCAATCATTTAAGATATAGCCACCACGATAAACATTAGCTAATTGCTCAGCGGTGCGATCTTGTTGTTTAAGATTTTGTCTTGAGAAGATTAATGCAGTTGGGCCATCTTTGCGTTCAACAGCATATTGCCAAGCAATAGCCGATTCAACCTGATCACATGGGCGCCATGTGCTGACATTTGGTGTAACACGTAAACTTGCCATTTGCTCAACAGGTTGATGTGTTGGTCCATCTTCACCCAAACCGATAGAATCATGGGTATAAACAAACAGTGAACGAATTTTCATTAATGCAGCCATACGAATCGCGTTACGCGCGTATTCCATAAACATTAAGAAAGTCGCACCATACGGGATAAATCCACCATGAAGGGCAATACCATTCATGATTGCTGACATACCAAATTCACGTACACCATAATGGATATAATTACCATCCGGATTGGCTAAAATTTCTTTCGATCCTGACCACATGGTTAAATTACTCGGTGCTAAGTCAGCCGATCCGCCTAAAAATTCCGGAAGAACAGGAGCAAAAGCTTCGATCGCATTTTGTGATGCTTTACGCGTTGCAATCGTCGCCGGATTTGCTTGTAATTTAGCGATAAAATCTTTAGCTGTTTGTTGCCAGTTAGTTGGTAAATCACCATTGGCTCGACGTTTAAACTCTTTGGCTAGTTCCGGATACGCTTTTGCATAAGCATCAAAACGGCTATTCCATTCGTCTTCAATTTGTTTACCTTTTGCTTTTGCATCCCATGCATCATAATAGGCTTTTGGAATTTCAAATGCGCCATACGACCAGCCCAGTGCTTTACGCGTTGCTTCAATTTCAGCTTCACCTAGTGGCGCACCATGACTATCATGACTACCGGCTTTATTTGGTGAGCCAAATCCAATAACGGTTTTACACATTAAAAGCGACGGCTTATCGGTGACCGCTTGCGCCTCTTCAATGGCAACACTGATCGCTTTAGCATCGTGACCGTCAATGCCACGAATAACATGCCAACCATAAGCCTCAAAACGTTTAGCGGTATCATCAGTAAACCAACCGTCGATTTCACCGTCAATTGAGATACCATTATCATCATAGAAACTGATAAGTTTACCTAATTTAAGGGTACCGGCTAGTGAACACACTTCGTGAGAAATGCCTTCCATCATACATCCGTCACCCATAAACACATAAGTGAAGTGGTCTACAATGGTGTGACCGGGTTTGTTAAATTGTGCCGCTAATGTTCGCTCAGCAATCGCCATACCCACTGCGTTAGCAATACCTTGACCTAAAGGTCCGGTTGTCGTTTCAACACCCGGCACATGACCATATTCGGGGTGGCCTGCGGTTTTTGCATTTAATTGACGGAAGTTAATTAAATCGTCGAGAGTGACGTTATAACCGGTTAAGTGCAATAGACTATAAATCAACATAGACGCATGGCCATTTGATAAAACAAAGCGGTCACGATCAGCCCAGTTTGGGTTTGTTGGATTGTGTTTTAAGAATCCTCGCCATAGTACTTCAGCCATATCAGCCATTCCCATAGGTGCGCCTGGGTGGCCGGATTTCGCTTTTTGTACGCCATCCATGCTTAATGCCCTTATCGCATTCGCCAGTTCGCGGTGAGATAGTGTCGTTGCATTCATGTTCATGATCTCCAAAAAAATTTAATTAATATTCGTTATTGCCGCTACAGTAGTTGACTGTGCAGATTCGTTAATCAAGTTAACGAAAGAAAAAGAAAATTAAAGGGGAGCAAGCCCCCCAATTGTTATAAAAGTTCACCGATCATTTGTTCTAATTTACCTTGGTCAACGGCAAAAGCACGGATACCTTCAGCCAGTTTTTCAACTGCCATTGCATCGCTATTGTGTTGCCATCTAAACTCTGCTTCGCTCATTAATTCAGGGCGAGCAACGATAGGTTGATTCGGGTTAAGTTTTTGAACCACCGGCGCATCAGATTGTTGCATTTCGGCCAGTAAATTAGGTGAAATTGTTAGTCTGTCACAGCCCGCTAGCGCTAAGATTTGATCCACTTTACGGAAACTTGCTCCCATAACAATCGTTTTATAGCCATGTTGTTTGTAATAATTATAGATATTACGAACTGAAACCACGCCCGGATCTTCATCAGCAATATAAGGGTCGATAGGTTTTTTAGCTTGATACCAATCATAAATGCGACCAACAAAAGGAGAAATTAAAAAAGCATTCACTTCGGCACAAGCTCGTGCTTGGGCAAATGAGAATAACAACGTTAAGTTACAGTTAATACCTTCTTTTTCTAAAACTTCCGCAGCTTTAATACCTTCCCACGTTGAAGCGATTTTGATTAAGATTCTGGATTTATCAATGCCCTTCTCTTGATAAAGTTCGATAAGACGACGAGCTTTATCAATACAACCTTGCTTATCAAATGATAAACGCGCATCAACTTCGGTTGAAATGCGTCCGGGAACGATTTTTAAAATTTCCGCACCAATATTAACAGCGACTTGATCACAAGCATTAATTAATTGTTGTTGTTTGCTTCCACCGATCTTTTTGGCGGTTTCAATAGCTGAATCAATTAGATAACGGTATTGAGGAAGTTGAGCGGCTTTGAGAACTAAAGAAGGATTGGTAGTTGCATCTTCTGGGGAAAACTGCTTAATCGAATCGATATCACCGGTATCGGCCACAACGACGGTTAGTTTTTTAAATTCATCTAATTGACTCATACTTCTGTATCCTCTAGAACTTTAGGTGTTAAACACGATTATAATAGCATTTTTTCTATAATAAAACGACTGTTCAAGCCGTTAATTATGCCGCCATTTTACAACAAAAAACGATTAAAAACAGATTGAAAACAACGGCTAATATCAACGTTGAGTGATATTATTCTCCTAATTTTGGCGGCATAATTATTGAATAAAACAGTTATTCAAGATTATTTACTATATAATTCATCATAATAATTAATACGTTCAACTTTAGGTGTTGAACCCCCGCCCTCAAACTCTGATTCTAGCCATGCTTGTACCAGTTTTTTGGCCAGTTCAACGCCAATGACTCTGGCACCCATGGTCATAATCTGGGCATTGTTACTCTTTCTTGCTCGTTCAGCAGAAAAGACATCATGGCACTGAGCGGCTCGAATTCCCGGTACTTTATTGGCGGCGATCGCAACCCCAATCCCTGTACCACAAATTAAAATCCCACGTTCATGCTTACCCTCTTTTATTGAACAAGCAACAGCATTAGCCACATCGGGATATAAAGGATTTGTTGGCTGTTTATCACTGCTATAATCAACCGTTTCAATCCCTTGTTTAGTCAAATATTCAACAATGCTATTTCTGAACTCAAAAGCGGCATCGTCCGCGCCGATTGCGATAGTTTTCATATTAATTCCCACTCCTTAAATCACGAAAAATGAACATAAGTTCATATTAATATCATTTGTTATTTTTCGATATAAATAAATTCAGTTATGTGACATAAGTCTCGAAAATAGAATTTTTTTTTAAGGAAAAAAACCGCCATTTTATACATAAAAAATGATTTTATACTTAAACGTAGGTATTTTCTGAAACTTCTTGACAAGAATTATTCAAAGGTTACAACACAAAACATTTGATTAAAAGAGACAAGCGTAATGATTAGGGTAAAAACAATGTTTGGTTATTGAGCAATGATAAGCTAATAGATTGAACTGATATAAATCAAGCACAATCGATTGTCGCAATATCTGTTAGCTTGCTGGCGGTAGAATCCAGCTATAAATAGGTTGGGAAAGTAAATCACACCCGACACAAGTGCTACATTTGGTTGATTGACAGACTGTATTAGTTTCGTTGGTCATAACACTGATGATACCTTTATTGACCCAAAAGCTGAGCATTTGGCTTATCGCGCTTTCCGGTAAGCGAAAATGACGGGCAATATCTTGCAAGCTCACCCGCCCTTTTAACTGAACATAATCACGAATTGAGGTTATTAACATACTTACTTAAAGCGCAATATCTTAATTATTGCGCTCCCTTTTATGACATTAATTTGAGAAAACTAGTTACAACAACCGGTATCTTTTGTTGTCGGGCATTTTGGTAATGCCAAATGATTAAATAACGCTAACTGACCTACCTTACGCAAGCACGCCAGTAAAATGCCGATAAATAAACCACAACCAATCAACCAGTAAATGGCAGAATTGGTTTGCCCTAACAAAGTACATTGATAAAAGATGGTCGCAATCAACCACCCAATAATAAATGTCCAACCTGCAACAAACAGCATCCATTTGCTACCCGCTTCACGATAAACCGCCCCTAACGCAGCGGCACAAGGGGTATAAAGTAAAATAAAAATGAGATAAGCCATTGCTGATGTTGCGCTGACAAATGACAATTTGATTTTTGAAACGGTTTGCAAATTGACATCTAAATTATTTTCAATACTCTCCAGATCTTGATCTACCGTTGTCAGTCCTAACGGATCGACAAGTGCATCAGACAAATGGCTCAAATTTTCCGGTATAGTTGCCACAGCCGATTTAATGCCACCAACAAAGTCATATTGGTCGACATCGCTATCCTCACTATCCATTGAATAGAGTGAATTGAGTGTTGCAATAACAGCTTCTTTAGCAAATACCCCGGTAAAAATACCCACAGTTGCCGGCCAGTTTTGCTTATCAATCCCCATAGGTTCAAATACCGGCGTGACCTTTTTACCGATTAGTGATAGCACCGAATTATCAGAATTTTGATGACCAAATGCGTTATCTGTCCCCCATGAATTGAGCACGCTAAGCACCGTAACCATAATCACAATCGCTTTACCAGCCCGCACCATAAACCCCTTAAGGCGTTGCCAGGTTAATTTCAGCATACTGCTTAAGGTGGGTATTCGATAGACCGGCATTTCCATAATAAAAGGGGTTAATTCGCCTTTTAATAAAGTAATTTTTAGAATAAATCCCGTAATAATCGCTACCGCTATGCCCAGTAAATATAAAATAAATACCACGGTTGATGCATAATGCGGAAAAAAAATAACAGCAAACAGCGTATAAACCGGTAAACGAGCACCACAGGACATAAAAGGGATCATGCAAATTGACATAATGCGGTCACGAGTGCTTTCCAGCGTTCGTGTGCCCATAATGGCCGGTACACCACAGCCAAAGCCAACTAACATTGGTACAAAAGCTTTACCCGGTAACCCGATAGCTCGCATAGCCCGATCGACAATCATTGCGGCGCGAGCTAAATAACCACTGTCTTCTAAAAAAGAGAGGACAAAAAACATGGCCGCAATAACCGGCACAAAGGTCGAGACAGTGGTAATGCCGGTACCAATACCGTCAGCCAATAGCACATTTAACCACAACGGAGCATTAATTGAGTGGAGTAAATAAGAGACGCCACCAACAAAGATTGTTGTAAATACCCCTTCGAAAAAGTCGATAAATACGGAGCCAAAATTAATCGCAACAAAAAACATGGCGTACATCGCAAAGAGAAAAAACGGAATGCCACTTAGTCGCCCTAAAACCCATTTATCGAGTTTTTCAGTAAAGCTGATACTTAGCTCCCGCGGTTTATCAATCACGGATTTACATAACCAATCGATAGTTTCATAACGAGCACTGGCTAACGCCACATCGATTTGATTATCGCACCATGCTGATAGTGAATGTCGGCAGTTTTCAAGCTTTTCATTTTCATAATCATTTAACGCATAATGCGCACTATCTAATAACGCATCGATAAGTTGCCAGCGATTAAACTGGTGCACAATACTCTTATCGGGTAATTGACTAATAAAACGGTTGATAATGCTATGTTGCTCGTCACCTAACGTATCGATCGTTGGTTTTGCCACTTGTCGGGTGTTAACCATTTTTTTTATGAGTGAATGAAGTAAATCAATACCCGTTTTACGTTTCGATGAGATAGCCACAACCGGACAGCCCAGCAAATCTGATAATTTTCCAATATTAATTGACTCACCCATAGCCTTAAGCGCATCGGTCATATTAAGCACGACCAACATAGGAACTTGTAGATCAATTAGCTGCATGGTGAGATATAAACTACGCTGCAAATTTGTTACATCAATAATATTAACGATCACACTATCTTGATTTGTTAATACAAATTCACGGGCGATTAACTCATCTTGCGAAACACGCTGTGGATCAGTTTCAATCGAATAAGTACCGGGAAGATCAATAATCTCATATTGTTGATTTTCAATCGTTAATATCCCACTTTTACGCTCAACAGTGACCCCAGGCCAATTACCTACTCGCTGTTTGGCACCGGTGAGTAAATTAAATAGTGTGGTTTTACCGCTATTAGGATTGCCTATCAGTGCCACCTTCATGGTTTAATCTCCTGAACTTGAATTGATGATGCTTCAAGCCGACGTAGGCAAAGAAAAAATCCTCGTATTTTAATTTCGATAGGATCACCCAGTGGCGCTATACGTACTACGGTTACTTTACAACCGGGTGTGATCCCCATAGCGAGTAGTTTACGACGAAAAGGAGAACAATCCGGCAAAAGCCGATAGATAACCGCCTCTTGACCTATAGCGAGGTGATTGAGTGTTAGGACAGACATTAAATTTCCTAGGTTGATTCGATTTTGAAAGATCTATTTAATAATGCGAACGATTCGCAATATTAATACACATCTAATGAGAAAAAAATAAAGGCAATATTAAAAAAATGGAAATGATTGTCAGTATAATGGTGAAAAAACATCAATTTTTAATAATTTTTTTACTAAATGGATCGATAGGCTAATTTTACTTTTCTGCTAATACTTGTCGTTTAAAAATCACCCTGATTTTTACTTATTACTAGCTGTTTCCACCATACTAAGAATTAGCTTAGTTGAGCCAATAAATTGATTATCAATCAAAAGCGTAAACCGCTAAATAGGTTAATTATCTTCATTGCTGTGTTAAGCTGTTAACTGTTATAATCATTTTATTCTTCGCCTATTTGGAACTATTTTTATGTATAAAATCTACGGTATTAAAAATTGTAATACCATGAAAAAAGCCTTTACTTGGTTAGATGAACATCAGATTGATTATCAATTTCATAACTACAAAACAGACGGCCTTTCGGCAGAGCTTTTACAATCTTTTCTGAAATTAGTCGATTGGCAAAGTTTGCTTAATACCCGTGGCACAACTTGGCGTAAACTTGATGAGTCCGTTCGAGCAAAAATTGATAACGAACAAGCAGCCATTAAAATTATATTAGACAATCCTTCGATTTTAAAACGCCCTTTATTGATAAATGGGCAACGAGCGTTGTTAGGATTTTCCGACGAAAGTTATTCACAATTTGTCAGCCAACCAAAATAAGATTGAGATCACCATGAATGAACCTGTTATTGCCTTAACTAAAGCACTGATTGCCGAAAATTCGATAAGCCCTGATGATAAAAATTGTCAGAAAATCATTATCGAACGATTAAAACCGCTGGGATTTACGATTGAAGAAGTCAATATCGGCCAGACGAAAAATTTATGGGCTTATCATGGTGATCGCCAGGCTAAAACGTTGATGTTTGCCGGTCATACCGATGTTGTGCCAGCGGGCGACGAAAGTAAATGGCAATACCCGCCTTTTGAACCGACCATAGATGAAAATGGCGTACTTTACGGGCGCGGCGCTTCGGATATGAAAAGCGGCGTTGCCGCCATGGTGTGTGCCGCTGAAGCGTTTGTTAAAAAGTATCCTAACCATAGCGGCTGTGTTGCTTTTTTACTGACCTCTGATGAAGAGGCCGATGCCACCGACGGAACGACTAAAGTTGTGGATTTATTAATGAAACGGCAAGAACGAGTGGATTATTGTATCGTTGGCGAGCCGTCAAGTGATAGTGTGCTGGGTGATCAAATCAAAAATGGTCGTCGAGGCTCATTAACAGCCAATTTAGTGGTACACGGTATTCAAGGCCACGTTGCCTATCCTCACCTTGCTGATAACCCGGTACACCGTTTTGCACCAGCTTTACATGAACTTGTTACCACAGTTTGGGATAACGGCAATCAATATTTTCCGCAAACTACCATGCAAGTAGCCAATATCAATGGTGGAACAGGCGCAGAAAATGTTGTTCCCGGTGAGTTGTCTGTACAATTTAATTTTCGTTATAGTAGTGAACTGACTGATGACATCATCAAATCCCGTGTTGAGCAAATTTTACAAAAACACCATTTGAACTATACCTTAACTTGGCGACTATCGGGTCACCCATTTTTAACACCACAAGGTGAATTAACTAACGCTGCGGCGAAAGCAATTAAACAATTTACTCAAATTGACACACAATTATCGACCAGTGGTGGCACATCGGACGGCCGTTTTATTGCCAAAATGGGATGTCAGGTTATCGAATTAGGCGTGCTTAATAAAACCATTCATAAAGTCAATGAAAATGCTAATTGTCAGGATATCATTACCTTAACTGCTATCTATCAAAACATACTTGAACAGTTATTATTGGCCTAACAGCTATTTAATTTCAGCGTTTTTAAACTGGTAATAAAGCGGTCGTTTATTACTCCGCTTTATATCAAGCACATGACCTTTGCAAAAGGAGATAACATGGAATGGCTAAAAGATTATTGGTGGATTATTTTAATCATCTTAATTGGCATCTTTATTAACACCATTAAAGCGTTAAACAAACTTAGCTATAAACACTATCTTGAAAAAAAGAAAGGGATAAAACCTATCCCTTATCAAGATGATGATGACGATGATTGGCCGTCAAATAATAAACCGCATAAAAATTAATACGTTTAGCGAAAATCTTCCTTATTGCTTGAAAACAGCGCCGGATGACGATAACGATCGACCCACATTGCTGTCGAACCACAAACAGCAATTGGCATAATAATTAAATTTAACAATGGCACCATGGTAAAAAGGCTGACTAAACTGCCAAAGATTAAATTATCTGCACGGTCTTGTCGAAGTAGTTGTCGCATTCGGTCAAAGGTGATCTTATGATTATCAAATGCATAATCAGCATATTGGATATTAACTTGCCATGCGGTAAATAAAAACCAGATCACCGGCGTTACCGATTGCCCAAAAACCGGAATAAAATAGCTAAGTAGAATTGGAATTGCCCACAGTAAATAATAACCTAATTTTTGCAGTTCACGACGAAAAATCCTAGGTAGATCTTTGATTAAACTCAACCACGAGGTATCGGGGGATGTAATACCGGTTAATTGCGCTTCAACTTGCTCAGCAAGCAAACCATTAAATGGCGCTGCAATCAGGTTGGCTACGGTACTGAAAAAGTAACAAAAGAGTATCACCAGCATTATAATCACAATAAAACCGATAATGTAACCGAGCCAATGCAGCCAGCTAGGTACGAAAGATAATCCCCAATCCACAAAGCCGGTAATCGAGGTGAAAAACCAATAAAATAGCGCTGACATAATCACAATATTTGCAATCAGCGGTAAAAAAACATAGCGCTTAATACCGGGACTAAACGCCAAAGACCAACCTTGCATAAAATAATCAAACCCCGATTTTCTATGTAATTGAGGTTGATTAAAATGTCGATTGTCATTTTTATCTTCTAATTTGTTTGAATTCACATTCAGTTCCTTTAATTTAAATTTAGTGCCGAAAATAGTTATATTAAAACGATCAGTGATAACACTGTGGTCATTTAATTCACGTTTAAATAGTTTAAGATAATGATTTAAGGCACTGGTTAACTTCTTGCTTAATCGCCTTCATTAAGTCATTTCGGCCGGTTAAGTGATACTGTTTTATCACTTGTTGCTCACTTTGAGGATTATGCAGTAACGTTTTTAAAATGGTTAATTTTACTAAGGGTAATTGTTGCTCATGGTGCTGACATAATCGGCAAAGTGCAGCATAAGTTGCTTGAAAAGGACGATGATAGCAGCAAAATCCATAAAGTTCATCTATATCTTGTATTGATAAATGTTGGTTATCATCGATGTTTAACATTGTATCAAAAGGTAAATCGATAATATTTTTAAGCCAAAACGCATTGCGGGCAAGTTTTCGCTGTAATTTGTCAGTTAATGCCTGCCCTTGTTCGGTCAAAGGTCGCAATGCCATAACAGAGTAACTACCACTACTGGCTTGTTTATGGCTTGCAATATGGACTGGCGTAAAACCACAAGCTAGCCAAAACCGATAATTTTCTTCACTGTAGGCAAAGCTTACAGATAAAAAATCATGATGCTGATTGATTGCTTTTGCCATAATCGTTTCGATTAATTGCTTGGCAATATGTTGTCGACGATAAGCACTGGCAACCACGATACGATTAATCCTTAAAGAGTGTAACTGAGCGGCTTGTTTTTCACCGGCATGAGCAACTAAGGATTGCGCCACTAAATTACCTTTAGGTCGACGGCTACCTTGCCATACTTGTTCGATCAGCTCATCGGGCAAATTACCCTCATCAATGGTGACAGCGGCGGCAATGGTTTTATCAGCCATAGTAGCTTGAAATACGCTTAAGTTTTGCGCATCAAACAGGCGCCTTAAATCGATTAATGTGGTTTGATAATGCGCCATTTTTAACAAATAAAAGATCGACCTTAATAGGCTAATATTCGATCTATCTACCTTTGAGTAACTCACTGATTGTGAATAGCTAGGTGAAGAATCTGCTTGGCTCAAGCCACCGTTTAGTAATAGACGATCGGTAAATTGCTCAACCACATCCCCCGCTTGCCAGCGAATTGGCGTGTTAAGCGCAAAAATTTGATAGGATTTATCGTGTAAAAGTTTTAGTAAAAAACCCTGACCGGTACCTTCATAGCCTTCAACGGTGGTGGTTAATAATACCCGACGATTTTGCGCTAATGCTAAATTTAGTAATTTGTCGAGCATCGGTAATGGGATCATGGCAGCTTCGTCAATAATCAAGTAATCGGCTACCAGTTCGGTAGCGTTTTCAATTAAGTCATCGGGCGCATCAAACCGGATATCGGGCTTAGCAAATTCAAAAAAAGTGGCCAGCGCACCCTTGTTTGGAGCAGTTACTTGACAAGGTTGATGACGGCTAAATAGACCGGCTAAAGCGGATTTGCCACGCCCTCTTTTAGCAAGCAAAACATTAATGCGTTTATCACTCTCTAAAAGCTGTGTGAGTACTTTTTGCTGCTCAGACACATCGATAGCGAGCGTATCTATTGGTGGAAAATCTTGACTGAGAAAGCCGGCAAACTCAGCTAACGTTTGTTGCAAATGCGCAACAAAGTTAGGCACACCAATAGGTAAGCAACTTTCATTCCACCGTAAACTGTCCTGATCTTGCCAATCATTAAAATTCTGCGGTAACAGTAATATTAATACACTGCCTTTCACCAGTGTACCAACCAACATAGCAAAAGCATCAAGATTAAATGCTTCGGTGGCATCAAAAATGGCATGCAAATATTGTTGACCGAGCAAAGCTTTGGTTTTAGTTGGCTCAACAATATTTGGGAGATAATCGGGCAAGTCGGACTGCGCAGTAACAGTTATCCAATCGCCATGATGCTTATCGATTGTGTTACTTAATTGGTTAAATAGTTGCTTTGCCTCACCATGTAACACCCATAGCTTTCTGGTGCTATTAGGATTCATAGTTTAACTTTTACCAATCAGCAAGGATAATATGCCGGCGGCAATCAAAGGACCAACAGGAATACCTTTAAAGAAGGAAACGCCAATTAGCGTACCAATAATTAAGCCATTGATAATAGTTGGCTGAGCACCAATTAACGAAATGCCACGGGTGCCGAGCCATGAAACCAATATACCCACTAAAATCGCCAGCAAAGATTGCCATGTGGTAAATGATTTAACAATGTCACTGATCTTTAATGATCCGTCGGCTAAAGGTACCATCATTGCCGCGGTTAAAATAACAATGCCAATGGTTAAACCATATTTATTCAGAAATGGGAAATAGCTGATAAGGGGTGTAAGTTTGAAAAGTAACAACAGTAAAACGGCAAACGTCACTGTGTTATTATGGGTTAAATAACACAGTGCTGCTAATCCCAATAGTAGAAAAAAAGAGATATCAAACTGAGCAAACATTACAATGGAACACCAATACGCTTAGCGACTTCTTCGTAAGCTTCAATGACGCCACCCAATCCTTGACGAAAACGGTCTTTATCCATTTTTTTCAAAGTCTCTTTTTCCCATAAACGACATCCGTCAGGTGAAAACTCATCGCCTAAGGTGATTTCGCCGTCAAATAAGCCAAACTCTAATTTGTAATCAACTAAAATTAATCCGGCTTTATCGAATAATTCAGTTAATATGGTATTGATTTTAAAGCTTAGCGCTTGCATTTCATCAAGCTGTTCATCACTGGCTAAGCCGAATGTTTTGCAGTGCGAGCGGTTAACCATTGGATCATGTAACGCATCGTTCTTCAAAAATAATTCAAATGTTGGCGGATTGAGTACTCTGCCCTCTTCAATACCTAAGCGCTTAACTAACGACCCTGCCGCACGATTGCGTACCACGCACTCAACGGGCAACATTTCAAGTTTTTTTACGATAACTTCATTATCTGATAGTAAAGCTTCAACTTGGGTTGGAATACCCGCTTCACGCAATTTCGTCATAATAAAGTAGTTAAATTTATTGTTTACCATACCTTTACGTTCTAATTGTTCAATTCGTAGTCCATCGAATGCAGATGTATCATTTCTAAACTCAAGAATTAGGAGTTCAGGATTGTCAGTGGTATAGACCGTTTTTGCTTTACCACGATAAAGCTCAGCCAACTTTTTCATCTTTATAACCTTATATCAAATTGCCAATAAATAATTAAGGAGCTAATCGCTCCTTAAATTCAAAACTATAGTGTTGCTATGATTAGCACTCATTTGACAGATAACTTGAAATAGCAACATTGCCTGCTCCTTTAAGCTTTAACGCAAAACCCGTCCGATAAGACTCAACCGGGTTATTTATCAGAAATTAGTTTTTAAGATCTTCTTTCAATTCTTGGCTTAGTGATGATCTTTCTGTTTGCTCTGCACCTGTATTTTCATCATTATCTGTTTTGCGTGGTACCACACGTAAAGATTCAGGGGCAACTTCATCCATAATATCATTGAATAAGCCCACTACATAACGTTGAACTTCAATTGGTTGGGATAAGATATCTTCATTTCCACGTGTTAACGAAGTTAAACGTAACGTAATTGTTTCTGTTTGACCGAGCACTTCTCTGTTAAAAACAAAGGAAGCTTCAATGGATTGATCTTCATCAGCCCGAACAATAAACGCTTTGTCAGTCGTAATTGATTTATTATCACTGTGTTTAATTGGGATGTTTTTATTTGTTAAAACATTACCAATTCGCCCCCAAACATTATCACTCAATGGCGTATTAAAAGTGACTGCGCCATTACTGTAGTCAGCAAATGCATCGGCAATAGTAGGAATCGGTAAAACTGGCGGTCTAATATCTAGTTTTTTGCCCAATGCACCTTGCACCTCGTTATTATCAACGTAATAATCATTCGTTTCAGCAGGAACAGTGACACCTTGCGGAATGATTAACGGTTTTAGTGCCGGTGATTGAAGATAATCTTCATTACCGTCGACTTCACGTTTGTAATTTTGATCACTACCACAGCCAACAAGAAATACAGAAACTATTGTTGTTAAAATAGCGATTTTTTTTATGGCATTACTTTTAGATAAAGTTTTATTAAACATAGATATCTGCTTATTAATTAAAGGTTATACATAAATTACAGTAAATTGGCTTCTTTTAACGCTTTTTCAACCACAGGAATTGAAGCTTCGCTCAGCGATACCATTGGTAAACGGATTGTTGCATTTTCCATTAAACCTAATTTTGCACAAGCCCATTTTACTGGCGTTGGGTTTGGTTCAATAAATAAATTACTATGCAAAGCTAATAGTGTATCATTCAACATTCGTGCTTCTTTAATTTTGTTTTGCGCAGCAAGTTCACAAACAGTTGCGACCTGTTTTGCTGCCACATTAGCCGTAACAGAAATGACGCCGTCGCCACCTAAAATCATAAAATCTAAAAAGGTTGAATCATCACCGCTGAGCAGTTTGAAATCATCGCCGACTAATTTTCTGGTTTTATAAACTCGAGATAAGTCACCTGTTGCATCTTTTAGTGCCACAATATTTTTAATTTTGGCTAATCGCCCTACCGTTTCAGGTTTGATATCGCTGCTGGTTCTGCCCGGTACATTATAAAGAATTTGCGGTAGCGCTGTGCTTTCGGCTATCGCTTTGAAATGTTGATACATGCCTTCTTGAGTAGGCTTATTGTAGTATGGCGCAACGGTCAAACATCCCACTACGCCAATATTTTCAACCCGGCGGGTTAATTCAATGGCTTCTTTAGTTGCATTAGCGCCAGTGCCGGCAATGATGTCAATGCGGCCATCAGCGTACTCAATAGTGCGTTTAATGACATCAATATGTTCATGATGATCAAGCGTTGCTGATTCGCCAGTGGTACCGACTGAAACAATAGCACAAGTGCCGCTTGCAATATGATATTCTACCAATTTTTTTAAGCTTACATGGTCGACATTTCCTTTAGTATCCATTGGGGTGACAAGTGCGACCAGACTTCCTGTAAACATAAAGCGACCTCTCATATTATGTGTTTATAAAACAACTTAAAAGAATAAAAAAACTGCGAATAAGTATGCGATATTTCTTATTTAAATTCAACTTTTGTTATGCAGGATTATCAATATCGATAAAAATATTTTCTAAGTTATAGTTTCGCGCTAACCATTCACCTAGCATTTTAATACCATATCGCTCAGTAGCGTGATGTCCACAGGCATAAAAATTGATACCGTATTCACGTGCAATGTGAATAGTTCGTTCAGAGACTTCGCCAGTAAAAAAAGCATCAAATCCTTGCAAGGCAGCAGTTTCAATAAAATCTTGTCCGCCACCGCTACACCAAGCTACACGTTGAATCACCACAGGGGCATTATCACCACAAAACAGAACGGAGGATTGATTGTTGTGTAAGATTTTTTCAAGTAAATTTTTGAATTCTAATGCAGTCATCGCTTCAGATAAGCGACCTTTAAACAGCAGATCGGTTATATCTTCACGCTTATCCATTTCGATATTTAATCGCTGGGCTAATTGTGCATTATTTCCTAGGATTGGGTGACCGTCTAATGGTAAATGATAACCAAACAAGTTAATGTCATTCGAGAGTAGCGTTTTGAGTCGTTGATATTTTATGCCGGTAATGGTTTGCGGTTCACTTTTCCAAAAATAGCCATGATGAACTAATATCGCATCGGCTTGCAATTCAACCGCCTTATCTAACAAGCGTTGACAAGCTGTAACCCCAGTCACAATTTTTTTAATTTCACTTCGGCCTTGCACTTGTAATCCATTGGGGGCATAGTCACGATAGCGTAATACTTGCAGTTCAGTATCAATAATGTGTTGAAGTTCGAAATTATGCACAATACTCCTCGCTATTTTTATACTCAAACATAGGGTAAATCTGAAACTTTTTGACAAACAGCTAACCGTTAAAATTAGCTTTAAAATGTTGAGTCCTTTTAATTGACGCCAATTATAGACGCTTTCTGAAAATATCTCACGTGATATTATGTTGAAGTGATAATTAACCTAATTCACATTTATCCACTACGATTGGCAGCCCATTATCATTATGCTGAATCAAGATAAATCTTGATATTAAATAATACCTCTTTAACCCATTGACTTTAACCAATCACAACAAAAAGATTCTATCTGTTACTTTAAACAAATTAGGATAAAAGCACTTTTTACATTGTTCAATTGCTGATTGACTTGTTTTCCAGTTAAATCTTGTGAAAAATTGACGCAGGGCGCAACAAACTAAAAAACTTGGTGTAATTTACTGATTAAAATTTAGTTAAAACACACTGCGAAACAGTTTATTCAAACCGATTATTATGCTAAATTTGCACTTTTTTGGAGTTGAAGGACATATAGTATGCCACTATTAGTTGTAATAAGTATCGTTATTGCATTATTTTTTGCCATTCATGCTGTTAAAAACGGTCAAGATCGTATATGGCTCTATATTCTATTTCTTTTCCCGATACTAGGCAGTGTTGTCTATTTTTTTGCAATCTATCTTTCCGATATTCGCGCTACCCACGTTGGTTACCAATTTGAATCCAAATTGCGCAAAGCACTTGATCCACAGCGTTCACTACGTGAAGCACAAAAAAATTATGATTTATCACCCACTGTCGATGCAAAATTAAGCTTAGCTAAAGCTCTAGTTGATAGCAATCGTGCTAGCGAGGCATTACCTTTTTATGAAGAAGCATTAACCGGTATTTATCAAACTGCGCCGGACATCTTGTTGCAATACGCTAATGCACTTTACGAAGATAAACAATTTAATAAAGCAAAACAACAGCTTGATTATCTAAGAGAAAAGAATCCAAATTACAATTCTGAGGAAGGTCATTTACTTTACACTAAAATTTTGGTTGCGTTAGATGATAAACAGCAGGCAAATCAAGAATTTGATGCGCTAATTGGTTACTACCCAAGTTTAGAAGCGATTTCCTATTATTTACAAACATTAATCAATTGGAACGAAATTGATCAGGCTAGAGCAGTATTACAAACCATTGAACAACGTTTAAAACATATGCCTAAACACTCGAAACGAATTAATTCACAATGGATTAAAGAGATAGAACAATCAAAACAAAAACTATCACATTTAAACTAAAGTATATAATTGTAGTGTTCACTGATTTATAGCGAAAATGCTAAGGTCACTCAGGTAAAACTAGGCGAATAACGTAAAAACTGGCATAATAACTCTCATTTCAGATAGATAAGACGAATATTGTGCCTAACACTAAACTCTGTGAACGTTTTCGAGGATTCTATCCGGTGGTTATTGATATAGAAACCTCCGGATTTGATCCAAAACTCAATGCTATTTTAGAGATCGCAGCCATTACGCTGAAAATGACGGATGACGGCTGGCTGGAGCCTGATCAAACATTGCAATTTAATGTTAATCCTTTTGCCGATGCGATTTTAGAGCCTACTGCATTAGCTTTTAATGGCATTGATCCTGACAACCCTTTACGTGGCGCAGTTGATGAGAAAGTTGCACTTGAAGCTATCTTTAAAATGGTGCGCAGCGGAATCAAAGCCAATGACTGTACCCGAGCGGTGATTGTGGCACATAATGCACATTTTGATCACAGTTTTTTGATGACTGCAGCTGAAAGAGCTGGCATTAAACGCAACCCTTTTCACCCGTTTGCCACCTTTGATACCGCATCACTTTGTGGTTTAGTATTTGGGCAAACAGTTCTGGCTAAAGCATGTGAAACGGCAAATATTCCGTTCGATCATAAACAAGCCCATTCAGCGCTTTATGATACAGAAAAAACAGCTATCTTATTTTGTGAAATGGTCAATCGGTTTAAACGACTAGGCGGCTGGCCACTGATGCCAAATGAACAGCTTCATAGTTAACACTAATAATGGTTAACACCAATAATAAAGGGAGTGAATACTCCCTTTTTAATGAATACTCAAATGATTATGCAGATTTATATTTTTCCGCAGTTTGCTTAATTAGCGATTGTAATTCACCAGTTTGATACATCTCTAACATAATGTCACAACCACCGACTAACTCACCTTCTACCCATAATTGAGGGAAAGTTGGCCAATTGGCAAATGCCGGCAATTGCGCACGAATATCCGGATTTTGCAAAATATCAACATAAGCAAATGGCACGCCACATTGTGATAAAACTTGCACAGCTTGCGCCGAAAAACCACAACTAGGCAATTTTGGCGATCCTTTCATATAAAGAATAATTGGATTGTCGGCAATTTGCTTTTTAATTTTATCCAGCGTTGTCATTTCAGTTGTCATAAAAATGGATTCCTTTTAATGATATTTCAAAATTTTGCTCTATTTTAACGTAGATTTTAAATCAGTCCTATTCTCATCAATTCCATTTGCTAGATGTATAACCTAAACTCTGGTCGATTGTTGAAAAATAAATCACAAAATATAAACATTTAAAACGAGATAACTTACTAAAAATCAATAAATAATAATTTTTTTAAAGATAATTTAGCAACGATATAGCCAACTAAAAGGCTTTGCCTATTTTTGTGATAAATAGTTTTAAACAACAAATAACCAGTAGTAATATTCAGACATATCAACTGTTTTTTCAAAATAATTTAGAGGGTTAAATTGAGTGATGTTAATAATTAATCAGTTAATTTTGCTCAGTGGCCTTACCCTTTTACTCCTTTGAACAATATAGTATGCTACTCATAATCATTGCAACTGACAAATACAATCGTGCAAACAATTCTCTTAACTTTACGTAAAGTTTTTTACAGCAGTAATCTCATTTTCAGTATTCGTATGTTAATTAGCTTAACAGGCTCAACGTTAGTGCCATGGTATTTAGGCTATGTGTCATTAGTCATACCTTTAACGCTGGGTGTTGTTGCTGCTGGATTATCAGAAATTGATACCCGACTATTAAGTCGCTGTATCAATATTGTTTTAACCCTAGTTTGCTTTGCCATTGCCACTTTTTCAGTCGAACTGTTATTCGATTTTCCGTTGTTATTTATTATTGGATTAGTTTGCTCTACCTTTATCTTTATTATGCTTGGCTCTTTAGGGCAAAGATATGGTGTTATTGCCTTTGGCTCGTTGCTCATCGCCGCTTATACCATGCTGGGGCATAATTTATTTAATGATAATTATACCTTACCCTGTTTTCTACTCTTAGGAGCACTTTGGTACAATGTCGTTGCACTGATTGAATCGATTATTCAACCAATCCGAACCACTCAGCAAACATTGACCGATTGTTTTATCAAGTTAGCACAATATTTGGATGCCAAAGCCGCAATGTTTGACCCTGATGAAACAGACAGATTTTCTAAACAGACGCTGGAATTAACAGAAAGTAATAATCAATTAATTGCGGTTTTTAATCAAGCCAAACGCTCACTATTTAATCGGTTAAAAAGCTATCGTGGTCAATCCTATATAAGAAAGATGCTTAGTTACTATTTCGTTGCGCAAGATATTCATGAAAGAGCTAGCTCTTCTCATGGTGATTATCAAGCATTGAGTAAGCAATTTAAGCATAGTGATATTTTATTTCGTTTTGCTCGAATCTTGAATTTACAAGCTAAAGCGTGCGCAAAATTAGCCTTATCGATTAAATTAAATCAAACTTATCAACACGATCCACTATTTGCTCGCTATTTTGCATACCTTGAGGAGGCAATTAATCAATATCAAGCTAATAATCATAGCCATAGCTTACTGATTAAATCATTGCAAAATCTACTACAAAATTTACAGTCTATTGATCTACTGTTAGCCAATATCGATACCGAACAACACCTTTCCAAAGAGCAGGAAAACAATCAACTCGTAGATGAAGAGTTAACCAGCTTTTATGATTTTTTTGCCAAAATTAAACATAACTTAACCATTAAATCGGCGCTGTTTCGGCATGCTATACGAATGAGTGTGGTACTTTTTGTTGGCTATATGGTGATCGCTTTTTCGCATCTGTCGCACGGTTATTGGATTATTTTAACCAGCCTTTTTGTCTGCCAACCTAACTATTCAACCACTAAATATCGATTGAAATTGCGGGTACTTGGAACAATTTTAGGGATTATAGTTGGTATTCCGTTAACTTATTTATTTCCAACTGTTGAAGCGCAACTGATATTAATAATTTTAACCGGTTGGTTATTTTTTCTCTTTAAAAATTCGCAATATGCTTATGCAACTGCTTTTATAACTCTATTGGTATTTTTTAGCTTTAGCTTAATTGGTGAAAGTAGTATCGAGGTTGCAGTTTCAAGAATTATCGCAACCCTAATTGGTTGTTTTATAGCTTGGTTTGCGGTCAGTTTTATTTGGCCAGACTGGAAATTTCGCAATTTATCGAAATTAGTTGATCGTGTTTGCCATGATGACAGTCATTATTTAGCCTTAATCGGTCACCAATATCTAACAGGTAAAAGTAATGATCCACAATATCGTGTGGCTCGCCGTGCTGCGCATGATAGCAATGCCGATCTGTCGTCATTGATTAGTTTGATGACCAAAGAGCCACATATGAATCCAGCGGTAATCGATAGCGGATTTCGGTTGTTGACACTCAACCATACACTGATCAGCTATCTTTCCACTTTAGGTGCACATCGCGATAAACAGGTTTCCGAACAAACCTTGGAATTGTTTGATGATCTGACGGTTTATATCATCAATATGCTCACTGTTAAGCAATTAGACACCGAATACCAACCGATTAAGCAATCGGTGGCTAATTATATTGAGTCTATTTCAAACAATGATGATCAAATCAATAATGATCTGCTGGTTATACAACAATTAGCATTGATTTTGGATATTTTGCCAGAAATTGTTTCCCTGATAGGGGAATTGGATATTAAATCAGTTTAATTAAAACTGATTTAATATCGTTAGTTACATTTGTTATTTTAATTTTTTTAGCAAACTTAGTGTGCCTTTCTATTACATTTTTATTGTAATTCTTTCAAATACCAATGTACTTTGGTTAAATTTTAACTGGATAATGTCTTGAACGTCCCATTTAATGGCGATTATCACCTTTGGTGTTATTCCGTCATTGTAAGGGAAATAAAATCGAAGTCTTCACAGCTAAATACGAACTATTCAAAGCAAAATACCACTAAAGGTAAATCTTTGAATAGTTGCTCTCTCCAATGGTATTTTTAATTTAATTTTCTTTACTCTGTGCTTTTAACCATGCAATTTCTTGCGCCCAAATATCCGGATCGATAGTTTCGAGAATCAGCGGGATTTCATCAATTCTTGGATCTTGCATAATATATTTAAAAGCCGTTTCACCAATGTTTCCTTTTCCTAAACTATTATGGCGGTCAACATGGCTGGCAAGTTCACTTTTGGCATCGTTTAAATGCATGCCTCGTAAATATTTAAAACCAACAATTTTTTCAAATTCGGCGAAGGTTTCTTGACAAGCTTTTTCAGTACGTAAATCATAACCAGCTGCAAAGGCGTGACAGGTATCGATACAGACACCGACGCGACTTTTATCTTCTACCTGATCAATAATTTGAGCCAAATGTTCAAATTTATAACCTAAATTAGAGCCTTGACCTGCGGTATTTTCTATCACTGCAACGACATTGCTAGTTTTATCTAAAGTCATGTTAATGGATTGAGCAATACGGCTGAGGCATTCATCAACTGATATCTGCTTTAAGTGGCTACCCGGATGAAAATTAAGCAAGGTTAATCCGAGTTGCTCACAGCGCTGCATTTCATCTAAAAAGGCGGTGCGTGATTTTTCAAGTTGTTCACTATCCGGATGACCTAAATTAATAAGGTAACTATCATGTGGCAATATTTGTTTGCTGGTGAAACCATATTTTTCACAGCGCTTTTTAAAGCTATCAATCATGCTGGTTTCAAGCGGCTTGGCATGCCATTGACGTTGATTTTTGGTAAATAGCGCAAATGCAGTCGCGCCGATTTGATAAGCATTAATTGGGGCGTTATCGACCCCACCAGAAGCGCTGACATGCGCACCGACATATTTCATATTTGTGAATCCTGATAATGGTGTTAAAAAAAAGGGAACTTATAATTAGTTTGAACCACTATTACGTTGCAACTGATCACGCAAATTAGGCGGTACACCTTTTATGACTAATGAGTCGGTTTGCGGATCCCATTTAACACGTTCACCCAATAGGTCGGAATCAAAGCTTAATGTTAATCCCCCACCACTTCCTGAAAATTTTTTAAGTTGTCGCAATGCACTACGATCAACCGGAAACGTTTCTTCCAAATCGTAATCACTGTTTTTAACAAATTCCATAAAATTGTTATCGCCATTAGTTGGTAATTCATTAGCGAGATTTTTAAGCTCAATTTCTTCACCGGCTTGCAACTGAGCTTGGCAATAATTGTAAACATTTTCACGTGCGTGAACTTTGTCTTGTTTATCAAATTGCATTTCCTGACAATAATCATCAACCGCTTTCACCAGCGTTTTATTTTGTGCTTTAGCATCTAACCCTTCGCTGGCACCTAAATAATCCATAAAAAAGTCAGATACTTTACGCCCAACTCGCCCTTTTAAGAAGGTTAAATAACGTTTAGAGTCAGCTTCCGTTTCCCATTCTGTTATATCGATTCGAGCGATAATGTCAGCATGATCAATATCTAAGTATTGAGTTTCAGTAATATCTAATTGTTCATTAACCAACATGCTAAAGCAACTATTGAGCACAGCAATAATTAAATAATCGACAGCAAGATAACGATAATGACAAAAGACCACCGTTCCGCCTTCAGCAAATGGGTATTTGGCAAGTTCATTACGTAACTGCTTAGTCGATTCTTGGCTAAAATTTAAAAAATCTTGATTCCCTAAGCGGAGTTCTTTAAGAGATTGTTCAAATAAACTTTCGCTATTAAATAGACCATAAGCTTTGCTTTTGTTGTTGTAAATACGATTGATATCTTCGATGAGATTGACCACCGCTTGCTGATTGCTCAGCAATGAATCACGTAATTGTAATTCAATTTCAGTATCACTTTTTCTGATTAATTTATGTAAAATAACTTGTTCTATTTGCACACTCATTGAAAGGATTCCTATTTGGATCGATGTATTAAATTATGCTATATTCTAACAAAGCTCTATAAAAGTTCTATCAACAATTTGTAACTCTGTTAGACTAACGCATCATTAGTATCTATTTTATACTCAAACGTATACAATTTCTGAAACTTCTTTACAACGTCTAATAGTGGGAAAAAAATAATATGGCTCACTCTCAAGATATTTATCAAGATTTTAAGAATAAAAAAATCAGCTTACTCTTTTGGCAATATGCGTTACCGGCAATCATCGGTACTATTGTTAATACGCTTTATAATATTATTGACGGCATCTTTATTGGTCACTGGATTGGTCGAGAAGCGCTCAGCGCAGCAGGCTTAATTTTACCGGTAATGAATTTAGCTGCAGGAATTGGTATGCTAGTAGGTATTGGTTCAGCAAGCCGGATTTCGATATTTTTAGGTCGTGGTGAAAACGATAATGCCGAGAAAGTTGCCGGTACCTCTTTTATGCTTACCGCAGTGTTGAGCGGTATAACGCTGTCACTGTTGCTCTATTTTGTTGATCCTGTTTTAAGGTTTGTTGGCTCAAGTCCGGTCAATCATACCTATGCAAAAGAATTTTTAGAGATCTTCTTACCCGGCAGCATATTTACCACACTGACTTTCAACTACAACAATATGATGCGAGCAAGTGGCTATCCATTTAAAGCCATGGTAACCATGTTTGTGAGTGTAATAGCCAATATTATCTTAGCCCCGATTTTTATTATTGGACTGGGTTGGGGAATGCGAGGAGCAGCACTGGCAACAACATTGTCAATGTTGATAAGCTTTATATTTGTTATGCAGCATTTTTTAAGTAAAAACAGTAATATAAAATTATACCGTCGCAATTTCACGCTTAATTTCCAATATGTAAAAGCCATACTATCTATCGGTATGTCGCCTTTTGCTATGCAAGTTGCCGCATCAATTGTTGTGGTATTTATTAACTGGCAACTTAATCATTATGCATCTTCAGCACATCAATCCGGCGATGATGCCATTGCCGCTTATTCAAATGCCAACCGGCTTATTACATTAATCATCATGATCGTAATCGGCATTAATCAAGGTATGCAACCAATTATTGGTTACAACTATGGCTCTAAAAATTATATTCGAGTTAAGCAAACTTTTATCTATGCAGTTAAGGTCGCAACCGCAGTAACCACATTCGGTTTTCTATTAGGATTTTTTATCCCGGATATTTTAGTCCGGGCCTTCAGTTCCGAAAAGGATTTAGTCGATCTATCAGCACTTGCGTTACGTTATACTACTTTAGCCTTTGCATTTGTTGGCTTTCAAATGGTAACTACTAGCTTTTTCCAATGTATTGGTATGGCAAAAATATCGATTCTTTTAAGCCTTTCAAGGCAAATTTTAATCTTGCTCCCTGCCTTATATATTTTGCCACTATTTTTTGGTTTTGATGGCGTTTGGGCTGCATCACCAACCGCAGATCTGCTTTCAACCGGAACAGCTTATCTTGTACTGTTTTGGTATTTCAGATCAATTAAAAATCGACAATGTTTAAACGACTAATCATTGATTAAATTCAGAGATAGTGAAAACGGCGCAGATTTGCGCCGTTTTTTATAAGACAATTGCAATTAAGCTCAATGCTAACGATATTGACATGTTCGCCCCGTGGATAGATTAAAACAAGATATCCTCTACTTTTATTACAAAAGTAAAAGATTGAAAAAAATATTAAAAATTTAATTTGTTTTCTTCACCATATCAGGCAGATCACAAGCCATTACGATCTTACCGTCCAAAGATACAGTTTCCTTCGCCATATCAAGCATACAACAAGCCATTGCGATCTTACCGTCTAAAGATACGGTTTTCTTCGCCATATCAAGCATACAACAAGCCATTGCGATCTTACCGTCCAAAGATACGGTTTTCTTCGCCATATCAGGCATACAACAAGCCATTGCGATCTTACCGTCTAAAGATACGGTTTTCTTCGCTATATCAAGCATACAACAAGCCATTGCGATCTTACCGTCCAAAGATACGGTTTTCTTCGCTATATCAAGCATACAACAAGCCATTGCGATCTTACCGTCCAAAGATACGGTTTTCTTCGCCATATCAAGCAGACAACAAGCCATTGCGATCTTACCGTCTAAAGATACGATTTTCTTCGCCATATCAAGCATACAACAAGTCATTGCGATCTTACCGTCCAAAGATACGGTTTTCTTCACCATATTAGGCAGACAACAAGCCATTGCGATCTTACCGTCCAAAGATACGGTTTTCTTCACCATATCAGGCAGACAACAAGCCATTGCGATCTTACCGTCCAAAGATACGGTTTTCTTCACCATATCAGGCAGACAACAACAGGGAGCGATGTCCCTGTTGTTCTATTTTTGCAAATTAATATAAATTTCGTTTTTGAGTTTGGAAAATTTCATCAGTCTTTGCATCAATATAGTTATTATTTACTAGAATTGAGTCAGAATCTGTTACCGCTTCATATTCTTTCTTATTTTTTTTCAGCTTGATTTTTAGAATACTCAATAGGTTTCTTTCATGACAGTTTGGACATTGGCAGTAAATGTAATTCAATCCTGTTATTTCTTCGGATGTTGGTTCGGACTGCTGAACTAATTCATTTAAATTTTTATAAAAAACAACCTGAGACAATACGTCGGCATAATGGCCTGACTGGCAAGTATTAATATTAGTCACTAACGAATCGTCACTTGCTGAATAAAAATTAAATTTAGAATACCATTTTTGACAGTCCTCACAAAAACAATCATCCATATTTAGTGCAACCGCAGCTGGCCATAAAAACACAATCAACTCAACTAAATAGACAATGCCAAGCAAGATACCTGATATTTCTAAACCAGATTTTGAACTACCTTTAGTAATAGTTATGACACGATTAGGAATAATATCACTGATAATAATGTCAAATACAGTTACAGGAGAAAGGAAAAAATCTAACCAATATTCATAATCCATATCGAAGATCAACAGTTCAAAAGTGACCGTCGCAGAATAGTAAGCAAATAAACAAATGATAAGCGCCATTAAAAAACTGACAAGCTCATTTCTTACTTTTGCCAACTTTGTTAAATTACTGGTAATCGTTGTTAATACCCAAGCCATCCCGACAGCCAAGCCGATATCGAGCAGAATTAGCGGGGAAAAACTTGAGATAATTGAATATAAAACACCCAGAAAAATGGCAATGAAAATACCAACTACAGTAAACAAAATGGTTGGAATTAATTGAAATTTTTTCGATAATTGGTATTGACTGTTTGAAAGGTTCATTATTCTATTCCTTACTTATTTCTAAAACATTTAAAAAGTTGAAGCAAAATACAAAAAACGACTACTTGTAAACATCTGTCAGCGTTAAAATTGTCAATTAATTATTATTTTCATTAGACAATGATAGATATTGATTATAAAAAGGCCTGTTATTCTAGACAGGCTAAGTTAAAAGTAAAGATAAATAAATAAAAAATTGTAAAGATCTGAATTGGTAAGGTAATTCAACTCAATTTAAAAATGATTGACGAAATTACAAAATAACATTTAGATAGGTCAGGACAAATAACACGCTAGACGCTCTCACTTTGAGGGATAAAGGTATTGGAGAAAAGAGTCAAATCGGCAGGGAAAACTAACGAAAAATAGCTACAGAGACATAAATACATGCAATAACTATTGGGCAAACAAGATACAATACCTGTTGTGCCCAAGTTAACATAAAAGCGAGAAGATCACATAAGTTTGATAATTGATGACTTGTATCTGCAATAATTAAACTTACTCAATATTTTGTACTTGCTCTCTAATTTGTTCTATCAACACTTTTAGTTCAATTGCACTAGCAGTCACTTGCGCATTAATTGATTTTGAGGCAATGGTATTGGACTCACGGTTAAATTCTTGCATCATAAAATCCAATCGACGCCCGACAGCTTCGTTTTTCTTCAAGATTGAATAGGTTTCTTTAACATGTGTCATTAGACGGTCTAGCTCTTCAGCAACATCAATTCGCTGAGCTAACAGGACTATCTCTTGTTCTAATCGAGAACTATCAAGGTCAATATTTACTTCTTCTAACTTACTTTTTAACCGATCTTTTTGCCATTGAAGTATTTGAGGCATGAAAAGACGAATTTTCTCGACTTCGGCGCTTATCCCTTCTAATCGTTGAGTGATGAGTTGACTTAACGCTTGTCCTTCACGTTCCCGAACAGCAATAAACTCATCTAATGCCGTTTCTAATAACGCTAAAATTTCTTGTGAGATTGTATCTAAATTTTGTTCTTTAGCGGAGAGAACGCCAGGCCAACGTAAAACATCAATCGGATTGACTTCGCCGGATTGATGCTGTGCGGCAATCCAATCAGCGGCATTTAATATTTGCTCAGCTAGCTCTTTATTTAAGGATAATTGTTGATGTTGAGTAGCTGGGTCTAACTCGAATCGTAAACTACATTCGACTTTACCTCGTGTTAATCGGTTTCGTAAACGTTCACGAATCAGCGGTTCAAGTGAACGAAACTGTTCTGGTAATCGAATATAAGTCTCTAAATAGCGTTGATTGACCGAGCGCAGTTCCCAAGAAGCATTTCCCCATGATTGGTTTAACTCTTTTCTTGCATAAGCGGTCATACTTGAAATCATGATTGTGTCCTAATTTTAGCAAAATGTTGCTGGGCATTGTATCACAAATTCTGTATAATGTGCCCTTAGCTTAGGCTAAACATCAACGCTATCTGGTTGGTGTCCTCCTAAATGAATAATCAAGACATTTTTTTAAACTGCTGGAGAATTGCATGCGCCCGTCTGGTCGAACTGCGGAACAAGTCCGCCCTATCAAAATTACCCGTCATTATACTAAGCATGCAGAAGGATCTGTATTAGTTGAGTTTGGTGAAACAAAAGTACTTTGTAATGCAACAGTTGATGAAACTGTACCGCGCTTTTTAAAAGGTCAAAATCAAGGTTGGGTAACCGCCGAGTATGGTATGTTACCACGAGCGACTAATTCAAGAACGCAACGTGAAGCGGCTAAAGGTAAACAAACTGGTCGAACAATGGAAATTCAACGTCTTATTGCCCGTTCATTGCGAGCAATGATCGACCTTAAAGTACTGGGTGAATACACAATCACTTTAGATTGCGACGTTATCCAAGCTGACGGTGGTACTCGAACTGCATCGATTACCGGCGCCTGTGTAGCACTCAATGATGCTATTAACACCATGTTAGCCAATGGTCAAATCAAACAAAACCCGATTAAATCTTTAGTTGCTGCTGTTTCTGTCGGCATTGTAGAAGGTGAAGCGATATGTGATTTGGAATATATTGAAGATTCTAATGCGCAAACTGATATGAATGTCGTTATGACAGACGATGGCCGCATAATTGAGATTCAAGGAACAGCAGAAGGTGAGCCATTTAGCCATGATGAGTTATTAAAATTATTAGACTTAGCCAAAAATGGCATAGCAACTATTATAAAAGCTCAAAAACAGGCCTTAAAAGATTAATTGGAGATAATCGATGAAATCATATAAAAGTGAATTTATTGAATTTGCTTTGGATCGGCAAGCATTAAAATTTGGCGAATTCACCTTAAAATCAGGTAGAAAAAGCCCCTATTTTTTTAATGCTGGATTATTCAATACCGGTAAAGATTTAGCGTTATTAGGCCGTTTTTATGCTGCGGCATTGATGGATGCCAACTTAAAATACGATGTTATTTTTGGTCCTGCCTATAAAGGCATACCAATTGTTTCATCAACGGTTGTTGCTTTATCAGAACACCATAATGTAGATGTTCCTTATTGCTTCAACCGCAAAGAAGCTAAAGACCATGGCGAAGGCGGTAACTTGGTTGGTAGTTCAATCTATAAGCAACGTGTTATGCTTGTTGACGATGTAATTACGGCCGGTACAGCGATTCGTGAATCAATGCGCATTTTAGAAGATAATCAATCGAAACTAGCAGGTGTCCTGATTTGTTTAGATCGTCAGGAAAAGGGACGAGGTGATTTATCTGCCATTCAAGAAATTAAACAAACCTATCATTGTGATGTCATTTCCATTATCACTCTAGATGATCTTATTCAATATCTCTACAAAGATCCAACAAGACAAGGTCAAGTAAAACAAGTCGAAGCTTACCGTGCCGAGTATGGAATCAAATAAAATCAACCCCGTGTAACTTAACTATTATTAGTAACAAAAGCATCGTAAGATGCTTTTGTCAATTTATTGTTTTAACCCCCAATTTATTGTCAATTTTATCACTCCGAAGTTTTTACATCTTTTTACAACTTTATACATTTTTAAGACATATTTGATTTTTTTTGAATTACAATCTCTTTCATACAATAAAACGTATACTTGTTAAAATCTTAAACAAGATACTGACCAGTAATACAACAAAAAAACATAAGGCAATAAGAAAACAATGATAAATATAATAAAAACAAAAAAAACAGGGATTTTGTTAGCGATGTTCCTGAACTTAGGGGCTGCTTCGGCAGTCCATTCCTTTCCAAATTCTAACAACTTAAATGTTACTGATGCCTATCTTGAACTTGAAAAATCTAAATACGGAAATGGTTTAGTTCCAGTCGGAACAATTGATGTCAAACATATAGAAATGATCACATTGAAACCGGATGTTATAAACTTTAGCGTAACGGTCTATAGCGAAGGGTTAACACTTACCGAAGCATCGGAAATTAATGATAAGAAAATAAAAGAATTTAAAGATTATTTAATTAAATTAGGGTTGTCAGATAAAAGTTTAACTTCTGTGGGGTATGACAACCAAGAGAAAGAGGAAATAGTATATAAAAAAGTTGCAGGGATAGAGCGGCAATATAAAGCACGCTATTCGATATTTATATCGATTGAAGATAATGATAGTTTTATGAAAGTAAAGGAAGTATTAGGTCAACATAATATTTATGAACTGGTAGGCGAGTCTCAAACTCCAAACTCTGATTCGTATAATTTTATCATCAATGCAATAGCCAATAGTGAAAAAGAAGCCGATAAAAAAGCGAGGGATATTTATTATGCCATTGTTGAAAAATTAAATAAGTTGAACTTAGATACTACTTCAATTGCCGCTACTGATGTTAGCGCCTATAGCCCCGACGGATTAAAAGAAAAACATCAAACGATCACTCACCGTTTAGCGATTAGCACAGATAAAATTGATGAAATAGGTAAAATTATCGGTAAAGCTCAAGAATTGGATATCATCGTTAACAATGATGCCCGTTACGACGTTTCAACAAAAGCTAAGCAAAAAGCAATTGAAGATGTTGAACCATTATTACTCCAGAAGTTGGAAGATAAAGCAACCTCATTTTTATCGAAAAAATATATTTTAGGTGTGCCTACCCGAATTGATATCACAGACTTAGCTATCGTTGAAAAATTAAACAATAATTACTCCTTTGAGGATAGAGGTTCTATACGTATGGGTATTGGTATGGATAGATACCTAAAAAAAGGCGTCGATATTTCGATTCAATCGGAGCAGAAAATGCAGTTAATCATAACCGGTACTTTTGAAATGCTTAAGCAGAAAGTTAATGAGTAATATTATGTTTAGATCCAGATTGATTTATATCTTTGTTCCACATGTTTTACTTGACAATAATTAGTAATTTAATCTCCTTAATTAGTGGTTGTGATAGTTGTTTGTAATAGTTAGTTGTGATAGTTAGTTAAGATAGTTCGCTACTAATTAAGGAGAAATTTTTTATCCGCTCGATTTTCCCTTACGACTTTATCTTACTTAGAATGACTTTGTACATAAAATTTTGCATTATCGTAGTGATAAATAATTTTCGAAAAATCAAATGGCTCACCCGCTGAAGTATAAAAAATTTCTTCCACGCAAAGTGCAGGATCGCCAGCTTGTAAACCTAAGTATTGTGCGATTTCATCATTAAGCTTAATTGCCTTAAAATATTTATCAGAAAAACCAATATTAATTTTACAAATATCTTTAACATAGCTAAAAATTGAGTGTTCGGCAATTTCTTTATTAAGGTAGGGTACGAGCTTTTTGCGATAATATGATTGCTCAAAACCATACACTTTGCCATCAACATAACGCAAACGTTTTATATAATAAACTTGCTCAGTATCATCACACTGTAAGGTCTCTTTTACTTTAGCATTCGGCTGCATTAAATCGACATTAAAAACTTGTGATGTGCCAGGTAGATCGTTTAAATCAACACTAAAACCATGACTCTCTAGAAAATTAAGAAACCCCTGCTTTTTAGGTTGTCGTACGAAGATGCCACTACCTTGTATTTGATAGATAACACCATGCCGCTCTAATCGATTAAGTGCCTTAATAATAGTTGTTCGACTGACTTGATATTGAGCAATTAACCCTTCAATATTGGGTAATTGAGTGTCTTTTGGCAATTTTTGCCGATAGATTTCTTGTTTAATCTTTTCGGCAACATCTTGATATTTTAGCATTTATTTCTCTTTATTGTTTTTATAAATAAATAGCTCTCATTGTAACTTGTTTTAAGTAATTAGTAAGCAGTTTAGGTTAAAAATCAGATCTAGATCACAAACAATATAATTGGTCATTAACAATTTTAAAATTAGGTTTAAGATAAGCTCATTAATTAGTCTAAGGAGCTTAATCGATGTCATCAAAAATAAGAGATTATAATAAACTTGCGGTCGATATTTTAAACGAGCTGGGTGGTGAAAATAATATTGTCACCGTTGCTCGTTGCACAACTCGTTTGCGTATAGTAACTGAGAAAACACCGCCTGAGGCAAAAGACAATATTGCCAATATGCCCGGTGTGATCACCGTAGTTGAAAAAGGAGGACAAATACAAATTGTTATTGGAACAAATGTAGAAAAAGTTTATAACGCCTTTATTCAACTTATCAACACCGATAATAAAGTCGCCAATGAAAACCAAGCCAGCGTACTTAATCGCATCATTGCTACCATGTCAGCGGTATTTGCACCATTTGTGTATGTTTTGGCCGCTGCCGGTATATTGCAAGGGATCCTGATTTTAATTAAATTAGCATACCCGGCGTTTGAGACAACCGGTACTTGTCAGGTTTTAAACTTTATATCATGGGCTCCTTTTGCCTTTTTACCAATCTTTATTGCCATAACCGCTTCTCAACATTTCCGCTGTAATATTTATATTGCCGTTGCTTGTTGTGCGGCGCTGCTATCACCAACATGGGCTGAATTAGCCACACTAATCAAATCCGGACAAGAAATTGATTTATTCGGTATTGCATTATCTGAAACTACTTATACTTCTACTGTCCTACCTCCACTTTTTTTAGTTTGGTTATTGTCTTATTTAGAAAGAGCTTTAGAGCCTCGCTTACATAGCATCATTAAACCACTATTAATGCCACTAATCTGTTTAGTTGTTATGGTACCTCTTACACTACTAGCAATTGGTCCAATTACCGCCGGTGCAGCGCACTATATTGCCAGCGGTTATAACTGGGTGGTTAATTTAGCGCCTTCGATTGCCGGTGGTCTTATTGGTGCTGTATGGCAAGTATTTGTTATTTTTGGTGTGCATTGGGGGATTACGCCAGTTATCATCGAAAACATTAATCAATATGGTCAAGACTCATTCCAAGCATTCCAAACCATTGCCGTTATTGGTCAAGTGGGCGCGGCATTAGGTTTTTATCTAAAAACCAGAAGCAAAGATATGAAGGGCGTGTCACTTTCAGCATTTGTTACCGGTTTATTTGGCATAACAGAACCGGCGATTTATGGGGTAAACTTACGCTTTAAACGACCATTTATTTACGGTTGTTTATGTGGTGCGTTAGGTGGAATTGTTGCTGGATTCTTCTCACCATATTACTATACTTACGCCGCTTTACCGGGACCGTTAACAATTGTGAATGCGATTAATCCGGAACATACCGGATCCTTCACTGGCGTCCTATTGGGATCAGCTATCGCCTTATTTGGTCCTGTATTATTAATGCAATTTTTAGGCACCAATGAAACCGAAAAAGGTAGTGCCAATAACATTGAAAATGATAATCCTAAAGTAATATTAGATGAAGTTGAAATTCAAAGCCCTATGACTGGCAGTGCTTTACCACTCTCTGAAGTACCCGATCCAGCTTTTGCTCAAAAATTAATGGGTGAAGGTATTGCTATTGAGCCAACTGACAACAATGTTTACGCACCAGATAATGGTATTGTCACCGCTGTATTTGAAAGCTCTAAACATGCTATCGGGTTAACACTGGATAATGGTGTAGAATTGCTGATTCATGTTGGAATTGATACGGTTAATTTAACCAATAATGAATTTAGCTACCATGTAGCATTAAACCAAAGAGTCAATAAAGGGGATTTACTTATCAGCTTCGATCCTGACAAAATTAAACAAGCAGGCTATCCACTGATTACACCGATTATTATCGTCAATACCGATCAATATCAACAGATCACATTAACGGAAAATAAACCGGTTACCCCTGAAGATATCGTATTTATAATTAAGCAATAAGAAGGAACAACAAATATGAAGCAAAAACCATTTTTATGGGGCGGTGCATTAGCCGCTCATCAATTCGAAGGTGGCTGGAACGAAGGCGGGAAAGGTCCTAGCGTTGTTGATGTTATGACCGCTGGTGCTCATGGTGTGCCTAGACAAATTACCCAAGATATTCAAGCAGACAAATTTTATCCAAATCATACTGCTATCGATTTTTATCATAATTATAAAGATGATATTAAGTTGTTTGCCGAATTAGGCTTAAAATGTTTACGTACTTCAATTGCTTGGACACGTATTTTCCCTAAAGGAGATGAGTTAACGCCGAATGAAGAAGGCCTTCGTTTTTACGATAATGTGTTTGATGAACTCATTGCTAACGGAATTGAACCGGTGATAACACTTTCTCATTTTGAGATGCCATTACACATTGCTCGCCATTATGGTGGTTTCCGTAATCGTAAAACGGTAGAATTTTTTGAACGATTTGCGATCGCTTGTTTTGAACGATACAAAAATAAAGTTAAATACTGGATGACATTCAATGAGATCAATAACCAAATGGATACCAGTAATCCGATCTTCTTTTGGACTAATTCCGGGGTACAAGTCAAACCGGGTGAAAATCCACAAGAAGTCCTTTATCAAGTCGCACACTATGAGCTATTAGCTAGTGCGAAAGCGGTAATCGCCGGTAAAAAAATTAATCCGGATTTCCAAATTGGTTGTATGATTTCTCATGTGCCTATTTACCCATATTCTTGTAATCCTGAGGATATGATGGCATCGGAAATCGCTATGCATCAACGCTTCTTCTTCCCTGATGTGCATGTACGTGGTTATTATCCGGCTTATGCGCTTAAAGAGTTTGAACGTGAGGGGTATAAACTTGATATCACAGCCGACGATTTGGCACTGTTAAAACAAGGTACCGTCGATTACATTGGTTTTAGTTACTATATGTCAACAGTAGTTAAAGCGGATGTGAAAAACGACAATCGCGATAACATCGTCAATGGTGCATTACCAAATGCGGTTGAAAATCCTTATATTAAAAGTAGTGATTGGGGTTGGCCGATTGACCCTGAGGGATTACGTTATACCTTAAATCGCTTATATGATCGCTATCAGCTACCGTTATTTATTGTCGAAAATGGTTTTGGTGCCATTGATGAATTAGAGAATGGTAACCAAATTCATGATAAACCAAGAATTGAATACTTAGGCGCACATATTAAGGCGATGTTAAAAGCGATTGATTATGATGGCGTTGATATTATGGGTTATACCGCATGGGGGATTATCGATGTTGTGTCGTTTACCACTGGTGAAATGAAAAAACGGTATGGCGTCATCTATGTTGACCGAGATAACGAAGGAAACGGTAGCATGAAACGTTATAAAAAAGATTCATTTGAATGGTATAAACACGTCATTAGCACTAATGGTCAATGCTTAAAGTAAGCTTTTAGGCTATCGCTCAATTTAAAATAAAGGGGAGCGGTTTGATTAAACACTCCCCTACTTTTATTGGTAACCATTAATTGGGCTTCTATTTAGGCTTGATAATTTTGCTTAAGCAAAAATCAAAAATTAAAAATCAATTGTTTATCCAGTTGTGGATCGATAAGCGTGACATGAAAACCGATAAGGCGCACACCCCGATCTTGTCTGCGTTCATGCCAAACTTTATAAGCCTGTTCAATCAAATCCTGTTTATCGAGTTTTGACCACACATGCTCTTGAGTAGTCAGCTGAAAATCATCAAACTTGAATTTTACCCCTTGTCTGGCTATTGATAAATCAGAACGTACTTTGCTTAATCTTTTTTCAAGTTCATCAAACAAAGGATCAAACTGCATAAGGCACTCTTCCCAACTATGAATATCGTTAACCAACGTACGCTCAACCCCAACTGATTTTCGTTGCCGATCATTACACACTTCTCGTTCATCAATACCTTGACAGCGTTCATATAAGATTCGACCAAATTTACCAAATTGATTAAGTAGTTTGTTTAAATCATAATTGAGCACATCTTTACAGGTATAAAGTCCTAGCTCAGTCAATTTCTTTTCAGTCACTTTGCCGACACCAGGAATTTTTTTCAACGGTAATTGCTGAATAAAACTATTTACCGCATCGGGTGTAATCACATATTGTCCGTTAGGTTTATTCATGTCGGAAGCAATTTTGGCTAAGAATTTCAGCGGAGCCACTCCCGCTGATGCGGTAAGTTCAAGCTCATTGTAAATCGTTTGACGAATATCTTGCGCAATTAAGGTCGCCGACCCTTGGCATAACTTACAATCGGTAACATCTAAATAGGCCTCATCGAGCGATAGTGTTTCAATAGCTTTGGTATAACGCTGGAAAATTTGATGAATTTGATTTGATACCTCTTTATAAACAGCGTGTCTGCCCGGTATCACCTTAAGATTAGGGCATAACTTAACCGCTTGTGCCATTGACATGGCACTATGAATACCAAATTGCCGAGCCTGATAATTTGCGGTGGCAACTACGCCACGTTTACGCGGATCACCCCCTACCGCAATTGGCATATTACGGTAACGGGGATTATCTCGCATTTCAACGGCGGCATAAAAACAATCCATGTCGACATGAATAATTTTTCGCATAATGGCTTTTTAACTAGATCGGTAATATAACTGTATAAATATACAATATCATACCTTAAAAACTTGTGCAAACCGCTAAAAAATTACTTAAGCAACTTATCGAAATCAATGAGTCCATTTTTATCATACGGATCGCCAATCCAGCGGATCGATTGATGAAAATTAGGGTTCACTATACTTTTTTCCGGCTGGTATGAATCATAACTCAAACCGGCTAAATCAGACCATGTGTGAATCAAATCTTGAGTACTAAATTTACGCTCTACATAGGATTGATAATTATTAGGATGACTTGCTCGCCACTTAGGCGATTGCCAAAGCATAAATGGTACCGTATACATTGTTTGGGTTGGTGCTTTTTCATTGCGCCCTAACACATCATGTGGCGGTGATTGGTAAACATCTTCCCCATGATCAGAAAAATACAACATAAAACCGTTTTCTTGACTATTTTTAAACAAGTTAAAAAGTGTGGTTGTGACATAATCGTTATATCTGATCGCATTATCATAACTGTTATAATAGTCTAACTTTTCATCATCAATCTTAAATGCTATTTTGTCTTTATCTTTAAAGTAATTCCACTGTTCATCTTTAGGATAACGCAAGGAATATTTCATATGGGTACCAAGCAAGTGTATAACAATAAATTTCTTCTGCGCCGGATCGTTTAACACTTCTCTAAAGGGTTCGAAAACGGATGAGTCATATTGTCTTGAACTTTGATTACGATCGTTATTCATATAAAACTGTTCATCGGCCTGCTTAGAAAACATAGTTAGCATTGTATTGCGTTTGGTCATAGTTTGCTGGTTAGTTATCCAAAAAGTTTTATAACCAGCCTGTTTCATTAAATGTATTAACGACGGTTTTTTCAAATAGAGATCCGGATGCTGTTCATCAGCAAAGGTTAAAGCTTGTTGCAATATCTCAATGGTATAAGGTCTTGATGATACCACGTCATTGAAAACCAAAAATTCCGGATTCTCTTTTTTAAATTGCTCTATTTGTGGTGTTGTCGGCCTGTCATAACCGTAAATGCCCATACGTTGACGAGACGTTGACTCACCAATGACCAGCACCAATGTTCTTGGTGTATCACCATTAGCATCTTTTAAATTTTCAAAAGCAGGCAGCGTTTGCAAATGATTCAAAATATTTTCCATATTAGTTAATTGCGAACGATAGGCTAAATAGCTATTTAAAAGTTGCCATGGCACGGTTGTTTCCATGCGAGACATTAAGTGCGCTGTAGCTTTTTCAAATGAAGTCTTTTTAACTGCCATACTAATAAATAACGGCATTAAAGCATAAGTGATAATTAACAGCGAGCAGATCCACTTGGTCGAATTTTTAACATAAATCGGTTTTACTTTTCGCCAAAGATAAATACCGATTAAAATATAAATCACTAATACTGCTAATAACTTAAAGCTAAAATATTGTTGAATAAATTCATGAGATTCATTGTAGTTTGATTCAGCCATAACGAAAAAGACACTTTGTGAAAACTCTTGACGATAAATCACAAAGTAACCAATGGAGATAAGCGACAAAGCGCCAATAACCAGTCCATAAACGGCGGCAATTTTCCGGGTATGATTTGGAAACAGCAGAACTGGTATCAGCCAAATTAAACTATAAATTATCGCATCACGTAACCCAATTAAATTCGAATGACCCGATAACACAATATAAAGTTGTAACGCACAGGAAAAGTAACAAAAAAATAGAATAACAAAAATAAGTGCAGACCAGCTAAATTTTTGGTTGTCTTTTAACTTTTGCATGAATATCTAACAATATTAAATAATAGGTGATAACACTTTATCTAGCCTAAATTAATAAAACCTTAAAGGCGCAATAGGCGCAATTTATGCAGCAGTCTTTGCTAAAAAAATAAGTTAACAGGCGGGTATCAATAAAGGGATTGACTGAAAAAAGCCAAACTTTCTAGTTAACGAGTCGATGCAGTAGGATTTTGATAACAACCACTAAACCATTTGTTCCTTTAATTAAAAATCTCAGTCAAACTGGCAATATTCATCTATTTAAAATTTGCTATTAGCACTATTGGCCAATGCCACCAATTTAGCCAATCTTTAAGCCTAATATTTTAGCTATATGCTGATTTTCAGAAAGTTTCAACTTTTCGGGATGATCATTAAAGATAATTTGCCCATTATCAACAACCAAACAGCGTGAAAAATAGCTTAGAGATTCATCCAGATAATGTGACACCATCATCAAAGTCAGACCATATTGATTACAGATCTGATCTATCAGCGCTAACATCTCAAATCGCAGCGCTTGATCTAACGCCGAAAAAGGCTCATCTAATAGTAAAATAGGACGATGTTGAATCAAACATCGGGCAAGCGCCACACGTTGTGACTGACCACCGGAAAGCTGTTCAGGAAAACGCCCGGCAAACCCTTTAAGCCCAATTTGCTCGAGTATATGACCTATCAACGACTGCTCATTAGCACTCAATTTTAAAGAGGGTTTGATGCCTAATGCAATATTTTGTTCAATGGTTAAATGGCTAAATAAATTATTATGCTGAAATAGCATAGATGTCGGACGTTCGCTCGGTGGCAAATGGGTAACATTTTGCTGATTAAGAATGATATTTCCACATTGAGGATAAACAAAGCCGGCAATAAGATTTAACAGCGTACTTTTACCTGCGCCACTAGGACCAACGACAATCACCCGCTCTTTAGCGGCGATGTTGAAGTCAAAATAGGTTTTGAAATCATCGTGCTGATAACTGATTTGGTTAAGTTCGATCATCATCTATCACAACCAATATACTTAAAGATAAGATTAATAGAAAAGCAGCAGTAACCATACTATCATGATAATAATAATGTGATATTTGCTCGTATAAATAATAAGGTAATGTGATCACCGATTGCCCACCAAACAACGCAATCACACCAAAATCGCCCAACGATAAAATCATCGAAAATGCAAAACTCATCATAATCAATTTTTTTAATGCTTTAAATTCGATTAAATAAAAATGCTTTAAACCGGTAATATTGAGCGATTGGCTAAGCTGCCAGTAACGCAAAGTAACATCATACATGGGTGCGGCAAGATTTTTAAGCACAAAAGGTAATGCCATAAGCCCATTACAAAGCATAACCAACAGACAAATAAACAGCTTATTATCGGCGTAACGAAATAGCAGTAAAAAAAGCCCCGATGCTAAAACCATACTGGGAATAACCAAAATTAACGAGCCGATCATCATTAAATAATTACTCAAATTTGTCTGCTGGAAAATAAGTAAACGGCTATTCGTCCAAAGTAGCGACAAGCCTAACAACATAGCAATCATCGCTGAGCCTAAAGCAATCAAAATGGAGTACATTAACGCTGATAGAAAAGATTGATTAATCGCAGATAAGCGAAAATAATAAATCCCTTCAACCAATACCGTCAGCATCGGAAGGAAAATAAATAGCACACCTACCCAAATGATGATTCTACATAAAAAACCTAAATAACCCGGTATGGCGAGTTGATAATCGGCTTTAACAAATTTTATGCTAAGTTTCTTTTGTTGATTCAATTTTTGCATCAACAAAATAAAAGTTACACAGCACACAATCTGCAACGCTGAAAGCACAACCGCTTGCATAATGTCAAAATCACGAATAGATTGATAGATTGCCACTTCAATTGTGGTAAACTTTGGTCCCCCACCCAGCGCAAGCACAACGGCAAAACTGGAAAAACAAAGCATAAAAATTAATGCTGCCATAGGTAAGATTTGCCGGCGCAACAAAGGCCATTCAATCAGTTTAACAAAGGCAAAATGAGAAAAATTAAGCTGCGCTGCTAACTGTTTATGTTCGACCGGCACACTTATTAACGTTCGATAAAATAAACAGCAGGCATAGGGAAAATTCAAAAAAACATGCGCCAATAAAATACCCTGTAACCCATAAATCGACAGCGAATAAGGTAAATTAAGAGACTGAAAAAAAACCGATATTAGACCCTGCTTGCCATATACCGACAATAGTCCGGTAACAACCACTAGTGTTGGTAAAATAAAGGTGATCGGCATCAGCTTTAATAGCAGTGCTTTGCCTTTAAAATCAACCATTGATAAAGCTTTCGCCATTAATAATGCAAAGCCGATAGATAAAACAGTCGATAACAGTGATTGATAAAACGTTATTGCTAGAATATGTAATAAATAACTATCAAAATAGACAGTTAAATTATCAGACTCTATGGCAAAGCGAACTAGTGCAAAAAGCGCCGTTGCTAATACCATAAAAATAAAACTAGCGGCGCCAATACCTGCCATTAGCGGTTTTAATTTAAACATCAAATTAACCGTTTTATTTGATCACCGCTGATTGCCATTCACGAATCCACGCTTTTTGATGCTTGCTAACTTGTTCTGCATCAAATTCCAGCGGCTTGTCTATCGGTTTAATTTGCTCAAAAGCCGGTGGTAAATCAGTTTTGATAATTGGATACATCACATTTTTTTCAGCAAATAAACGTTGCACTTGTGGCGTTAATAGATATTTTAAAAATTGGCGAGCCAATGGAACTTCTTGGCTATATTTGATAATACCGGCTACCTCAACTTGACGATAATGTCCTTCATCAAAAATGGCCGCTACATAGCGATAATCGTTATCATTTAAAATATGTGCAACCGGTGAAGTGTTATAACTCAACACAAAATCAGCTTCGCCTTTCAAAAACATATTGTAAGACTCGCTCCAACCTTTGGTTACTGTAACGGTATTTTTCGCTATTTTTTGCCACGCTGTAGCGGCATCGTCATCATAAACTTTCTTCATCCAAAAAAGCAATCCTAAACCGGGTGTACTGGTTCTGGGATCTTGATAGATAATTTTCCAATTTGGCTTGTTATCAACTAATTGATGTAAAGATTGAGGTGGATTTTTTATTTTCTCTTTATTATAAATAAAGGCAAAATAACCATAATCATAAGGCATAAAATCTTCATTCCACCAATCGGTATTTAAGTTATCCGGTTTCTCAATTTGATGAGGTATAATGATATCGGCAAGTTTAGCTTGTTCTATCAGATTGTTATCTAACCCCAAAATCACATCAGCATTGGTTTTATCACCTTCAAGCCGAATACGATTTAAAATCGATACACCGTCTCCCAATGTTATCACATCAAGTTGACAATCACACTGCGCCTCAAAACCTTTTTTGATCGCTTCACCAGGACCCCACTGTGACATAAAAGAGTTATAACTATAGACGGTTAAAGTTGGCTGCTCAGCAAAGACAGCGCCGGCAAAGCACAATAAAGGAAAAACAATAGACAATAACAGATTGTGACGAAACATTTTGCCTCCAAAATAGTAAGTAAAAGACAAAAGGTTTGAGCAGATATTATAACTCAAATCCCTCCGCTGGCATGATCCAGTTCAGGTTCGACGGGTTATGTTAGCAAGTTAACATTCTCAGCCCAACTCGGCACCCCGTTGAGAACGATATTAGTTTAGAGGCTCAAGGTTTAATTGTAAATAGTTACCCTTCACTGTTGCCATTCAAATTTCTCTGCCATTTTGGAAGAGACTAACTTAAATTGCCCTTGATTAATCTGATATACCTGTTCTTTATAAAATTCCGGCTTAGGATCTATATATTCATAGTCCTCATCATAATAGTAAGTCACAAACTGTTTTAGGTTTATTGTTAAATCTTCATTGACAGAAAATTGATTAAAACTACTAACATCTTCATAGCGATATTGACTATCTAAAAGCAAAGCATCAATCAATTTACCTTGTTCATCGTAACTATTTAGTTGAATATTTAACATCTGGGTATCAGCTTCACCATAACCATTGTAAATTATCACTTTATAGAGATAATTATCCTGAACAAAGCCACCTACTACGTAATAGCGGATATCTTGTGTAAATCGATCATATCCAAAAGACTCATTTTTAATCGGAAAATTGATTTCTTGCTCATTCAAGAGTTGAGTGAGTTTTGAATACTTGTCCAAAAAGATAGCGTAACCATCATTATCTTTTTTATAGTATTTTATAAATTGTGAAGAAGTTATGGGGAGTTTTAGGTTTGGCACAGTGTCGGGGGCTTGAGCAAAGACTAAAGCAGAAAAAAATAAAAATATATTGACAATTACACTCCATTTAACAAATTTTTGGAACATTTATCACTCTCTTTATTTATGCAATTTATTTTGAACATAAAGTAATCTATGTCACGCTAATTTACAATAATTTTATCTTATACAAACACGCTGTATTTACTTGTCCTTAACTAATCCCACAGTGACAATTTATCAATTTACCAGTATTATATTGGGCATTTTATTACAATCAATTAGGTTTAGTGTGAATATTCAACAATTATTAATGCAACGCATTTCACAAGCAATGATTATGGCAGGCGCCGATAAAAACAGCGACGCGCTAATCAAACAATCTGCTAAAGTACAATTTGGTGATTATCAAGCTAATGGCATTATGTCTGCCGCTAAAAAGTTAGGCATGCCACCAAGAGAGCTTGCTGAAAAAGTATTGCAACATCTTGATATCAACGATATCGCTGATAAAGTTGAGATTGCCGGCCCTGGCTTTATTAATATCTTTTTAAAAAATAGCTGGATTGCGCAACAAAATGAAATTGCTTTAAGTAGTGATAAATTGAATATTACTTTACCGGCTAAACCACAAACGATAGTTGTTGACTATTCAGCACCGAATGTCGCCAAAGAGATGCATGTAGGACATTTACGTTCAACGATTATTGGTGATGCCACTGTCAGAGTATTAAGTTTTCTAGGTCATAATGTTATACGAGCCAACCATGTCGGTGATTGGGGCACGCAATTCGGTATGCTTATTGCTTACCTTGAAAAGATGCAAAATGAGCATGCCAATGATATGGATTTGTCAGATTTAGAATCATTTTATCGTGCCGCTAAAAAACACTATGACGAAGACCAAGCATTTGCTGAAAAAGCCCGTAATTACGTGGTTAAATTACAAGGTGGTGATGAGTATTGCCGAGAAATGTGGCGAAAACTTGTTGATATCACTATGACACAAAATATCGCAACCTATAAACGTCTTAATGTCACACTATCATTAGAAGATACCATGGGGGAAAGCATCTATAACAGCATGCTACCGGGTATTGTGGCTGATTTAAGACATAAAAAACTGGCGGTTGAAAGTGACGGGGCAATCGTTGTCTTTTTAGATGAATATAAAAACAAAGAAGGCGAGCCAATGGGTGTCATCATCCAAAAACGTGATGGCGGCTACCTGTATGCTACAACCGATATTGCTTGTGTCAAATACCGTTACGAAACATTGCATGCTGACCGTATACTCTATTATACCGATTCACGTCAACACCAACACCTTGAACAAGTTTGGGCAATTGTACACAAAGCTAAATATGTCCCGGAATCACTAAAACTTGAACATCATATGTTTGGTATGATGTTAGGTAAAGACGGAAAACCATTTAAAACTCGTTCGGGCGATACAGTTAAATTAAATGATCTGCTTGATGAAGCGACAGAACGTGCAACCGTTTTAATTCGCAGTAAAAATCCACAGTTGACCGAACAAGAGCTGGCGCAAGTGGTTGATGCTGTTGCTATCGGTGCGGTTAAATATGCCGATCTATCAAAAAACCGCACAACCGATTATGTATTTGATTGGGACAATATGCTGTCGTTTGAAGGCAACACCGCACCCTATTTACAATATGCTTACACTCGTGTACTATCAATCTTCAGAAAATCAAACATTAATGAAGATAGCTTAACCGGTACTATCAGTCTTGAAACGGATAAAGAGCGTGCATTAGCTACCCGCTTAATCCAATTTGATGAAACGATATCAACCGTTGCTAATGAAGGCACACCACATGTGCTGTGTGCTTATTTGTACGATATTGCTACACTATTTTCTAGTTTTTATGAACACTGCCCAATCTTATCTGCTGAAAATGAAAGTCTAAAAACCAGCCGTTTAAAACTGGCTTCATTAACAGCAAAAACCCTTAAAACGGGACTTGATATGTTAGGCATTAAAACCGTTGAAAAAATGTAATACTCCTTACCACCGATATAATATCGGTGGTAATTGATCCCTATTCCTTGAGTAACAATTAGACAGCAAGATAAAATGATTGGATTTATTGTTCGGCAACAAAATAAATTAATGGCAATTGTATTAATCTTGCTAACACTCGTTGCAATTCGCTTATTTCCTCATCCTCCTCTATCCGAATCTCTCTCTTTTTCTAAACGTTTTTACGATGATAACAATCAATTAATCAGAATGACTTTAGCCGACGATGACCGGTATCGGCTTTGGACACCGCTTGAAGAGATATCGCCAGATATTATTAATGGCTTATTACTGCATGAAGACCAATGGTTTTATTATCATACCGGCTTTAATCCATTTAGCTTGAGCCGAGCATTTTGGCAAACGTTCGTGAGCGGCGGGAATCGACAAGGCGCATCAACCATTACCATGCAACTGGCTCGCATGCACTGGCGATTAAATACCAAAACGATAGGCGGAAAACTCACCCAAATTGCCAGAGCTATCCAGCTAGAATTAATGTATTCCAAACATGATATTTTAGAAGCTTATCTCAACTATGCACCGTTTGGACGAAATATTGAAAGTATCGGGGCGGCATCATTAATTTATTTCAATAAACCGCCTTCAGAAGTCAATCTACCGGAAGCCTTAACGTTAGTTGTGTTACCGCAATCACCGACCTATCGAACTGATCGCAAAACCGGCATAGCTGGCCCGGCACTGATTAAAGCAAGAAACATGCTTTTTCAACGTTGGCAAGAAAAATACCCGGTTGATAGTAATATCGCTGCACTTTTCGATCAAAAATTGGTTTTACGCCAACCGGAAAAACTACCATTTGTCGCGCCTCACTTTGTTAATCAAATCATGCAAGACCATGTCAGTAATGATCTGGAAGTTCACACCACATTAGATAGCCAATTACAAAAAATTATCACCACACAGGTTGAAGCATTTATTGAACGAAACAGCATAAAAGGCATCAATAATGCAGCTGTTATATTAGTTGATACCCAATCAATGGAAATTAAAGCGCTGATCGGGTCTGCTGACTATTTTAATCAAGCCATTGAAGGGCAAGTTAACGGAACGAATGCCAAACGGTCACCCGGTTCAACGCTAAAACCATTTATCTACGCACTTGGTATCGATCAAGGTTTATTGCATCCTCAAACAATCCTTAAAGATGTCGCAACCAATTTTGGTGCCTATACTCCGGAAAACTTCGACCGTAACTTTCGAGGCCCAATTTCTGCAACTGATGCTTTAATTCACAGCCGCAATATCCCCGCTGTGGCTATTGCGCAAAAATTAAAAAAACCCTCTTTTTATGAATTTTTAGTTAATACGCATATACAAAATTTAGCTGATGAAGCGCATTATGGCTTAGCTTTGGTGTTGGGTGGTGGCGAGATAACTGCTCAAGAGTTAGTGAGCTTATATGCAATGTTGGACAACGGTGGTAACTGGCAACCATTAAAATTTATTAAACACGATAATCAAGTGGAGCCAGAACGACAGTTAAGTGAAGAAGCCGCATTTATGACGCTTGATATGCTGAAAAAAAATACTCGCCCACAAGATATACTGAGCAAAATGCAAAAGAAAATGATTCCGGTTGCGTGGAAGACCGGCACCTCGTGGGGATTCCGTGATGCTTGGACTGCCGGCAATTTTGGTCATTATGCCATGGTAGTATGGTTAGGCAATTTTAATAATCAAGGTAACAATGCCTTTGTTGGAATTGATGCAGCAACCCCACTATTTTTTAATATTGTTGACAGCATCAATGCCTATTATCCTAATATACGCAAAGAAAAGCACCGTATACCGCCAAATTTGAAGCGTGTCGATATTTGTTTAACCAGTGGTAACTTAATGACCCAATGGTGTAAAGCAAAAGGTAAAACATGGTTTATTCCAGGCGTATCACCGATTAAACCCGATACCATTTTCAGACCAGTAAGGGTTGATAATCAAACTGGCAAAGCGGTCTGCCCGCCTTATGATATGGAAAATTCGCATATTGAAGTTTTTGAATTTTGGCCTTCAGATTTAGCCGCTATTTTTGCAAAAGCCGGATTACCGAAAAAAACGCCACCGACAACCCAACATTGCCAGACGGTGCAAAGTCTAAATGGCGAACCCCCTAAAATAACTTCACCGCTTAAAAATGTCGTTTATCAGTTTAGACAAAGTAAGCAAAAAAGTGAGCGAATTAGTTTCACAGCCAATAGTGACGGTGATGTTAAAACACTCTATTGGTTTGTTAATGATACCTTCATTGGGCAATCTGAGCCACACACATCACTAAGCTGGATACCAACCCAAAGTGGATCGTTTAAAGTACTTGTACTTGACGACCTGGGAAGAAGTGATTCAAGAACAATTAAAGTAGAACTATTAAATTAAACCTATTTTGCCACGCTTCTTTGCTTTGTCTCAATTTTGCGACACAAAATCACTCGATATCATAATGAGTTAACTATTTTTATCGGTTTCATTACCGATAAGAGTTGATTAAAATTTGATTCCTCACCGTAAAAATCTAAAAAATAATACTTTAACTATATCATTTATTTAAATATTTTTATAATTATAACACTTGCTATTACCCGTGATTTGGTTAGAATTCTTGCAATTTATTGCATAGGTAAAAGCGTAACAAACCATGACAAATCACAATTTAGTTATCCTTAACAATAAACTTTTAAGCACCTTTTATATCCTCCTTTTTGGGGGATTTTTTTTGTCTTTTTTTCATCTTATCAGTAACACTTGTTTAAGTCATTTCATCGTAGAGGCACATTATGACAGATAATAAAAAAATGTTATTAACCAGTCGAGATCAAAGTTTAAAAGCATTTTTAATGAACAAAATTAAGCAAAATGGTGGTTGGGTTAATGCTCATATGCATGCTGACCGAGCTTTTACGATTAACGTTGACAGCTTTGATGTGTATCAAAAACAATCATTAATTGAAAAATGGGATACCTTAGATAAAGTTAAAGCCGCCATGAGTGAAGATGATTACTACCGTCATTTTAGCATGGCAGTTGAACGAATGATTGAACAAGGTGTCAGTGCCATGGGATCGTTTGTTGACATCGATCCTATCGCTCAAGAAAGAGCAATTAAAGGCGCATTACGAGCCCGTGAAACCTATAAAAATGACATCACCATAAAGTTAGTGAACCAAACACTCAAAGGCGTGATTGATAAAGAAGCTCGCTATTGGTTTGATAAAGGCGCTGATTTAGTCGATATTATTGGTGGATTACCTCGCCGTGATGAACGTGACCATGGTGAAGGTATGGGACTTGTTCATCTTGATGTGCTCATGCAAACAGGTAAATCACTGGGCAAAATGGTACATGTTCATGTTGACCAATTTAACTCATCCGATGAGATTGAAACAGAGCAACTGACCGATAAAACGCTTGAACACGGTATGCATGGAAGAGTTGTTGCCATTCACAGTATCTCAATCACTGCGCATAGCTTAGCCTATCGGCAAAAACTCTATAAAAAAATGAAAGAAGCAAAAATGATGGTTATTGCTTGCCCGTTTGCCTGGATTGATAGCCCACGCCGTGAAGAGCAAGGACCAACTCGCAACTCACTAACGCCGGTTGACGAGCTGGCAGCGGCAGGCATTCCGGTTGCCATTGGCACAGATAACGTTAGCGATTATATGCTTCCTTTTTCAACCGGAAATATGTGGGAAGAACTCAAACTATTGGTAACCGGCTGCCGTTATACTGATTTAGATAACGTAGTGAATGTGGCAACCAAAAATGGGCGAATGGTATTAGGGCTTTAATCGTTTTTAAAATACTCAATAACAAGCGCTCTGCTTGATATGATCGTCGAGCCTTGTCGAGCTTGCAAAACTTTTAGAGCTTATAGAGCTTGTAGTGCATGTAGTGCATGTAGAGCGTGTAAAGCATATAGTGCTTGTAAAGCATGTAGTGCTTGTAAAGCATGTAGTGCTTGTAAAAAGCATTAAGGCGTTATTCACTGTTTAATAAAAATAGTGGCAATTGTCTTAATGCTTTAACACAAAAATGTGCTATCCCCAATAACACAGCGTTTATTGGGAATAGAAGATCGATCTATTTACGTGTAGGCTTTTTGCTGGTTGCTTGACGTGGTGATTTAGCTAAACGGTCAACTCTTGCTCGTTTTGGTCTGACGATTCGCTTATCTGATGAAGCGTTAGTTTTGGTAAAACTTTTCACTTCGGCCTGCAAACCGACCAGATCACGCAAATAGTTAACCGAATCAATACCGAGTTCTATCCAAGTGCCTCGTGAAAGTCCTTTAGGTAATGTAATATTACCATAGCGAATACGAAGCAAACGGCTAACTTGTACCTCAATGGCTTCCCACATTCTACGAACTTCTCGATTACGACCTTCGGTTATAACAACATTAAACCACTGATTTAAACCGTCGCCACCTTGTGCTTTAATCGATTTAAATGCCGCCGGACCGTCTTCCAGTTGTACACCTTTACGCAATTGATTGAGCTGTTGATCGGTCACATTACCAAAAACTCTTACCGCATATTCACGCTCGATCTCATGCCTTGGATGCATAAGTCGGTTGGCAAGTTCGCCGTCGGTGGTAAACAGTAATAAACCAGAGGTATTAATATCAAGCCTGCCAATATTAACCCAACGTGCATTTTTTAAACGAGGCAAATGTTCAAATACCGTTGCCCGACCTTGTGGATCATTTCGGGAACAGATTTCCCCTTCAGGCTTATAGTAGGCTAAAACCCGACAGACCTCTTTTTCTTTACTTCTCAGTTGAATTAAGTGGCCATTGATTCGAATCTTAGGGTTAGTATTGACATCAACACGGTCACCTAAAGTGGCTATTTTACCGTCAACACTGATTTTACCTGCACTAATCATGGCTTCAATCTCACGACGAGAGCCATTGCCTAAATTGGCTAACACTTTTTGTAATTTTTCAGAATTCAATTTTTTCATTTTGCCTCGCTACCTTCACAGGTATCTTTATTTAATGATGATTTATTTTACCTTAGGTAAAAAACTAATATCGACATAATAACGTTTTGGATTTGCTTCATCAATATAGACAGTTATTGTCTCTTTATCAATGAAAGGACTAGGATCAAACCAAATATTTTCGCTTTCAAAAAGATAGACATGATTTGATGTTATACTGTCTTGCCATTGACAGTAAATGATATACGGCGAGCGACCTCGAACAGATAATGCGGTGTTTTGTTCAACCGTATTTATCTTCGCTTCAATTTGTCGGCCACTTGTCAGCATCTGACGTTTTAATTTATTTTTCTTAAATTGATAATAAAAATAACTAATACTAATTAAAAATAGTAGGATGCCAATGATTCCAAAAATCATTTCGCCAAGCCACATTGAGAAGAAAGTATTAATTTTTGCATGATTCGAATTTAACGGATCATATAAAATTTCAATCTCATCGCCTTTCTCATAGGCGGGAGGATTACTACCAACATTTGATTTCACCTTTCTAACTTGTTCTTGATTATCAACAAATTGAAAGATAGGAAAATAAGAAACTGATCGGTTGCCATCAGAATCTTTTGAATACGACTCTTCAAAATCAACAATGGTGCCTGTAGCACTGACTGAAGAATTAATAAAATCTATCTGTTTTATCGATTGACGCGCTACCAATATTAATATTCCAATACTGATTATAAAAATAAATGCCATGACTTTTTTCATTTTGTTTTCCTATATTAATTTATTAATTTTATTTATATAAAAGGTGCGGTATCACCGCTACCTTGTCGAACTATATCAGGATAATCATGAGTAAGATCAATCACTGTGGTGGGTTGTTCGCTAATATAACCACCATGAACAATGGCATCAAGTTGATGACCAATTTTATCTTCAATCTCGTCCGGATCGGATTGTGCTTCTTCATCATTAGGTAAAATTAAGGTGGTAGTCATTAAGGGCTGACCTAATAATTCGAGAAGCGCTAAATCTATTTTATTATCAGGAATGCGTAAGCCAATGGTTTTACGCTTTTCGTTCATTAAGCGGCGTGGCACTTCTTTACTTGCCGGTAAAATAAATACATATTTACCCGGTGTATTATTCTTTAATAAGCGAAATGTTGTATTATCGACAAAGGCATAAGAAGAAAGCTCAGAGAGATCACGACACATTAAGGTAAAGTTGTGATGCTTATCAAGATTGCGAATCTGACAAATACGATCAACGCCATATTTATTATCGAGTAAACAACCAAGCGAATATCCCGAATCAGTAGGAAAGGCAATCACACCGCCGTCGTTTAATATTTTGACAACTTGATCTAACAGACGTGTTTGTGGATTATCAGGGTGAATATAAAAAGTTTGGCTCATAATGTTCTTCTATGTTGATAAATTTAACATCGGATTTTAGTGCTCAAGATTACAGCGACACTATCGCTTTAACACATAACTAAAATCGGCTTCATTTCTACTTGATACTAAATTTCCCAATTATGCCATATCGGGGTAATACTATCGGGTAATGGCGTTGTTTTACCCAAATCAAGATAATTAACCAAATCATGAAAATCGGAGCCTTGTGACGCCAGTAATTCAAACTCATTGGCTAATTTAGCTAAACGTTGTAAATCATCTTGCGTTTGTCGGCTTTGCGAAACTTCAAGCGCATCACCGCCACAATCTTTAAAATCTTGAATTAATAATTTTAATTTGGTTAACGTTAAATCGTAACGAGTCGGGTGCGCTAACACAGCCTGCCCACCTGCGGTATGAATCGCTTCGACGGCATGAGCAATACTACACCACTGCGCAGGCACATAGGCATAACCACCTTTACCTAAATAGCGTTTGAATGCACGTTTAATATCTTTAACATGACCATTTGCCACTAAAAAGCGGGCAAAATGTGCTCGTGATACAATATCCCCTTTAGCAAATTGTTGCGCTTGTTGGTAAGCGTTTTCAATACTAACTTTAGCCAACTTCTCGCTAATTGCATGCGCTCGGCTAATCCGCCCTTGCTCTTGTGATGATAGTAACGCTAATAACTGTGGATTATCGATATCAACATTTAGACCCACAATATGGATTTCGTTATGTTTCCATGCGGTTGATATTTCAACACCACAAACTAATTTGACCGGTAAATGTTCATTTTCAATCGTCGCTCTTGCCTCGGGCAAGCCTTTGACCGTATCATGATCGGTAATGGCTAAAAGATCGATCTTGTTTTCAGCCGCTCTTTTGACAAGCTCACTCGGTGTTAAAATACCGTCTGATGCGGTAGTATGAGAATGTAAATCGACGATCACACTTTTTTCTCGAAAATAATTTTTAAACGTGTAATATACCACACAATTTGCGTGACCACTAAAAGGTAAATTATGAAAGATCAAATTCTTCTTGCTCAACAAAATACTCTGGAAATTATTGAAAACCTATTACAAGACGGTAGCGATCCTCATGCGCTTTATATTATTGAACACCATATCTCATCACAACATTTTGATAAACTTGAAAAAGTTGCAGTTGAAGCCTACAAACTAGGCTATGAAGCAACCGACCCAGATGAAGATATTGATGATGCAGGCAATGCGATTATTGGCTTTGATATTGTTGCCGAATGTCCACTAGATGCTAAATTAATTAATGCGCAGATTGAACAAATTGTTACTTTGGCAAATCAATTTGGCGTACATTATGACGGGTGGGGAACTTATTTTGAAGACGGCAGTGATGAGATATTTGATGACATATTTGAAGAAGAAACACTGCACTAATTCCTATCGGCAGTTATCAGCCCCTTTGATTAAATCAAAACAACTCAACTAATTTTATTTAATCCAAACAAATTCTTATCCGTTTGATTAACGGATAAGAATTGAGTATTTAATGGATTATTTCACTTGTTCTACCCGACTTGTTCTTTTTTGATTTGGCGAAACACTGCGAACAACAATTGTCTCTCCCTTATTAATTGCCACCGGCGTAGTGTAACGGTGCCAGGTTTTGCCGTCATCGTTAGAGTATTGAATATGCAAACCCGGGAAAACAATGTTAGCGGTTAGCTGGCCATTTTCAATTTTTGCACCGGGTAGTGGTAAGCGATAATCAATTGCAGCAAGATCGAGCTTAGATAACGCTTTTTGCCCAACTACATTAGCAAAACGAGTCCAGTCATCAAGTAACTTTTGTTGGTCTACATAGTGCGTTTTTCCTTGTTCATATTCACGATCTTTTTGATAATCCGTTTCCCAATCGGCTTTATGCCAAGCTCGTTCCGCTACTGCTAACAGTCTAGGGTACATCATGTATTCCATTTGCGCATCCGTGCGAACAATTTCACTCCATAACTGTGCTGACAAGCCATAACTGCCTGTCCAATTCAAAGTACCTTTGGCGCTAAATACATTACCGTCACGATCGGTTGAGGTTTCGGCGTTTTGCGGTAAATTATTTGGCGCAAAGCTAAACATTTTGCGTTCATCATTAAAACGGGTACCCCAATAATAGCCACTCTCTTGCGGATTGACTTCATACGGGAAATCAAGATAAACATAATCCGGATTTGAGATAATCATCTGATAGCCTTTGTTTGTCCATTCACTGGCTGAATCATATCCTCCCCAATAGAGCGCATCCCAAAAGTTGACTGTTACTTTATCGACAGCAAACGCTTTAGCATTATCGGCATGTTTTACGCCGTCTTGCCATGCCTGCATGTGATTGATGCCATGGTCTTTAATAATCTTACTGGCTTGAATTGCAAAATAGCTAGGTAGATACTCAATATCTTTAATCACCCCTTGTTTAACCAGTGTTTGACAAGCTTGCGATTTTGCCCAAGGATGATCTTCAACGCTTTGATCAACTAACCCTTTACCCTCAACTTTGGTCGCAGCATGGAGGTCTTGATAGCCATTACCTAAGCGAATGTTTTTCGCCTCATCACCACCAAAATGCCAAACGGTGAGTGGTTGCCCGGCTTCGTTATGCATTTTTGCAATTTCAGTAATCACTTTATCGACAAAACGTTTAGATGAATCTAAGCAAGGATTTAGATAACTTTTTCGATCGTAAAATTGTACCGTTGTCGTATTTGAATCATCGGTAGGATCAACTAAACGAAACTCATTAGCTTCTGCTTGTTTACCTTCTGCCATGAGGCGTTGATAACGTGCTTCCATAGACATAATTGCCGCTCTGGCATGTGCCGGCATATCAATTTCGGGGATGACATCAATAAAGCGATCTTTAGCATATTTGACAATTTCAATATAATCACTGCGACTAAAGTAGCCACTACCTAAATTATCACTATCAGGCCCCGATCCTAATTGTGGTAATAAACATTTTGTTTCACTCAGATCGTGACAACGCTTACTACCAACACCGGTCAATTCCGGAAGTCCTGGGATCTCAATTCGCCAACCTTCATCGTCACTAAGGTGAAAATGGAATTTATTTAATTTATAACTCGCCATTTGATCGAGTAACCTTAGCACCGCTTGCTTTGTTTTAAAGTTACGTCCGGTGTCTAACATAATGCCCCGATAATCAAAACGTGGAGAATCTTCGATTTTTACCATAGCAATGGTTGGCTTTTCGGTGACCGGAATCAACGACAAGATCGATTCTACGGCGTAAAAAATTCCACGCTCATCAAAGGCAGTAATGGTCGCTTGCTTATCGTCAATATTGAGTTGATAAGCACCCGATACCCCATTTTTAAATTTGCTCGCATCAATATTTGCAACAATCTTATAACCTTTATCGGTTAATGCGATGCCTAAGTTATCAAACTGCTGATTTAAAACTGATAAGCTGGCGTCATTAAGTCCTTTTAATTGAAGATGAATGCCATTTTTATCCAGCGTGATATCTTTTTCAGCAAGGGTAAGATGTAAAGGCGTTGGAATAATTTGCCCACGCAATGCTTTTTCATCAAGCTGTTTAATATCGGCATTACGCTCAAACCGAGTGACTGGCGTCATTAAAATATTGTGATCATCAGGCGTGCGCTTCCACTGCTCACCAATCGGTGACACAAAATCCGCCAAGTTTTCAGTGTTAGTATTACCGATAACTTTCGGCGTGGCATCGGTTGATGTCACATACCAACGAGGGATGACATCTGATTGGCTTAATTGCCAATACTCGCCAATGATAGGAATATCAATGCTACTTTTAGCCGGAAAACCGGTAAATTTTTCGGTTGGTTCGATTTTGTGAAGATCGCCGGTTAGATGCGTAATTTTAAACTGCTCATTATCAACCGCAAGAATCATACGAATGCTACTGAAATAGATTGCCCAGTCTTTATCTTTAATTTCCGAACCGGTATTGGTTAAAGAGATGTTGGCTTTAAAACACGATGCCCAATCGGCACCTAAAGCCGCACAATCCACACCATGTTGCCCAACAAAATTATCAACAACTTTAAAATTAACATCAAGTTGTGAACTAATTGCATCGACAATTTGTTCCGATGCCAATGCCGATTGTGAAGCACCTAAGCTTAATAACGATGTTATCGACATTGCTAATATGGCTGTTTTAAACTTTTTCATAATATTTACCTATTTTTGTTTAGCATTGAAAATGGTGAATGGAACAGTAACAATGAATTTAATATCTCGCTCATCCTGGAAGATATTGCCATAGCCACCTCCCCAGCTAGGTATACTATTTGAGTGATTATTATACTTAGTGTAATGCAATTGCATTGACACATCTTTTGCTAAGCCATTTTGTACGGTGTAACCTAAATCGAAGTTATAAGCCGACTCAATTAAGCGTCGTTTTTGGTTTTTTTCGGTCGAATTGGGTTTAGCATCCCAACCATAGGCATAAGATGCCCCAGTTTTCCAACCGGCTAAATAAGATGACAGATCACCTAAATCGTAAGTCACTTCAGCAAATAGGGCTTTTTCCCCATTCGCATTAAAGTCAGATCGTGAATTCCACCACACATCTAAACGACCGTTTGAAGAAGCATAATCCGGCGTCATACGTTGTAAAAAAAAGCCTTGTTTACCTTCAGCCTTAACCGCTACCCCTTCAAGGCGTAAACCAACGGGTCCGACTTGATAACCTAATGTTGCCGCTTGTAACCATGCTAAGCCGTCGTAAACATTATCACCTTTATGAGACTGGTCTTTTGCTCCATAAAATTGATAGCTCATGGTTAACGGATTATCCAGCACATCGGTTTTATAAGACACTTTACCAAAATATTGATTCATATAATTTTTGGCTTGACCAAAGGCGGTTTCTAACACTAAATCATTTTTAAAGTCGTATTTCAAACCGGCAGAATGTAGATAATCAATCTTCTTGCCTTTGCCCCATTGTTTAAATTCATAAAGACGTTTATACCATGGTGCTTTATATCTATCTGACCACATATAAGACATCGATAAGGCACCGGCTTGATCAAAATCGAGAGTAGTACCTAATTCAAAACCGCGGTAAGTACCGGGTAATAAACTCCAGTGAGGGGCTAATAATGTTTGACCGGACGGCTGAATAAAACCGGCTTTTAGCCAAAAGTGTTCATCGTGTTTAAAATTGACTTGTGCTTTATAAAAGCTCACCCCACTGACATCTTTTTTCCAATCCTCATCCCAGCGAGTACGTGCACCACTAAAACCAATTTCATTTGGATGACCATTACCACCATTGCTTACTTCCCAAGCGCCATATCCGCCCAGCTCAATGGCAAACATATCGGCAATATATCCTGAGCGAAAATCTAAATTAGCATTAAAGGTAGATTGACGAATATTGCTTTCATATTTATGTTTAATAACATCTTTTCGTTCTCGATCTCGATTCCAGAAAAAGATATTACCCGAAAGCGAAGAATCATCAATAAATGAACTGTTGTCGGCAGCTTGAGCAGGCACAACACTGGTTAAGAGAGAAATGGATAAAATCAGCTTGGTTATACGATTTAATGAACGGCGTGTTAACAAAGGTTTAGGTAAATTCATATCGGCTTCCTTAAGATGACTTTATTTCATGTATAATTGAGCAAATTGTAACGATTTATCTCAATTAGTAAAAAATCATTTTATTTAAAAAAAATTAATTAAATAGTCCTATTTCATCGCACCTTTTAACAATTATGTATCACCAAGTTCTTATCAAAATTTTAAATAATTGCCTATAAAATGCTATTTAATAATGCATAAACATATTTTAGTTAGCAAATTAAATGTTCTTAAATCGTGATCTTCATCACCAAAATAGCCATTTTTTTTGCTATTTACTCGATTAATATGTTAACTTTTTTCGGAATAAAAAATAAGAAATCCGTGTTTTTATTTAAGGAATAGCTCTTTTTTTGATATTTTCAGGTTTTAAATCGCGTGGAGGATAAAATCGACTAACCGTTAGCAAAAGTAGAAGAGGTACTGACTGAAATTGAGCAAAAAGGCACAAAAAAAAGAGAAACGGATAAGGTTTCTCTTAAAATATTGAAGATTATAGAAAGTTAAACGTAAAATATAAACTTTTTAATTGATACCAACAAAGGCAATAAAGACGATTAATTTTCAGTATCAATCTCATCAAAACTTTTGACCAGCTCATCAATTGCTTTCATCTGAATTAAGAAAGATTCAAGCTTATCCAACGGTAGTGCCGACGGACCGTCACATTTTGCATGAGCAGGATCTGGATGCGACTCTAAAAACAATCCGGCAATGCCAACGGCCATACCGGCACGTGCCAGTTCGGTGACTTGTCCTCGACGTCCACCGGATGCGGCGCCCATTGGGTCACGGCATTGTAAAGCATGGGTTACATCAAAGATAACCGGTGAACCGTGACTGACTTTTTTCATCACGTTAAAACCTAGCATATCCACCACCAGATTATCATAACCGAAGCAACTACCACGATCGCAAAGAATAACTTGATCGTTGCCGGCTTCTTCAAATTTTTCAACAATATTACCCATTTGTCCCGGGCTAACAAATTGCGGTTTTTTAACATTAATCACTGCGCCGGTTTTCGCCATGGCAACCACGAGATCGGTTTGGCGGGCTAAAAAAGCGGGTAGCTGAATAACATCAACTACATCGGCAACGGGCTGGCACTGCTGCTCGGTATGCACATCAGTAATAATTCTCACGCCAAACTGCTGTTTGAGTTCCTGAAAAATTTTCATTCCCTCTTCTAAACCCGGTCCACGATAGGAATGGACAGATGAGCGATTGGCTTTATCAAAAGAAGCTTTGAAAATATACGGGATATCGAGTTTTTCAGTCACAGTGACATAGTGCTCACAAACTTTCATGGCTAAATCACGTGATTCTAAAACATTCATGCCACCAAATAGCACAAAGGGTAAATCATTGGCAACGGTAATATCACCGACTTTGACTTTTTTTTGCTTCATCATAAAAATATTTCCTGTTTAAGGTTTAAACCAGCGACCGAGCGTGACTCTGTCATTGCCACTATAGTCGGTGAAGGTTTCGACTAATTGAAATCCGTGTTGTTTAAAGATTGTTTGCACTGCAAGGCCTTGTTTCCAGCCATGCTCTATTAGCAACCAGCCATATTGATTCAAATGTTTAGTTGCCCCATGCACAATCACTTTAATATCCGCCAGCCCGTCATCTTCTGAAACTAATGCACTTCTAGGCTCATAGCGCACGTCCCCTTGTGATAAATGAATATCGGTCGGTTCGATATACGGCGGGTTACTGATAATCATCGAAAATTTGCGATTCTTTATCGGTTTATACCAATCACCGTGTAAAAAATAGACGTTGTTAACACCTATCTGACTGGCATTTTTTTGCGCTAAAAGCAGTGCATCTTTATTCTTTTCAATCGCAGTAAACAGGCAGTCCGGTCGTTCAGTTGCCATCGCAATAGCAATGGCTCCGGTGCCAGTGCCAAGATCTAACACTTCGCAAGGCACTTTAGGCAAATAGTCTAAACTAAGCTCAACTAATTTTTCGGTATCTGGTCGGGGTATTAAGGTCGAATTTGACACATTAAATTTTAAAGACCAGAACTCTTTTTCACCGGTAATATAAGCGATTGGCTCACCAACTTGGCGCCGTTTTAAGTAACCGTCTAAAGCGATAAGCTCCTCATCTGACAGCAAGGTTTCACTAAAGGCCATTAAAAATGTTCGGGTTTTGTGAGTCACAAAACTCAATAAAATCTCGGCATCCCGCTTTGGGCTGTCACTATCGGTTAACGATTGAGAAGCAGATTTAAGCCATTGTAAATAGGTCATTCATCCTGTTCCGATAAAGCAGCCAATTGATCAGCTTGATACTCTTGAACAATTGGATCGATTAACATTTCTAACTTACCTTCCATGACTTCATCTAAACGATAAATTGTTAGGTTTATACGATGATCGGTCACCCGACCTTGCGGATAGTTGTAAGTTCGAATGCGATCAGAGCGATCACCCGACCCTAATAAGTTACGTCGAGTTGAGGCTTCTTCTTGCTGGCGTTTACGAGTTTCAGCATCTTGAATACGCGCCGCTAACACTGACATCGCTTTGGCTTTATTCTTATGCTGTGAGCGCTCATCTTGACACTCCACCACAATACCGGTTGGAATATGGGTAATACGTATCGCTGAATCGGTGGTATTAACATGCTGACCACCGGCACCGGATGAACGGTAGGTATCAATTTTTAAATCAGCCGGATTGATTTCTGGCATTTCAGCTTCCGGAATCTCCGGCAAAACCGCAACGGTACAAGCGGAGGTGTGAATACGCCCTTGTGATTCAGTTTCCGGCACACGTTGCACACGATGCCCGCCGGATTCAAATTTTAAATTACCATAAACACCGTCACCGCTGACCAGCATAATCACTTCTTTATAGCCACCATGTTCGCCTTCGCTAGCGCTCATAATTTCAACTCGCCAGTTACGTGATTCTGCATAACGGGTATACATACGGGCTAAATCGCCGGCAAAAATGGCCGCCTCATCGCCGCCGGTACCTGCTCTGACTTCAACAAAACAGTTGTAATCGTCATTCGGATCTTTTGGTAATAGCAGAACTTGCAACTCTTTTTCTTGTTGCTCAACTTGACCCAATGCTTCATCCAGCTCTTCTTGTGCCATTTCACTCATTTCAGGATCAGATAGCATCATTTTAGCCGTTTCAATATTTTCTTGTGTCTGTTTCCAGCTAGCAAAGCACTTCACCACGCCGGATAATTGAGCATACTCTTTTGAAAGGGTGCGAAAACGGTTTTGATCTGCAATAACAGCGGCATCTGACAATAACGCCTGAACTTCTTCATAACGCTCTTGTAGAGTCTCCAACTTACTGATAATGGATGATTTCATAAATATATCTATTTTTGGTGATGATTAATTAAATTTGCCCGGCATTATATACTTAATCGCCTATAAAATACAGTTTCTACTTCCTTGCAAATTATTCTCGCCCTTTCGCATTAACGGCTTAAAAGACCAGCAAAGTATATCGAGGATAAATCATTTCACTAAAAATGTTACACGTGTCACAGAAATGAATCTTTACAGTTTGCAAAAACCGCTAGGACCTATAACATCAAAAAATGTAAACGATATCATTTCTTATTTAATTGTATCATTACCACTAATAATACGTATTAAATCAAGTAAAAAATGTTATCGCATACATCACTTGTGACAGATTGAATATTTTCGCTATTAGGGAGTGGGTTTTATGAAAAAAATAGTCATGATTAGCTTAATTGGTATAAGTTCAATGGCAAATGCCGCAATCGAGTGGGATACCCCACAAGGGCAACTAAAATTATATGGCGATGTTGAGATTAATGTTGATGCCGCCAGCAGTAAACAACAGCTAAGCTCGTTAAAAGAAACCGCAGATAAAAAGAATAAACCGTCTGATAAAGATCATTGGGATATCAATGGACGTATCTTAATCGGCTTAGACGGTTACCGTGAAATTAACGATAAAAACTTTGCCGGCTTTGTTGTTCAGCCACTTGCCGATCTGGGTGGCGATATGAATCTGGATGATGCGGCTTTCTATTTTGGGCAAAAAAATGAGTGGAATATCAAAATCGGTCGCTTTGAAGCTTATGATATGTTCCCGCTTGGGCAAGATACCTTTTTGGAGTATTCGGGTAATACCGCCAATGATTTATATGAAGACGGCTTTGGTTACATATACATGATGAAAGAGGGACGAGGACGCAGTAAAAATGGCGGCAGTATTGCGTTAAATAAACCGTTCTTAGATAACTTTAATTTTCAATTAAACACATTAGTTAACAATGGCGAGAAGATGTTTAACAAATCAACGTATCATGGTTATCAGATCGATAAAAAGAAAAACGTTGTCTACTTGCGCCCGGTTTTATCGTGGAAAAATGACCATTTTTCAACGGCAATAGCCGCCGAAACCAATATCGTTAAAAATGCTTATGGTTATCACGACAGTGACGGCAAGTTTCACGATCAGTCGAAACGAACAGGATATGGCGCAACCATTTCATGGAACAGTGAAGGTGATTGGGATGCCGCCAATAAAGGGCTTAAAATCAATACCAGCTTTGCCTATATGAACGCCCAGGATGAAAAAGATATGACAATCGGCACCGATATCGTTTGGGAAAAACTGGGGCTTGGCTACTATTTTGCCAATAACGATATCAAAAAATTCAATCCGGAAAACCATATCAAAGACGGTCATATCAACAATAAAGGCAAATATAAGATCCACACCGTCAATGCCTCTTATTTGATTGATAATGTGTTAGACATGGACAACTTCAACATGTATTTAGGGACTTACTGGTCAATATTAGACAGAAGTAAATCGCATGGTGACAACACCGATGACCGCTACGGGGCACGAGTTAGATTTAAATATTTCTTCTAACTAAGCTAAATCAAGCTTAAATAAAATAAGCCGATTTATGCAGACATAATGCAATAAATTGGCTTATTTTAATAACAGTTGCATAGTTTTCTGGCAAGCGTATAGTTAAAGCAGTCTGGTTAAATTAGACAATATTGACATCACTAGGCAACTTAAAGCGGGATGAAAATATGGATAGAACAATATGGAAACTGGAAAATACGATTAAATATTACGATTGGGGTAGTAAGGATGCGATAACCAAACTATTTGGCATCAAAAATCCTACCGATAAACCCATGGCAGAAGTCTGGATGGGAGATCACCCGTTGGGAAGCTCGATAGCTATCGACAAAGCGCATCAGCCTATCAAGCTCGATAAACTCATCGAAAACTCACCACTTGCGGCGCTGGGTGAAACAACGTTTAAAACCTTTGCCGGTCTGCCCTTCTTATTTAAAATTCTCTCGGCAAGCAAAGCACTATCGATTCAAGTGCATCCAACACAAGCCAGTGCTAAATTAGGGTTTGAAAAAGAGAACCAATTCGGTATCGCCCTCAATTCACCTAATCGCAACTACAAAGATGCCAATCATAAACCGGAGTTAATTTATGCCTTAACCCCGTTTAAAGCGATGCGTTCATTTCGACCGATTGCGCAAATAGTGGCGCTGTTTGAGCAACTCGCTCTGCCGTCTTTAAGTGAGCAAGTGGCTCAATTGAAAAACAGCCCCTGCCCCGAGCAGTTAAAATGTTTTTTCCAATTTTTGCTTACCCTTGCTGGCGATAACAAGCAAACCGTGATAAGCGAGTTACTGTCAAGCATAACACTATTGATTAAAGAGCCTTTTATCACCATAAAACAACTGGCGAAAGATTTTCCGGGTGATATCGGAATTATCATGCCATTATTGCTCAATATTATTGAACTCAAACCGGGACAAGCGATGTTTTTAGCAGCACAAACACCGCATGCTTACCTCAGTGGCACCGGGCTGGAGTTAATGGCGAATTCAGATAATGTTTTGAGGGCGGGATTAACTCATAAACATATTGATATTACCGAATTAATCAATAATACCAGTTTTGTCAGCGCTCAAGCCGATCAATTATTGATACAACCGGTAATCAATCAAAATAAGATTGATTACCCCGTTCCGGTTAAAGATTTTAAGTTTGAAATTATCCAAAGTGACAATCAAACACGAAAAGATCAAGTCAGCTCGCCACAAATCCTATTGTGTTTACACGGCGTAGTCAGCTTATCAACGGCATCTGACACTATCACGCTAGCAAAAGGTGAAAGTGCATTTATTGCCTATCAAGCTCAACAATATACTTATCAAGGAGAAGGCATCTTAGCCAAAGCGTTTAATTAATCTTATTAGTTATAAACCAATTAAATTGCTTATATGATGTGAAAGTTAAGCCCAAAGTAGTTTTTTGTGGTAAAAAACTAGCTTAACTTTCTAAAGGCTATTGTAGATTTAATTTACATAAATTAAGCTTTCGATTAATATGTCGTTATATAATTTATCCGACGCTATCATTATGAATCCTATTAATAAAACGCCACGTCATCTGATTATTCAACAAGATTTATTAAAAAAAATACAGTCAGGTCAATATCCTCAAGGGCAATTAATTCCCAAAGAGTGTGAGCTAACCGATATTTATCAAGTCAGCCGCCCGACTGTCCGGCAAGCCATTCAACACTTAGTTAATGAAGGCTATTTAGAACGACGAAAACGACGAGGCACAATCGTTAAGCAACAGAAGATAAATCAAGAATTTACTCATATTATTGAAAGTTATGATTCTGAAATGAATCGCAAAGGCTTACAACCCAAAACACAAGTGCTAACCTTCAAAATAGACAAAGCCACTTGCGAAATCGCAACCAATTTGCAAATTGATGAAAACGATGAGGTTTATAAACTCGTCCGCCTGCGTTATGCTGAAAATAAGCCAATTGTGCTCGTTACCACCTATTTACCGGTTGCACGGTTACCCAATTTTCTTGATCACGATTTCACCCAAGAAAAGCTCTATAGCGCATTGGAAAAGATGAACTACCCGATATTGCAAATTCGCCGTAAATTAGAGGTGATCAAAGCCGATGAAACCACCAGTGACTTGTTAGATATTGAAGAAGGCGATCCGATTTTTTATTTTCACTCAACCGCCTTCAGCCAAGAACGACTGGCAATTGAATATTCAATTTCCAAATATCGGGGCGATATTAACTCTTTTATTTTTGAATTAAATCATTAAATCACAACCAAAAAGCCGTACTGCTTTATTCGCTATCACACATTAGTCTAGTAAGTATATCAATGAAAACCAAATATCCTTGACCGACTGGTGATCAAGGATATTTTGCTATGGCTTACTTCATGCACTGCACATCAATCGTTTGTTGATGACTGTCAAGCAATGTTTGTTTGATCGCTTCAATAATGGCGATGCCGGAACTGGTACCAATTCGCTCCGCCCCAGCCTCCAGCATTTTAATAAACGTATTGGCATCCCGAATTCCACCGGCGGCTTTTACTTTGACGGTATCCCCGACATGCTGTTTCATCAGTTTCACATCTTCAACCGTTGCACCGGTTGGGGCAAAACCGGTTGAGGTTTTTATAAAATCTGGTTTTACTTTAACCGCAATCTGGCACAGGGCAATTTTTTCGGCATCGGTTAAGTAGTAATTTTCAAAAATCACTTTTGAAATAACTTGATGTTTGCGACAAATCGCTACAATTTGCGACATTTCATCTTCAATATAAGCTAAATTACCGATTTTCAATTGGGTAAGATTAATCACATAGTCAATTTCGGTAGCTCCATTATCAATGGCATTTTGGGTTTCAAAACATTTTGCTTCAATTGTCGTTTGCCCCAAAGGAAAAGCAATTGCCGCCCCGATACCGACATCACTGCCCTGCAACAAACTGGCACAAAGCTTTGACTGTACTTGATTAATTGCCACCATTTTAAAATGATAGTTTTTTGCTTCAATGCAAAGTTTTTCCATCATTGTTGGTGTGGCATCGGCTTTTAAATTGGTGTGATCGATTAATCGGCTTAACTGCGCTAAAGAATATTTTTTCATGTTTTTTATGATCCTTCAATCCTAATATGTAAATACATATATTAGAAATAATCTTCCTTTTGTCAATCAATATTGCCACCAAATTGTGATAAACATCCCAAAATCAAACAAATAAAACATAATCTATTTGTTATACTAAATTCAATATGTAAATATATATTTATACCGATCGTACAATCAATGGAGGAACGATAATGAAGATAGTAGTCACGTCACACGGAAATTTGTGCGAAGGGATTTTATCCAGCTACCAAATGATAGCGGGCGATAGCGCCAGTTTTATTGCGGTCAAACTCGATGAATCCGGCATTGGTGATTTTTCGGCAAGATTAACGCAAACCCTAGACCAATTATTAACGGAGCAAAATGGGGTTATCGTTTTAAGTGACATCGTAGGCGGTACGCCCTATAACGAAACGTTACGTTATGCATTAGCTCATCCGGATCGGGTGTTTCTTATTGCCGGTTTGAATTTACCGATGTTGATTCAAGCAGGGACAGCGTTAGAAGAGGCTGGCGATATTCAAGCGGCAGTTCAATCGATTGTAGAGGTAGCACAAAGTGCGGTAACACTTGCTAAAACGGTAATCGATAGTGATGACAGTTTAGATTTTTAATAGGTAATCAGATAGGAGTTAACAGCGATGACAATTACATTAACCCGAGTCGATGATCGTGTTATTCATGGTCAAATTATGACACGTTGGACTAAAGTGAGACCGGTCGACGGCATACTGGTTGTAGGTGACAATATTGCCGCCGATGAGTTACGCAAAAGGGTATTAAAAGCCGCTGCCGGTAATTTGAAAATTGGTATTTATACCGTCGCCCAAGGGGTTGATAAGATTCAGCAAGGCATGGAATCAACGAAAAATTTTTTTCTAATCAGCGATTCGCCGCAAACGTTTGAAAAACTCCTTAAAGCAGGCGCAAAACTCAATCCCACACTCAATATTGGCTGTATGAATACTCGAGCCGGCGCTAAGGTACTCGGTCGAACGGTTGCTATTGATCAAAATGACTACCAAGCTTTTGACTATCTGGAAAGCCACGGTATCACGCTCGAATTTCAACTGTTACCAGATGACGAACCGAAAAGCTGGTCAGTGATGAAAAAACGATATGACACCTTATGAGGATCTATTTAAGAGGAAAACATCATGGAAACGATACTTTTTATTCCTGCCCTACTGACCGCCATTTTTTGCTACTTAGGCGCCATTGAATCCCCATGGCTCTTTGGTATGTCCGGTGGCTTTTATGTGGTAGGAAGACCACTGGTTGCCGGCTTACTTGTTGGCTTTGCCTTTGGGGATATTCAATCTGGTGTGGCATGTGGCTTAGCGGTGCAGGCGGTGTTTATTGCCAATCTATCCACCGGCGGTGCCACCAACAGTGAAATTACCTACGCCGCTTATGGCGGTATTGGTTTAGCGTTAGCCACCACGAAAGAGCCGGCGGTTGCCGTCACATTATCGGTACTTATCGGACAGACTTTTGGTTTGATATTTTATAATACCCGCATGGCGCTTTATTCGTTTTGGAACAACAAAGCGCAACAAGCGGCACAAAACAATAATCCTCGAGGTATTGTGCTAAATCATCTTATCTATCCGCAAATTACCACCTTTTTGATTCGAGCCGTGCCGATATTTTTAGCTATTTTTTACGGTTCGGGTTTAGTTGACTGGTTATTAAGTCATGTACCGGAAGTTATCACCAAAATCATCTCAGTTTTAGGTGGCGTGTTGCCGGCGCTGGGCATTGCGATGCTGATGAATATCGTCATTAAATCTAAAATTCAGTTAATTTTCTTCTTTGCCGGTTTTGTGTTACTGGCGTTTGCAGGCTTAAGCATGATCGCATTGGTGTTTATTTCCGCTTTGGTCGCTTACCTGTATTACATGGCAACCAATAAGCCAGCGGTTGCCAATAATAACCCGGCAAATGATACAAATTCAGACATATTTGAAGATGATGATCTGTTCTAATAGGAGTTGTACTAATGGATAAAGTCATTAACAATCAATCAAGATTGACAAAAAACGAGTTACGCCAAATTTGGTACCGCTGGGGATTTACCCATTTATCCTCAATGAGTTATGAAAAGTTACAGGCGCATGCCTGGGCGTTTTCTTATATTCCCTTTGCTGAAAAATATTACAAAGACGATCCGGAAGCGAAACGCCGGTTATATATTCGGCATTCAATGTTTTATAACACCGAACCGCAAACCGGGCAGATCATTAATGGTATTGTCGCTTCTATGGAAGAAGAGATAGCCTTAGGCAAAAATGTCCCCGAAGAGCTACCGGTCAATATCAAAGCCACCCTTATGGGGCCATTAGCCGGTATCGGTGATTCGCTTATTCAAGGCATTATTGTGCCGATTCTATTATCGATTGCTATGGGTATGGCAGCAAATGGCAATCCGATTGGACCTCTATTTTATATCCTCGCTTATGGGATTTTAGGTCCGCTTATCTCTTATTTAAGTTTCTTTTATGGCTATAAGCTAGGCGTTAATGCGATCGATAATATTATCGGGGATAATGTTAAACGTATTACTGATGCCTTTAATATTCTAGGCATTATGGTGGTAGGCGGGCTGGCAGCCGGCAATATTGTACTTAACTCTACGCTGGAAATCCCCATGGGTGAGTCGATGCGATCATTGCAAAGTGTGCTTGATGATATCTTCCCGAAAATATTACCGCTGTCAATGGTGCTTATTGCTTGGTGGTTGGTGTCGGCAAAACAGCTTAGCGCAACGAAAGTTATTCTTATTTTAACGGCGATTACCACTGTTGGGGTGGTGTTGGGGATTTTTTGAGTTCCTTGTGGATAATGGGGATATTTTGAAAATATCTTAAAATTTTGTTTTTATACTTAAATATAGGTGTTTTCTGAAAGTTCTTGTCAAGGGGTTGTTTTTTTTGCTTAAACACCTATATTTTCTGAAACTTCTTGACAAGATTTTACTTTCGCTGAAAGTTGCGGTTTTTTGGTATGCAGGTTTCGGACGCTGTTAATTGGTTGATATTTTCAATACGCTGTCAGCGTCCGAATTAGGGGGATTTTTTGCGAAATCCCCCTAATAACCCCCTCGCAGCACCACCCAAAGCGGTCTTCGACTGCCCTCCGCCTTCGTTCGGTTTTAACGCACCGGTACTGATTTGTTCCGGACAAAGCAGCGCCTCGCCAAACATCCTTGTTTGGCGTGCTAACCTCGCTCAGTTGTCGGCGCTTTGTGAAGGTGCGGGTTGGTGCATGTTTTGGCTTTTGGGAAAAGTAACGATTTGGGTTTGGAGATATTTTAAAAATTTCTTAAACTTTTGTTTTTATACTGAAACGTGGGGTTTTTCTGAAAGTTCTTGTCAAGGTTTCCTATGACTTTTAAGTTATTATTATAGGTAGCAATGTGAATTTTTCGATATATTTGAAAATATCATGAACAGTTATTTTTATACTAAAACGTAGGTGTTTTCTGAAAGTTCTTGACAATGGTTTGTGTTTTTACTTAAACACCTATATTTTCTGAAACTTCTTGACAAGATTTTACTTTCGTTGAAAGTTTCGAGTTTTTGGTATGCAAGTTTCGGACGCTGTGGGTTTGGTGTTTTTTTCATTTCGGTGTCTGCGTCCGAATTAAGGGGATTTTTTGCGAAATCCCCCTAATAACCACCTCGTAGCACCACACAAAGCGGTCTTCGACTGCCCTCCGCCTTCGTTCGGTCTTAACGCACCGGCGCTGATTTGTTCCGGACAAAGCAGCGCCTCGCCAAACATCCCTGTTTGGCGTGCTAACCTCTCTCAGTTGTCGGCGCTTTGTGAAGGTGCGGGTTGGTGTATGTTTTGGCTTTTGGGAAAAGTAACGATTTGGGTTTGGAGATATTTTAAAAATTTCTTAAACTTTTGTTTTTATACTGAAACGTAGGCTTTTTCTGAAAGTTCTTGTCAAGGTTTCCTATGACTTTTAAGTTATTATTATAGGTAGCAATGTGAATTTTTCGATATTTTTGAAAATATCATGAATAGTTATTTTTATACTAAAACGTAGGTGTTTTCTGAAAGTTTTTGGCAATGGTTTGTATTTTTACTTAAACACCTATATTTTCTGAAACTTCTTGACAAGATTTTACTTTCGTTGAAAGTTTCGAGTTTTTGGTATGCAAGTTTCGGACGCTGTGGGTTTGGTGTTTTTTTCATTTCGGTGTCTGCGTCCGAATTAAGGGGATTTTTTGCGAAATCCCCCTAATAACCCCCTCGCAGCACCACCCTAAGCGGTCTTCGACTGCCCTCCGCCTTCATTCGGTCTTAACGCACCGGCGCTGATTTGTTCTGGACAAAGCAGCGCCTCGCCAAACATCCTTGTTTGGCGTGCTAACCTCGCTCAGTTGTCGGCGCTTTGTGAAGGTGCGGGTTGGTGCATGTTTTGGCTTTTGTGGAAGGTAACGGTATGGGTTTTGGGATATTTTGGAAATATCTTAACCTTTTGTTTTTATACTGAAACGTAGGGTTTTTCTGAAAGTTCTTGTCAAGGTTTCCTATGACTTTTAAGTTATTATTATAGGTAGCAATGTGGATTTTTCGATATTTTTGAAAATATCATGAACAGTTATTTTTATACTAAAACGTAGGTATTTTCTGAAAGTTCTTGACAAGGTCTTTTGTGCTCCTTTTAAGTTATTGCGAAAGATAACGGTTTGGGATTTGGGATATGTTTAAAAAAATTTTAAAAATTTATTTTTATACTAAAACATAGGTGTTTTCTGAAAGTTTTTGTCAAAATTAGCTGTGGTGTTGGGTTTTGTGGAAAGTTGAAAGCCGTCAAGGTTATTGACGGCTTGTTTTTTTTGGTGAATCGTGACTATTTTTTCACTGCTTTGGCATTAGGAAGGTCGGTGACTGTTCCTTCGTAGATTTCTGCCGCTAAGCCTATCGATTCGTGTAAGGTTGGGTGGGCATGGATGGTTAGGGCTATATCTTCTGCATCACAACCCATTTCAACCGCTAGGGTGATTTCACCCAGTAGTTCTCCGCCATTTGCGCCAACAACCGCTCCGCCTAATAGGCGATTGTCTGATTTGTTGAAGATCAGTTTGGTCATCCCTTCTGAACAATCTGAGGCAATTGCTCGTCCGGATGCTGCCCATGGGAAGATCGCTACTTCATAATCGATTCCCTTAGCAATGGCTTCTTTTTCGGTTAATCCAACCCATGCCACTTCCGGTTCGGTGTAAGCAATCGACGGGATAGTTTTTGGATCGAAGTAGTGTTTTTTACCGGCTATTACTTCGGCTGCAACGTGTCCTTCGTGAACACCTTTATGGGCAAGCATTGGTTGACCTACCACATCGCCAATAGCATAAATGTGCGGTACATTGGTGCGCATCTGTTTGTCGACTTCGATAAAGCCACGGTCGGTTACATTGACCCCAGCATTTTCGGCGCCAATCAATTTTCCGTTTGGTGTGCGACCAATTGCCACTAATACGGCATCATAAGTATGCGTTTCGCTTGTGCCGTCTTTTTTCTCCATGGTGACGTAAATTGCGTCATGTTTTGCTTCAACGGATGTGACTTTGGTTTCTAGTCTTAAGGTAAACTTCTTCTGAATCTGTTTTGTGAAGACTTTTACCACATCTTTGTCGGCTGCCGGAATGACTTGATCGAACATTTCAACCACGTCCACTTCAGAACCTAGCGCATGGTATACCGTGCCCATTTCCAGACCGATAATTCCGCCACCCATTAACAATAATTTTTTCGGAATGGAGGTTAACGCCAGCGCATCGGTTGAATCCCATATTCTTGGGTCATCGTGCGGTATAAACGGTAGTGTGATAGGACGCGATCCAGCAGCAATAATCGCATTGTCAAACGTGAGTTTGGTAATGCCTTTTGCTGATGTGATATCCATAGTATGGCTACCGGTAAATTGCGCTTCACCTTGAATCACATTGACTTTGCGCATTTTTGCCATGCCGGCAAGGCCATTAGTCAATTGATTGATGACTTTTTCTTTCCATTCACGCACTTTATCAAGTTCGAGTTTTGGCGTGCCAAAGTGGATGCCATGAGCGGTTAAGGATTTGGCTTCATCCATCACTTTTGCCACATGAAGTAAAGCTTTTGACGGAATACAGCCCACATTCAAACACACGCCACCTAAGGTTGAATAGCGCTCAACTAATGTGACGTCTAATCCTAAATCGGCTGCTCGGAAGGCTGCGGAGTATCCCGCTGGCCCTGCACCTAATACCACAAGTTGGGTTTTAACTTCTTGACTCATATATGATTGCCTCCTTTACATCACTAAACGACGTAAGTCGGATAATACGTTAGCAATATGGCTTAAGAAGCGTGCACCATCTGCCCCGTCAATCACTCGATGATCGAATGATAGTGATAAAGGTAACATTAAGCGTGGTGTGAATTCTTTTCCATTCCATACCGGTTTCATACTTGAGCGTGATACCCCTAAAATACCGACTTCAGGCGCATTGACAATTGGTGTAAATGAGGTAGTACCAATACCGCCAAGGCTTGAAATGGTGAAGCATCCCCCTTGCATATCTGCGCCGGTTAACTTACCTTCACGGGCTTTTTTCGATACTTCAGCCAGTTCACGTGATAGTTCGATAATGCCTTTTTTGTTGACGTCTTTAAATACCGGTACGACTAAACCATTTGGCGTATCTACCGCAACACCAATATTGATGTATTTTTTAATGATGAGCGTTTGCGCATCTTCCGATAGTGAGCTGTTAAAGCGTGGATAAGCCGTTAAGGCACTAGCGACCGCTTTCATAATAAACACTAACGGAGTGATTTTAACATCAAGTTTCTTTTTGTCCGCTTCGGCGTTTTGTTGCTTACGGAATGCTTCAAGATCAGTGATATCGGTTTCATCAAACTCAGTCACATGCGGGATCATCACCCAATTTCGGTGTAGGTTTGCCCCAGAAACTTTCTGAATTTTGGTTAGCGGTAAGCTTTCCACTTCGCCAAATTTGCTGAAATCAACTTTAGGCCATGGCAGTATGCCCGGTAATGCGCCGGAAGCTGCGCCGGTTTCCACTTGTTTAACAGCATTTTTAACGTAAGCTTGAATATCTTCACGTAAAATACGATGTTTAGGACCTGTCGGTGGTACTTTTGCTAAATTCACGCCAAATTCACGTGCTAAGCGACGCACAGACGGCGTGGCGTGAGCATAAGCGTCATTTTCAACAAAGTCATCAGCGGTTTTAACCGCAGGTGCCGTCGTTGCCGGAGCGCTGGCTACCGCAACCGGTGCCACATCAGTTTTTGCCGCAGGTGCTGGCGCTGTTGTTGTCGCTGGGCTTGCCGGTGCCGCTGTGGCTGTGACTTCAAACTCCATGATTTTAGAGCCGGTTTTGACTTTGTCACCCACTTTGACTGTAATATTTTTCACAATACCAGCTATTGTTGCCGGTACTTCCATTGACGCTTTATCGCCTTCAACAGTAATTAGCGAGTCATCAACGGCAACACTATCACCGATTTTGACTAAAATTTCAGTTACTTCAACTTCATCACCACCGATATCAGGTACAGTGACATCAACCACTTTGCTGGCTGTCGCTGCGCTGTTTGCCGGGGCAGCCGGTGTTGTAGCGGGCGCATCAGTGGCTTTGGTTTCAGTGCTGGCGGACGCTGCGTTAGCGCCCTCTTCGTCAAATACCATGATATTGACGCCAGTTTTAACTTTGTCGCCCACTTTAACGATGATTGATTTGACGATCCCGGCCTGTGGCGCAGGAATTTCCATTGATGCTTTATCACCTTCAACGGTTAATAACGACTGATCAACTTCAACCCGATCGCCGACTTTAACTAAAATTTCCGTGACTTCAACTTCATCACTACCAATATCAGGTAATTTTATTTCTATACTCATTATTGTTACCTCTTATGCGTTACGTGGGTTAAGTTTGTCGGCATTGATCTCAAACTTTTTGATCGCTTCTTCAACAACACTTGTTTCAATATCACCACGTTTAGCAAGTTCGCCTAATGCTGCAACCACAACATAAGATGCATCAACTTCAAAATGATGACGTAAGTTTTCACGACTATCACTGCGTCCAAAGCCGTCGGTACCTAGTACTCGGTAGCTTTCAGCAGGGACAAATCCACGTATTTGCTCGGCATAAAGTTTCATATAATCAGTAGAAACCACAGCTGGATTATTATTCATAATTTGTGCAACATAAGGCACTTTTGGTGTTTCGCTAGGGTGTAACATATTGTAACGTTCACAATCTTGACCGTCTCGTGCAAGTTCAGTAAATGATGTGACGCTGTAGACTTCTGAAGTAATACCATAGTTCTTCGCTAGGATATCAGCCGCTTCACGTACATGACGTAAAATCGAACCTGAACCTAATAACTGTACAGTTGGTTTACCTTTTTGCCCTTCTACGGTATCAAGTTTGTAGATACCACGGCAGATACCTTCTTCAGCACCTTCCGGCATAGCAGGTTGTGCATAGTTCTCGTTTAGTGTGGTGATGTAGTAGTAGACGTTTTCTTGCTCACCATACATACGACGTAAACCGTCTTGCATAATAACAGCAACTTCATAAGCATAAGCCGGATCGTAAGCGATACAATTTGGAATGGTTAATGCTTGGATATGGCTGTGACCGTCTTGGTGTTGTAAACCTTCACCGTTTAACGTTGTGCGACCAGATGTACCACCGATCATAAAGCCACGTGCTTGCTGATCACCCGCTGCCCACATTAAATCGCCGACTCGTTGGAAACCAAACATTGAGTAGTAGATATAAAATGGAATCATTGGTAAGTCGTTAGTACTGTATGAAGTTGCCGCTGCCAACCATGAAGCGGTTGCACCACATTCATTGATCCCTTCTTGCAGAATTTGACCTTTTTCATCTTCACGATAGTAAGCCACTTGCTCTCTGTCTTGAGGGGTATATTGTTGACCGTGAGGGTTGTAAATACCGATTTGACGGAATAAACCTTCCATACCAAAGGTACGTGCTTCATCGGCAAGAATTGGCACTAAACGAGGCGCTAGATCTTTATCTTTAAGCATGATATTTAATGCACGCACAAAAGCAATCGTCGTTGAGATCTCTTTAGATTGCGCTTCAAGTAGTGAAGCAAATTCGCTTAATGGCGGAATCGATACACTGCCGGTGAATTTGGTTAATCTTGAAGGTACATAGCCATGTAATGCATCACGGCGTTCATGAATATATTTATATTCCGGTGTATGCTCTTCAAATTTAATGTAAGGCAGTTTTTCAAGGGCTTCATCGGTAACCGGAATGTTGAAGAAATCACGAACATGACGCACGCCGTCCATATTCATTTTTTTCACTTGGTGAGCGATGTTTTTCGCTTCTGCCGCTTCACCCATACCGTAGCCTTTAATGGTGTGAGCTAAAATGACAGTCGGACGATCTTTAGTCTCTTTAGCTCTTGCAAATGCAGCAAACATCTTAGCCGGGTCTTGACCACCACGATTGAGGCGGAAGATCTCTTCATCGCTCATATCTTTAACTAATTCGGCTGTTTCCGGATATTTGCCAAAGAAGTGTTCACGTACGTAAGCACCGTCTTTTGATTTTAATGTTTGATAATCACCGTCTAGGGTTTCGTTCATTAAGCGGATTAATTTACCTGAAGTATCTTTCTGTAATAATTTATCCCAGCGATCGCCCCAAAGCACTTTAATCACATTCCAACCCGCACCGGCAAAGACGCCTTCGAGTTCATTGATAATTTTACCATTACCGGTAACAGGACCGTCCAAACGTTGTAAATTACAGTTAACAACAAATACTAAGTTGTCTAATTTTTCACGTGTTGCAACGGTGATTGCGCCTTTTGATTCCGGCTCGTCCATTTCACCGTCACCTAAGAAGGCATAGACAGTTTGTTCAGTAGTATCTTTTAAACCACGATGATTTAAGTATTTTAAGAAACGTGCTTGATAGATTGCACTAATTGGACCTAATCCCATTGATACGGTCGGGAATTGCCAGAATTCAGGCATTAATTTTGGATGAGGGTAAGATGATAATCCTTTACCGTGCACTTCTTGACGGAAATTGTCTAGCTGCTCTTCCGTTAGGCGCCCTTCAATGAAAGCACGTGAGTAGATACCCGGTGAGATATGACCTTGGAAATAGATTAAATCACCACCGTCTTTGTCGTTACGAGCACGGAAAAAATGGTTAAAACAGACTTCATAGAAAGTCGCCGCAGATTGGAATGATGCCATGTGTCCGCCAAGCTCTAAATCTTTTTTCGATGCTCTAAGAACCATCATAATGGCATTCCAACGGACAATTGAACGAATGCGCCTTTCAATTTCCCAATCTCCTGGGTATGCTGGTTGTTCTTCTACAGGAATGGTATTGATATAGTTACTGGTTGAAGAGCCGAAAAGTAATGGCACGCCGCCATCTCTTGCTTTGTTGACTATTTGTTCAATAATATATTGCGCACGTTCGACGCCTTCTTCACGTATAATTGACTCAATACTTTTCAGCCAATCTTGCGTTTCGACTGGATCGATATCATTCATTTGCATGTCCGACATATTAAAACCTCTTTTTTGTTTAAAAAAATGCAGTTTTGCTATCCTTAGCTACAACCTATGCCATAACTAACTGTATAAGCTTCAATTCTGCATTATGGAGCTTTATGACTATAAGTCTGCCATTTTCGATAGAAAAGTAAAGCAAACCTAAGCCTAGATGTGCATGTTAATTCCTATCAAATTAATCAACTATTTCAATAGATAATAAGAAAATCGCTGTAATTAATTGATATAAATCAAATTTAACTTGCGGGAGATTATTGAAACCAACTTATTTGGTTATACCTTGAAAGCACTGTAGTTGTCAAGCTATAGTAAAATCTGCTATATATTTGTTAATTAACTGTTAAACGGCGTTGGATTAAAGAATAATCATGATTGTTGATAATATCATCATTAAAGATCTTGGGATCACCCCTTACATGACTGCTTACCATGCTATGCATGAGTTCACGGTTAACCGTGATGCTAACACACCGGATCAAATTTGGTTTGTTGAACATCCACCGGTTTTCACGCAAGGAAAAGTGGGAAAAGCCGAACATTTGCTAGTTCAATCCGAGATACCGGTTATTCAAACCGATCGGGGTGGGCAGATCACCTATCATGCGCCGGGTCAGCAAATTATGTATGTTTTATTCGATTTAAAAAGAGCAAAAATCGGTATCCGGGATATGGTCAGTTATTTAGAAAATAGTGTCATACAAACCTTAGCACACTATGATATTATAGCTTATGCCAAATCCGACGCGCCCGGCGTATATATTGATGATAAAAAAATCTGTTCGCTAGGCTTACATATCAAACAGGGTTGTACCTTACATGGGTTGGCACTGAATGTTGATATGGATCTGAAGCCTTTTAATAACATCAATCCTTGTGGTTATGCAGGATTGCAGATGACTCAATTGAAACAATTTCAATCACAAATTGACCGTAATTTAATAAGGAAATTACTCGCTGATAATTTTCTCAGTCAATTACTCAACAAATAAGATATCTAATTATGCAAAATGAAGAAATGACAGTCAGAAGCTCAAAATATCGTGATGCTGACAAAACCCGTTTAATTCCAACAATCACCATAGAAGAAGCAGCACCATTAAAAAAACCCGATTGGATGAGAATTAAACTTTCAGCACATTCCGATAATATTGCGCATATCAAATCCACACTGCGTAAACATGGATTACACTCAGTGTGCGAGGAAGCCTCGTGCCCCAATTTGGCAGAGTGTTTTAACCACGGTACAGCGACTTTTATGATCTTAGGTGATATCTGTACACGGCGCTGTCCATTTTGTGATGTTGCCCACGGTAGACCTTTACCACCCGATCAGCAAGAGCCACTAAAATTGGCTAAAACCATTGAAGAGATGAAATTGCGCTATGTGGTCATTACCTCAGTTGACCGAGATGACCTTAAAGACGGCGGAGCAAGCCATTTTGCAGCTTGTACGCAACAGATTCGCGCCTTAAGCCCGAATGTCAAAGTCGAGACCCTTACGCCCGATTTCCGTGGATGTATCGAGCAAGCGGTCGAGGTATTGAGCGAAGCACCACCCGATGTGTTTAACCATAATTTAGAAAACATTCCTCGTTTATACAAAAAAATTCGACCGGGGGCAAACTATCAAGGTTCGTTGAAATTACTGGCGGCATTTAAAGAGAAGCATCCGGATATTCCAACCAAATCCGGGCTAATGGTCGGGTTGGGCGAAACCAATGAAGAGTTGATTCAAGTGTTGAAAGATTTACGTACGCACGGCGTGACCATGCTAACTTTGGGTCAATATTTGCAACCCAGTCAGTACCATTTACCGGTTGAGCGCTATGTCTCGCCGGCTGAATTTGATGAATTGAAACAGATCGCTTTAGATATGGGATTTACTCATGCGGCCTGTGGTCCATTTGTTCGCTCATCGTATCATGCCGATTTGCAAGCAATGGGAAAAGAGGTGAAGTAATCTTCACCTTTTTTTATTTAGTTATCCACCACCATAAAGCGCCGGTTTTCAGTCACAATCTGCAAAAACAGCGGTAAACTCATCTTTTCACTTTTTTGTAACTTGCCAGTTAAATTGTAGATTTTTGAACGACCAAAGGCATCAATAACAATCGTTTTATCGTCATACAAGGCTGCAATTGCATTTTCACCCCCAGCCACAACCCATTGCCGTGGGCTTTGATTAAATAAGTTTTTACCTTGACTGTATTGTTGTGGTGGCGTTGTTACATTCAATACGTCTTGCATTAATGTGCGTAAAATATCCGTTTGAGATGTAATATCAGTGATTTTTGCTTTATCTTTATTTGGCCATGCGATAATCAATGGCATTTTAAGCACTTCCCGATTAAAACGATCACCACTTTCACGGAAAACCAATTTTTTGCTTTCATCAATCGAAATATCATTTGAGCCGGTGATAATAATCACCGTATTATCATAAGCGCCACTTTGTTTCAGATAGGCGATCAAGGATTGCAAATATTGATCTAACTTTTTAGCATCTGACGCTAATTCGGTAATGGTCATCTTTTTGTTTTTCACGCCAAGCGAGTAGTGGATCAATGAGAACAGTGGCGCATGATTTTCAAGTTTATTTTGCTCATCGTGCCATGCCATCCAATAGTCAGTAGTTTGTTTATTGGACTGTTTTTTCGGTTCCGGCAGCGTAAAGTTAGACAGTAACGCATAACGGTATAAAGGCTCAACAAACCCGCTGGATGAAAACAACCCAAGATTGTAGTGTTGCTTAGCAACAGTATCAAATAAAACCGAAGTCTTATGGCTAGCCAAAATACTGTTGTAATAATTAGGATCTAATCCATAAAACAGTGAAAAGTTATTCAAATAGGCTTGATTGCTAGCACTAAAGTGGTTGTCGAACTGTAAATTGTCTTGTGCAAATTCTTTTAGCCAAGGCATATTGTTGGCTAATAGCTGTTCACTCCAACCGTCAATGACAACCATTAATACATTTTGCTTTGTTTGTGGCTCATCAAATACCACTCGTCCCAGTGGGTATTCGATAGCAATAGCAAATGGGTTGCCTTCTTGAATGGTGCGATTTCGGTAGTCGTTCTCTTCAATAAAGCCATATCGTTCAAGGAAATGACGAGCCGTTAACGGGTAAGATAACGGTAAACTCGAACGCTGCATTGTAATTGGACGATAAAAGTTCGCATCAGCCCAGATATGAATTAGGTGAGATGAAACAAAACAGAGAATAAAGCCGATAACAACTGGTTTTGCATAGCGCTTACGTTTACTTAAACTACGCAGTTTTTTCCAGCTCCATAACGAAAATAGAATTTCAATCAGTAAAATAAACGGAATTAAAATAAATGCTGTGCTTAAAAAAGAGGCTTTATTTGAACTCAGTAACTGCCAAATTGATAAGTTAAGGTGCATTCTGAAATGTGAAAAGACCTCTAAATCAATTAACAGTAAAGTAATTCCTAAAGTGGCAATAATAGTGGCGAAAATCCGCTGCCAACGTGAGGAATGGATAAAAAAACTGAGTGGAAAAATAAGTACCAAATAAGTAATAAATGTCAAATAACTAAAATGCCCCATTACACTAATAATGGCATAAAATCGCCCCATAAATGTACGTGGCCAATCAGCGATCACCAAATATTGACTACCCAGTATAATGACTACAAAAATATTAAACAGCGTGAACCAGTGTCCCCAACTGACAATCTGCGAAGCTTGGTCATCTTTGATGTGATTATTTTTGAGTTTGAGCATATATAATTGTTGATAATGATATTAAATGAAGAAAACGAAACATTAAAAATTCTCGACAGTTTACCCGATTTTGAAAAATCTTTCTGTAATTTTTTTATTTGTTAGCACAAAGATCCCTGTTATCTGTTGGCGTTGTAATCGATACTTGCTATAATTCAAAATATAATTTAGCTGATCAAATAAGATAATAATTTTGGCAATCAAACAACTCAAATCACAACAGATCCAACCCGATACAAATCTAATCGTAGAACTTGCAAAAAAGAACAAAACACAGACCGATTTACCGGATTTTGGATCAACAAATGTGCTCGCTTGGCAACCTCGTGTCGCCTCAGCGGTATCGCTTTTATGCAATAACAAGACATCAAAATATCGCTCTCGTTTTATGTTATTAAAAGCCACCGAAAGCGAGCTATTTTTTGATTTGTTAAAACAATCGGTTAAAACCAACTTAGCTGAGCCAGCGTTAGGGTATAGTTACAATATTAGTGAAAATAAAATCACTTTAACCACGGCCAAAACCCGTCAAGACAACTTTGCTATTGAAGATAATTGCTTAGCGCAAACTAGCGTCGATCTAGAAAAACTCTTTGGCTGTGTCAGGCAGCCGGACAATCGTCCAATCAAATTGCAAGCAGGGTTAGTTCATCACGCTAATGGTGGTGTGCTCATTTTAGGTTTGCGTTCGCTATTATCGCAACCTGCACTGTGGGTTAAATTAAAACAGATGATTAATAATGGCGTGTTTGAATGGTTTTCAGCCGATGATGCCCACCCTTTACCGTTAACCATTCCAGCCATGCCGCTAGATTTACGGTTAATTTTAGTTGGTGACCGGCTAAGTATGACTGAATTGCAGGAGTTTGAACCAGAGTTTTTCAATTCAGCCATCTATGCTGAATTTGAAAACGAATTAACAATATCATCAGAAAAGCAAATCGATCAGTGGACGAATTATCTGCAATTTATTGCCCAACAATTACAATTACCGGCTATTGAACCGACTGCTTTTATGACAATATTTAAACAAGCAACCCGTTTTACCGGCGATCAAAACTGTCTTCCGTTATCGGTAGAGTGGGCACAATCGCTACTGCTTGAGGCAAGTTATTTTGCCGAAAATAATCAGATTGATAAACTTGCTGTGGGTAAAGCACTTGAACAAAAAGCATGGCGTGAGAACTATCTCACTGAGCGCTTTCATGATGAGTTTTTTACCGATCAAATCGTGATTAACACTAAAGACCAAGTTGTCGGGCAAATTAATGGGTTATCCGTTCTTGAATACCCCGGCTACCCAAAAGCAATTGGTGAGCCAACCCGATTAAGTTGTCTTGTGCATTATGGGGACGGTGAATTTATTGATATTGAGCGCAAAACCGAACTGGCGGGAAATATCCACTCTAAAGGTATGATGATTATGCAGGCTTTTATCATGTCTGAATTTGCCATTAATCATCAATTGCCCTTTTCTACATCGTTAGTATTTGAACAATCTTATAGCGAGATTGACGGTGACAGTGCATCGCTAGCCGGTTTATGCGCGATTATTAGCGCCCTATCCGGTCAAGCTATCGACCAGCAATTGGCAGTAACCGGCTCAGTGGATCAATTCGGCCATGTTCAATCAATCGGCGGGGTAAATGAAAAAATTGAAGGATTTTTTGCCGTTTGTCAGCATCAAGGCTTAACCGGCCAACAAGGTGTGATTATTCCGGCGAGCAATCAACGTCACTTAAGTTTAAGTGATGAGGTGATAGCTGCGGTTGAGCAAGATAAATTCTCGATTTGGACGGTAGAGCATATCGCCGATGCCCTGTATTTATTAACCGGCATTCCCTACAAAGATGAGGCGAATATCAGCCTATATAAATTGATTCATGCTCGTATGCAGTCACTGCTAGTGCAAGAAAAAAAGCAAGATAGTTGGTTTAGCAGGTGGCAAAAATATTGCAAAAAATAGCAATACACAATAAACTTTACCGCCAGGCGCCATTGATAAATGGCTAAGTAACTCACATTACACCGTTACTATTATGCGTAATATTTTAGTCAATAGTGATGTTTATAATCGTGTATGTAATGACAAAATAAAAGGCTTTTTTATGACATTTGAACGTAAATCTTCGTACGATAAAGCGGATCTAATTAAATCGGGAAACAATGAACTCTTTGGTCATGACGGTCCCCCATTACCTTCTGATTTAATGTTAATGATGGATCGTGTTGTTAACATGGATGAGCAAGGCGGTAACTTTGGCAAAGGTTATGTTGAAGCTGAACTTGATATTAACCCTGACTTATGGTTTTTCAAATGTCATTTTAAAAATGATCCGGTGATGCCCGGTTGCCTTGGGCTTGATGCCATGTGGCAATTAGTTGGCTTTTATTTAGGCTGGATTGGTGGTAAAGGTAAAGGTCGAGCGCTGGGCGTAGGCGAGGTAAAATTTGCCGGTCAAGTATTACCAACCAATAAAAAAGTCACCTATAAAATACATTTTAAACGTGTCATTAACCGTAAATTAATTATGGGTATCGGTGACGGTGAAGTTTATGTTGACGGTAAACTTATCTATCAAGCTTCTGATCTAAAAGTCGGGCTATTTCAAGATACTAACGCTTTTTAATTTTTAGTTAAGCTTACTCAGCCTTACAGTTAATCGGTAAGGCTGATCGATAGTTTAATTTTCCAATCTATCTCGCCACTTTGCCAAATCTGTATTTCTGACTATTTTGATATTACTAGCCTCTCTTCCATAACTGATTTAGTCAATCAATTCGCAATTCAGTGAAAAACGGATAGCTAGCAAACGAATCTAATTGATGAATAACAAGCTATTATTGGCTTGATGCAGCTTTACTCATTTAGTATTTTTGAAATTACTAGCCTCTCTTCCATAAATGATTTTAGTCAATCAATCCGCAATTTAGTGAAAAACGGATAGCTAGCAAACGAATCTAATTGATGACTAACAAGCTATTATTGGCTTGATGCAGCTTTACTCATTTAGTATTTTTGAAATTGCTACCCTCTCTTCCATAAATGATTTAGTCAATCAATCCGCAATTCAGTGAAAAACGAATAGCAGGCAAAGGAATCTAATTGATGAATAACAAGCTATTATTGGGCTATATACACGCTTTGCGCATTTAGTATTTTTGGTATTATCGGTATAATAATTTAAATTTTTGTAATTGTTGCCACATATGAAATTAATTAATCGTTTTTTCCTTGCAATTTTATTATTTTGCCTGTCAGTTGGTGTAGTTTTTGCCGACTTAAATGGTACGGTCATTAAGGTGCTCGACGGTGATACGATCGATTTACTGACAATCACAAACCAAAAAGTACGAATCCGTTTGCTGGATATTGATGCACCGGAGAAAGGTCAAGCATATGGTAATGCATCAAGAAAATATTTAGCCTCACTTATTGCCGGCAAATATGTGTTTGTCAAAGCAAACAAAAAAGATATTTACAATAGGACATTAGGCACGATTTTTTATAATAAAATGAATATTAATGCCAAAATGGTTGAAAATGGTTATGCGTGGGCATACCGATATCGAGGTAAAGCAAGCAATAAATTAATGGTTAAACGAGAAAAGCAAGCCAAATTAAACAACAAAGGGCTATGGAAAGACAAAAATCCGATAGCCCCTTGGCAATTTCGTTATCGTAATAAACAATAAACCTTAACTAAATATTATTTTTTAGTAGGCGTAGCTGCTTGAGCTTGTTTAAGTGCTTCAATACCTTGTTTACATGCAGATTCTTGAGTATCAGTAGGCATTGCCGCTACTTGTTGTTTGCTTTGCTCAAGTCCTGATTTCATCATTTCTAATTGTTCTGCTGTTAATCCTGCAGTTGGCATATCTTTGATATATTCATCGATGCTATCAAAGTAAGTTTGACAAGTAGCAGATAAATCAGCCATGGCAAAAGAAGATAAACTTAATAATACAACAGATAATGCTAACTTTTTCATTGTGTTTCCTTATAATCAATTAATTTTCATTAGATTGTTGTCAACATAAAACAACATTGCTTAAAAAGCAGGAATTATAATATAAAACAAAATGGTAAAAGTCTAGAAAAAAGAAGTAAAGAAATACTGAGGTGGGAACTTACCAGTAACAAGTTACTGGTAAGAAAATAATCAAAATTAGATTATTGTTACATCTGCAGCAGAAGGACCACGTGGGCTATCTTGAATTGAAAATTCAACTTGTTGACCTTCGCCTAAAGTTTTGAATCCGTCACCAGTAATCGCTGAGAAGTGAACAAATACATCTTTGCTGCCGTCAGCAGGAGATATAAAACCAAAACCTTTACTTTCGTTGAACCATTTAACTTGACCTGTTTTTTTAGACATAATAATTTTCCTATAAATAAATTTATCTCAGCCATTAAGGGCTATATTCAAATACATAAAACCTAGACTACTTAAGAACACTGAGAAGAAAAGATGAAGAAAACTAATACAAATCTTGATATCAAGTAAACTACAAACTACGCGAATCAAATGTTACAAAATAAATCTGCATGTTATATGCTGGTGACTATTAACGCACAAAATGTTAAACAACGCAAGCAATCTTTCAATTTATTTAGCTATCCTCGCTAAAAAATCATTTATCATAATTAATTAGTGAGGATACCTTGCCCCCGATAATAAAATTCAATAATTATTTTTCAGCAAGCTCTTTAGATTTATTGATCGTTGCTTCAACTGCATCAATCACCGCTGCTCTAAAGCCTTTTTCTTCAAGCATCTGCACCCCTTCAATAGTGGTGCCAGCCGGTGAGCAGACCATATCTTTCAACTCGCCGGGATGTTTGCCAGTAGCGAGTAACAGTTTGGCTGACCCCATTACGGCTTGCGCTGCAAATTTATAGGCTTGTTTTCTTGATAATCCGGCTTTGACCGCTCCGTCAGCTAGCGCTTCGATAAACATAAAAACAAAAGCCGGTGAAGAACCACTCGCTCCAATGACGGCATCAATTAAATATTCGGGGACAACTTCAGTTTCGCCAATACAATTTAATAATCGTTGTACAATCGACAGCTCATCATCTGTCACTTCAGTATTTGGCGTAATGGAGCACATCGCCGCATTAACTAATGCCGGTGTATTTGGCATAACTCGGACAATTTTTTGTTCATAGCCGACACATTTGGCTATGGTTTTAATTGTCACGCCTGCTGCAATTGAGATCACAATAGTATTTTTCTTTAATTCTTTTTGAATATCGTTTAACACATCAACAATGACATTAGGCTTTACCGCAATAAAAACAAGATCGGATTCACGTGCGACATCTCTGGCTGACGCTAAATTATTGATTGCATGTGACGCATTTAATGCTTGCCCTTTTTCAGGGTGAGGATCATATACATAAATTTGGTTTCCTTGCACAATATTACTGGTTAAAATGCCTTGTAATATAGCATTTCCCATATTGCCCAAACCGATAATACCTATACGCTGTTCCATCTATTTTACTCCCCCATTTTTTGAGCTAAATTTGTAACGATTATAGATTACTTTATGCCTAAAACTCAAATCAAAAGCACCGGCATCATGCTCTGTAAATCCCTGCTTCGATGTTGCAATACCGCATCGCCTTTTATCAATATTTTACTCAGTGATTGAATGATGAGTATCAGGCATCAGTTGCATGCCATGTTGTTGTCCGGTCTGTATTAACGATAAAATCTGTTTGGTTTTGCCCTCTTTTATTAAGTTTGCAACTGCCGGAGTGTTAATCAGGACTTCAAAAAGGGCTTTGCGTTGATTATCAACCGTGATTAACTGCTGGCATACAATCGCTTGTAAACTATCGGATAATTGACTACGGATAAAGTTTTGCGCATTGCCTTCAAATACATCTATCAGACGATTTATCGTTTCAATCGCCGAACGGGTATGTAATGTTGCTAAAACTAAATGTCCCGTTTCAGCAACCGACAAAGCCGCTTCGATCGATTGTTTATTGCGTAGTTCGCCAAATAGGATAATATCGGGATCTTGTCTTAAAAGACTTTCCATTGCTTGATCAAATTGCGATAATTCACGTTGTTCAATTAATGACTTGTCATTTTGATAGATATACTCAATAGGATCTTCTAAAGTAATAATATGTTTTGCTTGGGTTTGATTTATATATTGGATTAAGGATGCTAATGTGGTTGATTTACCACTACCGGTTGCGCCGGTAACCAGAATGATTCCCGATTGTTGGTTAACAAGCGTTTTTAAAACAGCAGGGACGCCAATTTCAGACATGTCAGCAATGCGGTCATTGATAATTCGAAATACTGCCGATATGCCACGTTGTTGATAGAAAATATTAACCCGAAAGCGCCCTATTTCATTGTGAAATGCCAAATCAAGTTGGCCATATTGCTGCAACTTATTTACCTGACACATATCGAGCAAGGCAAACAGTTCTGTTTCCAGTTGCGTTGATGATAATTTGTTATCTGATACAAATTGCAATTGTCCGTTAATACGCATACACGGGAAAGCGCCGCTGGAAAGGTGCAAATCCGAGGCATTTTGCGCTACACTAAGTGACAAAATTGATTTTAACATTTACTTTAACCTAAAATTTAATTGAGAATAAACATGAATACTGTAACTGACAATTTAAAGACAATTAAAAATGAAATAATCCAAATCGCTCAACAATGCGATCGTGATCCCAATTCCATTGAGCTTATTGCTGTCAGTAAAACAAAACCTGTCGAATTAATCACACAAGCGATTGAAGCAGGACAATTCTCTTTTGGTGAAAATTATGTGCAAGAAGGTGTTGAAAAGATCCAATATTTCAAACAACATCAGCCAGCTACAGCATTGATTTGGCATTTTATTGGTCCGTTGCAATCGAATAAAACCAAATTAGTTGCGGAAAACTTTGATTGGATGCACACGTTAGATCGTTTCAAAATCGCACAGCGTTTAAATGATCAACGCCCCGATAACATGGCAAAACTTAATGTTCTTATCCAAGTCAATATTAGTCAAGAAGCAAGTAAATCCGGAATATTACCGCAACAAGTTGAAGATTTAGTTGAGCAGGTTATCACTTTGCCTAAGCTAAATTTAAAAGGGTTAATGGCGATACCGGAAGTAGAAAATGATTTTGAAAAGCAATTAGTTGTTTTTCAACAAATGCAACAGCTTTTACAATCATTACAGGTAAAATACCCATTTATGGATCAGTTATCCATGGGCATGAGTGGCGATATGAAAGCAGCCATTATGGCAGGCAGTACCATGGTGCGCATTGGCACTGCGATCTTTGGAGCAAGACAATATTTATGATATATTGCTGGCAGATAATATATTAAGGAGTACTAAATGATATCACTTATCTTCCTGGGAAATACTGTTTTAACCGTTTGCTTATATGTCATCATTTTACGCTTGTGGATGCAACGAGTGCGGGTTAATTTCGATTTTCCATTCACACAATTTATTGTTCGCATTACCCAACCGGTAATTGCCCCGCTACGAAGATTGATTCCGTCAATTGGGCGGATAGATACCGCCACATGGGTTATCTTTTATATCGTTGCAATAATTAAAGTTATTTTCTTATTTCGCTTTAAAGTGATAAATGCACCACTGTGGAATTCTGCCTATTTATGGTATGCCGTTGCGGTTATGGCACATGCAATTGGACACTTACTATTTTGGTTACTATTTTTTAGAGCGCTTTTAAGTTGGATAAGTCGTGGTCAATCTTCTGCCGACCAGTTACTTGCTCAATTAACCGAGCCATTGGTTGCACCAATCCGTCGTGTCGTTCCACCGATTGGCATGATTGATATCTCATTTATGATAGTGATGTTTATCTTAATCTTTTTGAATTTATTCGCTATTGATATTTTTGGTAATTTTTGGTTAATGCTATAAGCATTTAAAAAAAGGGAGCAATGCTCCCTTTTTTATAGAATGTGATCTTCCCAAAAAATCACATCTTTTTCGTAAACAATCCGATTTCTGACCGATATTTTAAGTTTATGCATCATTTTTTTACTTCCCGTTATCAGCGGGTGCCACTCTGGCAGTTCGCCTGTTTGAGAAAAATAACGGTAGGTACATGTTAAAGGCAACCACTCAATAGTCAGCAGATTTTCACGGGTTAACTTGACGCAATCAGGCTCATAGTCAAAACGATTGTGATAATGTTTACATTGGCAAGTTTTTGAATCAAGTAAATTACACGCTACGTTGGTGTATAGGATTTCGTCAGTATCTTCATCCATTAATTTATTCAAGCAGCACTGACCACAACCGTCACACAGTTGTTCCCATTCATCATCTGTCATTTGCTCAAGTGTTTTGTGTTGCCAAAATGGTTCAATCATACTTTAAAGTCATCTTCATGTAACATTTGTAAGAAAAATCCATCGACCTTGATCTTTTCCTCTATCTCATCAGAAGTGCCAACAACAAACCGTCGTTTTCCGTCCAATAATACTTTCATAACAAATACAGGCTTGCCAAAAATTGACATTACATTTTCAGGAATTGCGGAAAAATCATTTTCATTTTCCATATATAAATAACAGTTCTCTTTTTTATCACTACGATAAATATAACACCACATCATAAAAATAAAACCTTACTCGACTACCTACTTAAGACTATTTTGTAAATAAACACCTGCGCCAAATAGCCCCGGGTCTTCATGCGTTATCACATAAACCGGGACTTTTTTAACCAGATAAGACATTCGTCCTTTGTGTTCAAATGCTTCTCTAAATGGCGATGTTTTAAAAAATTCAATAAAGCGTGGCACAATACCGCCGGCAATATAAACCCCACCAAGCGTATTGAGGGTTAGCGCTAAGTTGCCACCAAATCGCCCCATAAACGTACAAAAATAGGTTAATGTTTCTAAACAAATCGGACAACTATTAGCAAGCGCTTTTTTGACGATAATATCAGGTGTCACATCTTCAACAGGTTGATTGTGGATCTGTAATAACGCTTGATAAATATTAACAATACCATTGCCCGATAAAAAACGCTCACTTGAAACACGCCCAAATTTTTTGCGCAACTGAGCTAAAATACGGTCTTCTGCGTCATTGGTCATCGGCAGTTCAGTATGTCCACCTTCACCGGGCAAGCTAATCCAGTTGCCATTGACTTTAATTAAGTGAGAAACGCCCAATCCGGTACCTGCGCCATAAATAGCTATCGGATAATCAAGGTCAGGCTCTTCGCCCCCTATTTTTACCAAATCTGATTTCGGTAGTTGGGGAATCGAACTCGAGACCGCCATAAAATCGTTAATCACTTCAAGTTTGCTTAGATTTAATTCTTTAATCAGCGCTGAACGTGAAAAGGATAAATTATTATTGGTCATATTAATGACATCATCTTCACCAATCGGGCAAGCGATAGCAATACAAGCCTTATCGATTGTCGTTGATTGAGACGCTAAATAATCTTTAATCAGTTTAAGTAAATCATCGTTTTTTGAAATCAGAATTTTGGTGATAGCTGAAAGCTCGTTAGTTGCTAAATTGTATAATGCGAAGCGGGCATTGGTTCCACCAATATCAGTGACTAGTGCGTATTGACTCATTGTATTCCCTTGTGTAAAAAATAAATTCTTTTTAATTGAACTGCAAGCTTTTACATCTATCAGTTGCCAAAAGCATAATAGCTTATATTATGAACTAATTATCTTAGTTTAACTAGTTGACTCTGATTGAATTTAATTAATCAATGACCGCTAACTCACCAGTTAGCGGTAAATATTTAATATGGCAAAATTCGAACTTATAACCACTTTTTCAGTTTAAAGTAGATATACGGCGCCACACCTGCTAAAAGCATTAATAATAATGAAAACGGGTAACCATACTCCCATTTTAATTCAGGCATAAATTCAAAGTTCATACCATAAGCAGAAGCGACCACGGTAGGCGGTAAAAATACCACCGAAACCACTGAGAAGATCTTGATAATTCGGCTTTGCTCAATATTGATAAAACTCGTAGCAGCTTGCATTAAAAAGTTTACTTTTTGAAACAATGACTCATTATGTGGGACGAGTGATTCAATATCCCGGATTACTTCACGTGCTTGCTCTAACTGGTCAACCGGCATTTTGGCTCGACGCACTAAATAGTTAACCGCTCGCTGGCTATCCATTAAACAGAGGCGGACTTTCCAAGCCGTATCTTCCAGCTCAGCCAGTGAGGTGATCGCTTCATCATAATGCTCTTGAGCGGAACGATCCATGATAATCAAACTTAACTCTTCAAGTTCACTGTAGATATTTTCGATTTGGTCGGCTAACTGCTCTACTTTAACTTCAAACAGATCGAGTAATACTTCATAAGGATTACCGTCGTTTAAATTTTGATAACGTGAGCGCATACGATACAAGCGAAAAGCCGGTAAATCTCGTTCACGTAATGTAAATAAACGGCCATTATGTACAGTAAAAGCTACTGTTGAGTTACCGGCACGATCTTCGGCATCTTCATAAAAAAAGAAAGAGTGGACATGCAATCCTTCATTATCTTCAAAAAAACGAGCCGAGGCTTCAATATCATCCAGTTCAATACTGGTCGCTAAGTTTTGACCTAAATGTGTCAAAACAAAATCACGATCCGCTTCCTCGGGCTCAATTAAATCTATCCAAGTTGCATTTTGTATATCGCCTTCATTAATTTTTACTAATTGTTTGTTTTTTAATCCAAACGCATTAATCATAAGGCCTCCAATAAGGGAAATGTTTTATAACTTTGCATCAACAAATGGCTGGCATTATACTCGTTATAGTCAAAAATTCCTATGACTAAGCAAATCTTTCTGTAACTTTACAATTTGGAGAGAAAATTCCAATATTAAATTAAATTCGATGATGTTAATTCTGTCTCATGTTACAATAGTCACCTTAAATATTTATGCAATTTTTAGGAGTTTATAATGGCAAACCGAGGAATAAATAAAGTCATTTTAGTCGGTAACTTAGGTCAAGATCCAGAAGTTCGTTACATGCCAAATGGTAATGCTGTCGCTAATTTTAGTGTTGCAACTTCAGAATCATGGAAAGATAGACAAACAGGTGAAACCCGAGACCGAACAGAATGGCATCGCGTTGTCGTGTTTGGAAAATTAGCTGAAATTGCTGGCGAATATATCAAAAAAGGCACACAAGTTTATCTTGAAGGTCAATTACAAACTCGTAAATGGCAAGACCAATCAGGCGCCGATCGTTATACGACTGAAGTTGTAATAAACCCAATTGGCGGTACATTACAAATTTTAGGTTCACGTAACAGTGGCGATAATAGCTTTAATGACGGTTCACAAAGTTGGGGACAAAGTGCTAATAACTCTTCATCTGCGCCGGCAGCACCTCGCCAAGCGGCACCAACAGCGCCAGCAGCACAACCGGCTACACCTGAGCCACCAATGGATTTTGATGACGATATTCCATTCTAATCTTATCTTTTCAAAATATTATCCTTATATTGGGCGTAAATTTACGCCCTTATATCATTTTGTATTTATTTGAATTATACTGAGTCGCAGTATGTTGATTGGATCTGTATCGATTTTATGCTGGAACTTATTCAAACTGTCGGCTTTGGTTTAATTCTTTTTATTCCTTTAACCAATCCCTTGACCACTGTAGTGCTGTTATTAGGTCTATCTGGCGATATGACCAACGAAGAACGTAATTATCAGTCTAAAATGACCTGTATTTATGTTTTTATTATTATGATTGTATCGTTTTACTGCGGTCAATTGGTGATGAATACCTTTGGTATTTCTATTCCCGGATTGCGCATAGCCGGGGGTATGATTGTCGGCATTATTGGCTTTAGAATGCTTTTCCCTCAACAACCTTCTCACAAAACACTGGAAGCCGATGCTAAGAAGAAAGAAATTTCAAATAATATTGCTTTTGTTCCTTTAGCTATTCCCAGCACGGCCGGACCGGGTACTATTGCGATGATCATCAGTATGGCATCAACCGTTAAAGGGGGCGGATATAACGTGTCTAGTTGGGTTATCTATGCCTCGTCAATACTGGTACCACTTCTCCTGTGCCTTATTCTTTGGCTTTGTATGCGTAGTGCGGGCAGTATTATGCGTTTTATGGGAAAAAGTGGCATTGAAGCCACTTCCAGAATAATGGGATTTTTACTGGTTTGTGTTGGCACACAATTTATTATTAATGGTGTAAAAGAGTTGGTAATAAACTTTCCCAATATTTAATCAACAGGTCACAGGTGCTATAAATTAGGGATATTTTTAATCATCTCTACCCGCATTAAGTAATCGTAAAGCGGTACCAGTTGCTTAAATCCTTTAATTAATTTATTGGGTAGCTCACCATTAAGTACATCTTCGATGTTATTGTTGGTTACCATTACGGCCAAATTTTTTCGGTTATACCATGTGGCAATCTTTTCATCTTGTTCTTTGATTAATGGTCGTTTGTAGCAATCACCAACCAGCTCAAATGGCTTTTTAACGCAACGTGTCATTTTTAAAAATTTGTCGGTATCATTAATTATTTCTTCACGAAATATATCCATTGTCTGTTTTGAAGCACAATAGTATCCAAGCCCGTATTGATAGTAATCGGGGCTAATTTCAAAAAAATAGGCTGGCGCTTCTTTCCAATCCCGATTAGGACGTTTAAAGGTTAACCATAAACGGCTACGATAGAGCGATTTATCTTTCGAAAAACGGGTATCACGATGTATACGGGATATGGTTTTACCAATCGCCGGACGTGTTTCAAACCACTCATCGATTTTCAACATATCGGGAGTTAACTGCTCGACCAATAGTCGAAACGGTTTAACTAAATCGTTATCATAAATAGCTCGATGTTGTTCGAACCATGTTTTACTGTTGTTGATCCAAGCATCTTGTAAAAAATTGAGTCCTGCTTGAGTAAAACCGCTAAACTTTGCCATTAATTACTCCTTAAATAATGCTCTGACTTTGTCTAAATCTTCTTGCGTATCAACCCCAATTGCCGGTGCCTGTTTTGCCACTGCAACATGGATTTTTTCACCATACCACAGTACGCGAAGTTGTTCTAGCATCTCTATTTGTTCTAAGCTAGACGGTGCCCAATTAATATATTGGCGAATAAAACCGGCTCGATAAGCATAAATGCCAATATGGCGTAAGTAAAAATCGCCAATACTTTGCCTATTTACATCAGTTGCTATTTGGGCAAATCGGTCTCTTTCCCATGGAATGGTTGCACGTGAAAAATAGAGTGCATAACCGTCTTTATCTGTCACCACTTTTACCGCTCCGGGATTAAATGCTTCTGAGGCAGATTCGATCGGTACCGCCAACGTTGCCATACCGGTTTTATATTTAACTAAATTTTCTGCTACTTGGTCGATTATTACCGGTGGAATTAATGGCTCATCACCCTGCACATTCACAATCACTTCATCATCAGCCAATTGATAATAGTTAATGACTTCCGCTAGCCGTTCGGTGCCGGAATTATGTTTGTCGCTGGTTAAAATAACTTCTCCGCCATAACCGCTCACGACATCGAATACTTGCTGATGATCGGTTGCTATAATGACATTGGTTGCACCGGATTTTTTGGCTTGCTCCATAACACGAACAATCATCGGTTTGCCGTGAATATCAGCAAGGGGTTTTGCCGGTAAACGGCTCGAGGCGTATCTTGCGGGAATAATGACAGTGAATTTCATAACAGAAACCTTATATTTTATCTATTCTTGAACTGACTTAGGTTGTGCAATTGGCTTAGCTTCGGATTCAAGTAGTACCGGAATTGAATCCTTTATCGGATAAGCTAGCTGATCTGTTGTACAGATCAGCTGATGATTTTCACTATCGAGTTCTAACTTACCATGACATTTCGGGCAAGCAATAGCACTAAGAAGAAGTTCTTTCATTTTTTACTCTCTGTTAAGTTTTATATCTTCTAATAGGGAATAGATTTGCTCAATCGCTTTGGCGGGGATAACCGCATCTATCGGCAGATACCACCAATTTGGTAATGCAAATTGCTGACATTTTACCGCATCTTTTTCCGTCATTAATAACGTTTGTTGCTTGTTTGCGATATCAGCTAGTGAAGATAAAGTAAAATGTTGATGATCGGCAAAAGCTTCAGTTTTCACTAAATCGGCATTCATTTGCTTAAGCATATCAAAAAAACGTTGCGGATGACTAATTCCGGCAATGGCGCAAATATGAGTTAGTGAAGATAAGGCTTTTTTCTCTTGCGTCAGCAAATTCACCGCATACAGCGGGGTTAATTGCATGGTGTAAGTTTTAGTCGGATATTGCTGTGCTATTTGATTGCCACCTTCGCCATTTAACACAATTAAATCTACCGACTTTAACCGATTTTTGCGCTCTCTCATAGGGCCAGCCGGGATCCACCAACCATTGCCAAATAGGCGTTTAGCATCGATAACCACAACTTCAATATCACGCCCTAAGGCATAGTGTTGTAAGCCATCATCGGTTAAAATCACATCTAATTTATAGCGATTTAATAACGCTTGCACCGCTTCCACCCGTTTCGGCGATACCGCAATCGGCACTTGAGTACGTTGATAAATCAGTACCGGTTCATCCCCGGCTTGGTCAGTAGTGATGTAGTGATCTAAGATGAGTGGATAGCTTTGAGCCTTTCCGCCATAGCCTCTTGAAACCACGCCAACTTGTAAACCTTTAGCCTTTAATGCTTCAATTAAAGCAACCACCAGCGGGGTTTTACCGTTCCCACCTACTGATAAGTTGCCAATTACCATAATTGGCACAGGTGACTTCCACGACTTTAACCAGCCAATTTGATACAATTTCCGACGCACAAAAGCAATCAAACCATACAATAAAGAAAATGGTATCAGTAACCAATAAAGTTTATTTTTACCATACCATATTTTTTCAATCATCTTTTATTATCACTTAATGATGTTAATGAAACCTGTTTTACGATTTTACCTATATTAATTGTTTAAGGCTTCTATCGTTATTGATAGCAAGTATTTTACTCATAAATCGGTAAACTACCAAACCAATCATGATACCATTTTGGGTTTATTTGTCCCCGCATTGTTTTCATTTGCCAGGTCGAATTATTAAAAAATAGACTAATTTGCCCGGTTTTAGCTGTTACATGATAATCTAATTTTAATGTCTTATATCGTGCTGTCACTTTATCAGACGGCAATTTCCATCCATTATAGCGAGACGTCGATGCGAATGAGAGTTTAGGGTTGATGTGATACAAAAAAGGATAGCTTGACGAAGTATTGCTGCCATGGTGTGGCGTTTGCAAAAAGGTCGAGGCTAGCTTATGACGATAGTTCAAGACTAATTGATACTCCTGTTTTCGCTCTAAATCGCCAGTTAACAGAACTGAAAATTGACCGTCGGTAACTTGTACAACACAGGAATCTTGATTTTGGGCATTGTCTACCAATTTTGTTGGCCATAGCACGTTAAATGTTAGGTTTTGCCAGCTAAAACTATTCCCCGCTAAACATGGATACCGATTGGCTAACTGGTTAGAACTGCTCATTAACCATGCTTTAGGGTATCGGCGGGTGATGAACGCTAATCCTCCTATATGGTCATTATGTTGATGACTGATAATAATGCCCTCAACTGTTAATCGATGCCGCTGTAAAAAAGGGATGATAATACGCTCAGCTGCTGAGCCAGTTTGCCACTGTGCGCCGGTATCATATAAAATAGCACCTCGCCCGTCATGAATAACTATCGCCAAGCCATGCCCCACATCTAGCATATCCAAACGCCACTGATAATTAAGCGGTTGCAATAAAGGACAAGCAAGCATTAGCAGAATAATGCCGACGGTAAGATTAAACCGGCGCCAACATTCGGTGCGAATAACTATCACCAGCAGCCAACCACTGACGCTGAGCAGATAAAAATCAGCTGGCACCGTCAACCACCCCAGATTGAATTGCGCTAAACCGTAAAATAATCCGCTTAGCGATGTTTGAGCAACATACCACCACCATAATGCCAAATGAAATAAATCAAAAATACTGGCTAATAATGCGATTAAAATAGCAGGAAACGTGACTAAAGTTATACAAGGTATCGCCAGTAAATTGGTTAACAATGAAATCACACTTATCCCTTGAAAAATCAACAGTTGCATTGGCAATAACAAAACCGTTAAGCCGAACTGCAAATGCAATAATCGAAATAGATAGTAACGTTTTTTGCGTCGGCTAAATTTAGGTAACGGCAGCCATTGAGATAGGAAAATTAAGCAGATCACTGCATAGCAAGATAGCCAAAAGCTTTCGGATAAAATCATAAAAGGATCAAACACTAATAATATTGCGATAATCCGATTTACCTTTTGCCATGAGGTTAAATGATAACACCTGTAACGCAGGTAGATCCAAATCGTTAACGCCAATATGGCTCGTAATGCCGGAGGATTAAGCCCGGTAAGCCATGCATAAAATAGCGCCCCACCCCATGCAATTAATGAAATCACAATGATATTATTTCCCCGTTGAGGAATAACAAACGTCATCAGTTTGATAATAAAAAAGCTAAAGTAAAACACGATTAAAATATGCATTCCCGATATCGCCATTAAATGGGCAATACCGGTTTGCATCATCATTAATCGCTGCTGCTCAACCAACTGTGAGCGATCGCCCAATACCAAAGCGAGTAAAATCCCCCGATAACTAAATAGATTAATATAGGGCAATGCCCTGTCTGCTACCGTTTGTCTGAGAGACAATTTATCGTCTAATAAATTGGCATTAATTAATTTAGCCGTTAATAAATTTTTGTTTGCCATGGCAAAACGCTGGCTATCAAATCCACCTTCATTTAAATAACCATGTACAACTCGAGTTTTAACGGTCAATTGCCAGATCTGCCCGGCTTTTGGTGTTAACCGATCGTTCCACAGCACAGATAACGGAAAAGTGGAGGATAAGTCACTATCGGCAATATCAATCACGGAAAATTTTATGTAATACGCTGAGCGCTCTGCGGAATCCAAATGAGTATCAATGGTGTCAACTTGAGCGGTCACAACCAGAGTTTTATCGATATAAGGCTCAATACTATTTAAATATTGATTAGCATATTGGGTAGACCATAAAAAGCCTAAACCTAAAACACTAATAGCTAGCAGGACATTGCCCATTTTAATAAGCCTAAACAAGCTTAAGATCACCAGTAGTGATCCGATTAAGTACCACTGTTTATCAGAAGGCAGTGATGCTAAGAACATTAAGGGTAAGCAACCGACTGAAAACATGATTGCGATTAAATCAATTGAATAACTTTGCCGCATAAGCAGTTAATAACTTATCGTATAAAACGATAATCTTAATTTGTCAGCGCCTTAGTAAAATTGACAGTAGAAGTAAATGGGAGCGATGTTCCAACTTTTTTTAACAAGTTGCAGGTTTAGCTGGGTAAATTTGAGGGGATTGAGTCTTAGCTATTCGGTTATTAATCAAGGAAAGATAAACACTAAGAAACACAAAAGGGATTTGTAGGAAATTGCCATTCAAATAATCAGAAAATAAAAAGCCTTTGATGTTAATCAAAGGCTTTTTTAACACAAGAGTGTAAAGTATTATGCTTTTGCAGCATTGTTTACGCGTTCACGTAATTCTTTACCCGGTTTAAAGTGAGGAATATATTTATGTTTAACATCAACATTCCCACCTGTTCTTGGGTTTCTTGCTTTACGTGGAGCACGGTAATTTAAACTAAAACTACCAAAGCCTCGAATTTCAACACGATCGTTACTTTCCATAGCTAATGCGATCTGCTCGATGATATCTCTAACAGCATCATCAACTAGTTGCACAGGAAGGTGTGCCCGCCAGTTGACTATTTTTTCTGCTAAATCGGATCTGTTCATGGTCACTCCTAATTTGTTTATGTGGCTTAGAACTTTTACATTTTATACCACAAAAGAAAAAGAGGGCAAGCCCTCTTTACTCTTTGCATAAATATTTTTTACTCAGTTTTTGATGCAGCTTTGAATGCTTCAGCCATTGCATTAGTAAATGAAGCATCTTCTTGTGTTGCAGTGTTATTTACCGCAGCAAGCGCTTCTTTTTCGTCAGCTTCATCTTTAGCACGTACAGATAAAGAAATTGCACGAGTTTTACGATCGATGTTAACGATTTTAGCTTCAACTTCATCGCCAACTTTTAATGCTGTAGTTGCATCTTCGATACGTTCACGAGCAATATCTTGTGCTTTTAAGTAGCCTTCGATACCGTCAGCAATTTCAACTGTTGCACCTTTAGCATCAACTGCCGTTACTTTACCTTTAACAATTGTGCCTTTTTTGTAGTTAGAAGCGAAGCTGCTAAATGGATCATCTTCAAGTTGTTTGATACCTAAAGAGATACGTTCACGCTCAGCATCAACTTGTAGTACAACTGCTTCAATATCATCACCTTTCTTATAAGCTTTAACTGCTTCTTCACCTGGCATATTCCAAGAGATATCTGAAAGATGAACTAAACCGTCAATACCACCATCTAAACCGATGAAGATACCGAAATCAGTGATAGATTTGATCTTACCGCTAACTTTATCACCTTTGTTGTGTGATTCAGCAAATTGTAACCATGGGTTTGGTTTACATTGTTTAAGACCTAGAGAAATACGACGACGTTCTTCATCAATTTCAAGTACTACAACTTCAACCACATCACCTAAGCTGACAACTTTAGATGGGTGGATGTTTTTGTTAGTCCAATCCATTTCAGAAACGTGTACTAAACCTTCAACACCAGTTTCGATTTCAACGAAACAACCGTAATCAGTTAAGTTAGTCACTTTACCAGTTACTTTAGTGCCTTCTGGGTAACGTTTAGCAATTGATACCCATGGATCTTCGCCTAATTGTTTTAAGCCAAGTGATACACGTGAACGGTCTTTATCAAATTTAAGAACTTTAACAAGTAATTCTTGACCCACTTCAACCACTTCACTTGGGTGTTTAACACGTTTCCACGCCATATCAGTGATATGAAGTAAACCATCAACCCCACCAAGATCAACGAATGCACCGTAATCAGTAAGATTTTTGATAATACCTTTAACTTCAGAACCTTCTTGTAGATTTTCAAGAAGTTGTTCTCTTTCTGCGCTATTTTCAGATTCGATTACCGCACGACGTGATACAACAACGTTGTTGCGTTTTTGATCTAATTTAATAACTTTTAATTCGATTTCTTTATTTTCGATATGAGAAGTATCGCGTAATGGGCGAACATCAACAAGCGAACCAGGAAGGAACGCACGAACGCCATTAAGATCAACCGTAAAGCCACCTTTAACTTTACCATTGATAACACCTAAAACTGTTGCAGCATCTTCAACTGCTTTTTCTAATGTCAGCCACGCTTCATGGCGTTTAGCTTTTTCACGAGATAGAATTGTTTCACCAAAGCCGTCTTCAATTGAGTCAAGTACAACGTCAACAACGTCGCCAACTTGAACTTCTAATTCGCCTTGGGCATTTTTAAACTGCTCTACTGGAATGGCGGATTCAGATTTTAAACCAGCATCAACTAAAACAACATCTTTGTCGATTGCAACGACAGTACCACGGATCATATTACCAGAACGAGTGTCTAGTTGATTTAAAGACTCTTCAAAGAGTTGAGCAAAAGATTCAGTCATATTTATATACTTAAGTTAAAATTAACGTCCACATCACTTCATGTTTTGTGGGGTTGTTTATGATACTCCACCTATATCCTTATAATGGAGCTATGTTCACACTGTAAGATCGTTTACAATGCAAGTTTTTCGTTTATATACGTAATAGATTGATTGAAAACATCTTGAATAGAAAGCGATGTAGTATCAATTATTAGTGCATCTATTGCCGGTTTTAATGGCGCAACAGCCCGATTACGATCACGCTGGTCACGCGCAGTGATTTCCTGCAAAATTTCGGCGAATTTAGCATGATTTTGCTTATCTTGCAACTGTTTCATCCTTCTTTCTGCTCTTGATTGGGCACTTGCATCAAGAAAAATTTTAACCGGGGCATCAGTAAAAACCACTGTACCCATATCTCGACCGTCGGCAACCAGACCCGGCGCCTGTCTAAAATCCCGTTGCCGCTGTAATAGAGCTTGTCTGACTTCCTCAATGGCTGCCACTTGCGAAGCAGCACCACCGGTTTGTTCAGTGCGAATCTCTTTTGATACATCAAGCCCATTTAAAAGCACTTTGACTTCATTACCCGTGCTGTCAAAGGTTAACGGTAAAGTTAACGCCAGTTGAGCAAGTGCACGTTTGTCATCTAGTGCAATATTTTGTTTAAGTGCCGACAGCGCTAATACCCGATAAATCGCACCGGAATCTAACAGATGCCATTTGAAATGATTGGCTAACGCTTGGCATAAGGTGCCCTTTCCAACACCACTTGGACCATCAACAGCGATAACAGGGATGATTTTATTCATATTAATATTCGCTCAATCGTTTAAATTGTTCAAAATAATCAGGGAATGTTTTCATTGTGCATTTTGGATCTAAAATTGTCACAGGGGTATCGGATAACGCCACTAACGAAAAGCACATTGCCATACGATGATCATTATAAGTTTTAATTTCAGCATGCGTTAAAGATTTAGGTGGCACGATAGTGATATAATCATGACCTTCTTCAACTTCTGCCCCAACTTTACGTAGTTCGGTTGACATGGCAGATAAGCGATCAGTTTCTTTAACTCGCCAGTTATAAATATTGCGGATAGTGGTTGCCCCTTTGGCAAAAAGCGCTGTGGTAGCAATGGTCATTGCTGCATCGGGAATATGATTCATATCCATATCAATACCATTAAGCTCATCACAACTACACTCAATATAATCATCCGCCCACGTCACTTTAGCGCCCATTTTTTCTAATACATGGGCAAATTGAGTATCGCCTTGTAGGCTCTTTTTACCAATACCGGTGACCCGCACCGTTCCGCCTTTTATTGCAGCGGCGGCGAGGAAGTAAGAAGCGGATGATGCATCACCTTCAACTAAATATTGACCGGGTGATTGATATGTCTGATTACCTTTGATAACAAATTTTTGATAGTTATTATTTGTTACTATTACCCCAAAAATCGCCATCATTTTAATTGTAATATCAATGTAAGGTTTGGATACTAACTCGCCTTTAATGGTAATTTCAGTATCATTTGGCGCCAACGGTGCAGCCATTAATAACGCCGTTAAAAATTGACTGGAAACAGAGCCGTCAACTTCAATGCTGCCGCCGCTAAAACCACCGTGGATATGCAGTGGTGGATAGCCTTCATTTTCCAGATAATCAATTTTGGCGCCACCTTGACGTAGTGCATCAACCAGATGACCGATTGGGCGCTCTTTCATACGTGGTTCGCCAGTGAGAATAATATTATTCTGCGCTAAACATAACGCTGCTGTAAGTGGGCGCATAGCTGTGCCGGCATTGCCTAAAAACAGCTCTAATGCTTCACCGGAATGCAATTTACCGCCAATGCCTTGAATATCACAAATCGTTCGGTCATGGGATAATTGAAAGTTAACCTTTAATGCCGATAACGCATCAAGCATATAACGTACATCATCACTATCAAGTAAGTTGGTTAAACGGGTGTTGCCTTTGCTCAAAGCAGATAGTAATAACGCACGATTTGATACGCTTTTAGAACCGGGCAGATTGATCGTGCCACTGAATTTTTTTATGGGCTGTAATGTTAAAGATAACATAATGACTCTCTTAAATATCTTGGATAATTCTTTAAAATTTTTCTAAGGTCGCTTTCAATAGATCGATAGCCTGTTGATCTTTAGCGCTATCTTGCCACAACTTATCAAATAATAAACGATAACGTTTAATTGCATCATAAGATGAAGTAATGGAAGCAATGCCGGTTGTCACATTTGGCAATTCACCTAACCGAAACGGGCTTATCGCCAGCGATATCGGATTATCGTTTTGATAAAAGATTTGAAAGGTGATCGACGGTATAGCATGCTGCGTAATAGCAATAGTTGGCGCATAAGATTGCTGTTCAAGTAAAGCAATAAGATGATAAACTTCTTCACGAGCTAATAACATCCTTTCTGACTTTCTACCCGGCGAAAGATTTAAATTGCCAACCAAACCAATATGTAAAAATCGTTCCACATTGCGTAAGCTAATTAAATTAATTACCTTCGGTACAGATTGATAAAACTGAGTTTTACGATCTTTTAGTATCGATAATGTGGTGGCATATTTTTGCAAATCAAGGGTTTGACTTGATTCGCCTAACATCATAGTTAAATGAGAAAGATAGTTTGGCGACGTCAATAAAAATGAGAAAGGATCAAAATGGGAGTAAATATGGGTTGATTGCTCTTCTAACTGGCGCATCCGTTCGAAAAAACCTTCGCCACTGGAGTAATACTCAGTATCTATCCCCAGTAAACTTGCTAAAGAAGTCTGTAATAAATTGGCCAGACGCTCTAAGGTTTCGATTTTAACAATTTCACCTTTTTCAAGCCGATATACCGCCGCTCTTGATATTCTGAGACTTTCAGCCACATCTTCAGCACGAAGAGAGGCGGCAATACGATAAGCTCGTAGACGCTGCCCAATAGCACAATAATCAATCGATCCAGTAATCATATTTCACTCAAACTATTTGAATTTTGGCAGTGTATCACAAGGTGATAACATTGCCAATTTTAAGCGAAGATGTTTCAGATTTTATCTGCGTTTGGGCTGATTACTCCATTAAGGCTTTTTGTAATGCTGCGGCATTTTCATATTCAGTAAATTCCTTAATCGCAACTTTAGGTTTAGCTGCATCGTTACTGTTACCCAGTACTTGTGAGGCTAACACAAAGCCATTTGGTTCAATAATCGAATGTCGATAAAAATCGATTAAATCTTGCTGAGTCACCTTTTTCAATTGCTCAATTCTTTTATTTCTAGAATCGAAGGTAAATCGGGAGTTTCGATAATCTGATGAATAAAGATTAAGCTCTTCTTCCAGTGTTTGTGGTGGCATAGTCAGTTCATCGAGCACCGCTTTTTTGTATTGCTCGATATCCTGCGTTGTTAAGGCTTCTAACTTACTTAACATAGTCGGATATAACGCTTGATAACGTTTAAGCAAATAAGCGGTATCATACTGATTGCTTTGTACAATAAAACCTAATCCTAACGAATCGCCAACATAGACCGGAACGGCAAAAACCGCATAACCGAGTTGCTCATTAGTTCGTAACTGGTCATAAAACCATGGGGCAATAATTTTTGAGAGTGTATAACTTAAAATGCCACTATTAATGCGATCATAACCCGCAGGAATATAACTCATTAATAAAGCATTATCAGAGCTTTTCGCTTGCTGAGTGATTTGCGCAAGTAATGGCTTTTTAATGACCAAATTGCTAAACGGCGTAAATTCGACATCTCCCGCTAAATCTTTTTGAATGGAATGATAAAGATCAAGTGAGTCTTGATTAGACAAATTGCCTAAACTGAGCATATAGAGCACTGAACGAGTCATCAACATATCACGGTAAGCGATAATGTCCTGACGAGTGATATTTTGCGTGATTTGGCGCTGTTCACTACGCTCAATATAATGTGGCAAATCCGATAGCCCATTTAATGGTTCAACCGCTAATCTTAAACTTCGGACGTGATCTAATTTATCTAACTTTTCAAGATACCATGATTTAGCTAACGCTAGGCTCTGATCATCAATGGTCACATTTCGATATCGATTAACAATGGTGGTTACCATTTCGGGTAAGTGCTGACTAAAACCGCTGGCTTTAATTAACAAACCGTTATCATAATCGGTTGATAATGACATGCCCGCCACACTGGCTTGAAATTGCAACTGATCCAAATCACGACCCACAATATAGTCTAACAGATCAAAAGCGACATCCGATTTAGCATCGCTAAATGCCTGATTGTTACGTAATGAAAGCAAAATAGCCGCTTTAGGCTCGTTGGCAAAATATTTGCTGGCAAAATGGATAAAGTTACCACGTTTGCTAAATTCAGCCGGTAGTACTTGAGCGCTATTATTTTCAGAAATTGAGAAATCGTCCGGAATATAAGTATTTAATGCCGGCAAACTAAACGTATAGTGCGCACCTAAAGTTGCCCATTGTGATTTTTGTTCATCGGTAATATTTTTAATCTTATAAGGCGCATCTAAAAAATAGGCCGTTTTATCGGTAGATTGATTCGGTGAAATCACCCAAAGTCTTAAGTTATCCGGCGTTAAAGTCTGTAATCGTTGTGCAATGGCAGATTTATCAAATCGCTCAGCGATATAATCCGAATTTAACACGTGCGCTGTCGGATAGACCAGCATTTGATCCGATAGCCATTCCACATAAGACATATCACGTTCAATCGTTTGATATTTAAACTGCAATGCTAAAACTTTTTTCAGTTCATCATAATAGACCTGCGAAATTCCCTCTTTTTGGATTAAGTGCAAATAGTTAAAAATCGCGCCGATGACTTCATCTTTTTGTAAAAGACCTTCATCGGTCAAACTGACATTGATACTAAAAATACCACTATTACCAAATCGGGTAGGATCAAAAGAGGTATTGATACCTTCAATCAAGCCCTGTTTTTGTAACTGGGCAGAAAGAGTATTTGGACTACTATTACTGACTAAATAGGCGATATACTCATCACTTTTATCAGCAAATTCGGTCAAATTGTTTTCCATAGGAAACTGTAATAGCAGCAATTTTTTCGGTTGTGCCGGCACCATGTCAATCTGTTTACTTACGCTATCAGATGTCATAGCCGATACATCAACTCGTGGGGCTATAATATTTTTATTGGGAATACGACCAAAGGTCTCTTTGGCTATCTTAGATAATTGGCTCATATCTTGGCTACTGTAGATGATGCCGACCATAATATTTGCCGAATAGTAATTATCATGAAAGCCAACTAATGCAGTTTGCAATTTACTGTTGCCTTTATCACTTAATGTTTCTAAATTTCCGCCAGAAAATTGCGCAGACGGATGAAGAGGATTAATGGTTTCTGCATTCACCTGCTCTATTCTAAATCCGTCGTTCGAACGCCCCATTGTCATTTCCGCATTGACGGCGTTTCGCTCTTTATCGGCAAATTTAGGATCTAAGTTTGGCTCAGCAATCGCATCCGCTAAATAGTCTAAGGCTTTATCAAACGCACTATTTTCAACCTCAAAATAAAATGCAGTGCGGTTTGCTGTTGTGCTGGCATTGTATTTACCGGCATGGCGATTTAAGAATTCGGAAAAACTCGCCGGCTGTGGGTATTTTTTTGAGCCCATTAAGACCATATGTTCGGTATAATGCGCTAGACCTTGTTGATCCTTCGGATCTTGCAATGAGCCAACCGGCAATGCTAAAGAACCCAGCGATTTTACCGCTTTAGGATCGGAAACGAGCAATACTCGCATTTTATTATCAAGTTCAATAACTTGATATTGGCGATCATCGCGTTCACTTTGTTGTACTTTTTCGTATGATATTGATTTTGTCATATTTTTATCTACAGCAAAGGAGGTATTAAAACTCATAACGCTTAATACCGTAATAACTATCAGGTTAAATTTCATCTTATCCATACCCGTTTTTATCCAAAAAAACCATTATATGTCGAACTTATTAAATAAAGCTAAAAGAAAATACCTATACATAAAGTTATAGCAACTTATGTGGAACGTATTGATAACTATTTGATGATTTTTTAATTTGCTTTAGATGCTGACAGGTAACAAACTGATTAAAGTCAATCAAATCATCATTTAAGGAAGGTAAAAACGTAATGAGTGTATCACAGATAACCAATAATACAAATTAACTAAAACAATATAATAAAAAAAGAGCTGAACAGATCAGCTCTCATTTGGAAGTAGTGTGTAAGTTACGGGTTTAAGCGTAAATTAATGTTCACGAGTTTTTCTAAATTCAATATCCGGATAACGCTCTTGAGTCAGATTTAAATTGACCATACTCGGCGCAATATATGACAAGTTGTCGCCACCGTCTAATGCCAGATTTTGTTCACATTTACGCTTGAACTCTTCTAATTTTTTCGCATCGGCGCATTCAACCCAACGAGCGGTGGTGACATTCACCGGCTCATAAATGGCTTCAACGTTATATTCTGATTTTAAGCGAGCAACCACCACATCAAATTGCAGTACCCCAACTGCGCCAACAATTAAATCGTTATTAGCAATTGGACGGAAAACCTGCACCGCACCTTCTTCAGATAATTGCACTAGCCCTTTTAATAACTGTTTCTGTTTTAATGGATCTTTTAAGCGAATACGACGAAATAGCTCCGGAGCAAAATTAGGAATACCGGTAAATTTAAGATCTTCCCCTTGAGTAAACGTGTCACCGATTTGAATGGTACCATGATTGTGTAAACCAATAATATCACCAGCATAAGCTTGCTCAACATGATCACGATCGCCAGCCATAAACGTTAATGCATCAGAGATATTGACATCTTTAGCAATACGGACATGACGTAGTTTCATGCCCTTTTCATATTTACCCGACACAATGCGCATAAATGCTACCCGATCACGATGTTTAGGATCCATATTCGCTTGAATCTTAAACACAAAACCGGTAAATTTTTCCTCGCTTGCTTTGACTTCACGTTTATCCGTTTGCCGAGGTTGTGGCGCCGGTGCCCAAGCAGTTAAACCGTCAAGCATATGATCAACGCCAAAATTACCTAATGCGGTACCAAAGAAGACCGGAGTTAAATCGCCGGATAAAAACGCCTCTAAATCGAACTCATTTGATGCACCTTGCACTAGTTCAAGTTCATCCCGCAATTGCTGAGCTAAATCCTCGCCAACCGCTGAATCTAGCTCAGGATTAGCTAATCCTTTGATTATGCGTACTTCTTGAATAGTGTGACCTTGACCGGATTGGTAAAGATAGGTTTCATCTTTCGCTAAATGATAGACACCTTTAAATAATTTACCACAACCTATCGGCCAGGTAATTGGTGCACACATAATGTTGAGTTCACTTTCAACCTCATCGAGCAGTTCCATAGGATCACGAATATCACGGTCAAGTTTATTCATAAAAGTGAGAATCGGTGTATTACGTAATCGGGTCACTTCCATAAGTTTACGGGTACGATCCTCAACCCCTTTTGCCGCATCAATTACCATTAAACAGCTGTCAACAGCGGTTAAGGTTCGATAAGTATCTTCAGAAAAGTCTTCGTGTCCGGGGGTATCAAGTAAATTGACTAAACAGTCATTATAGGGAAATTGCATTACTGAAGTTGTAATTGAAATCCCACGCTGTTTTTCCATTTCCATCCAGTCAGATTTAGCATGCTGCGCATTAGCACCTCGACCTTTTACCGTTCCGGCAGTTTGGATAGCGTGACCGAATAACAACACCTTTTCCGTAATGGTGGTTTTACCCGCATCCGGGTGAGAGATGATCGCAAAAGTGCGACGAGTATTTACTTGATCTAAATAAGCTTGTTCTGTCATAAAGTTTACTGTGTCAACCAACAAAAAATAATCGGCTATTTTAACAGGTATCGCTATACATTGCTATTTAAGTTGTTTATCTTATTTGCCTTATTACGCTATCTATGCATAATAATTGCATTACAAGAAAATCATCCATTAGCATCACTGTGTTGACAAGATGTTTCAGATTTACCTAACGTTTTAGTATAAAACGGAATAAACAATGAATATTCGTGACTTAAAGTTATACTTACATTTATGTGAAACTTGCCATTTTGGTATGACCGCTGACGCTATGCACGTTAGCCCTTCGACCTTATCCAGACAGATACAACGGTTGGAAGAGCACTTTGGTCATCCGCTGTTTATTCGTGATAACCGTCAAGTACAAATTACCGCTGAGGGTGAAAAAGTTAAACGTTATGCTCAGCAGATGATCAACTTACATCAGCAACTTAGACTTGAATTAGATCAAAGTAAACATCAGCTAGTGGGTGAACTGACACTTTTTTGCTCAGTCACCGCCGCCTATAGCCATCTACCCGAAATCCTAGATAGATTTCGTATTAACTACCCTTTAGTGGAAATTAAATTATCAACTGGCGATGCGGCGGATGCAGTTGAAAAAATACAATCCAACCAAGCTGATTTAGCCATTGCCGGTAAACCAAAACAACTACCGTCCGGAGTTGAATTTTTAAAATTTGGTGAAATAGACATGGTGCTACTTATCCCGAAACTCAATAGTTCATTTAGCGATAAGCTTCATCAAAAAGACCCCGACTGGCATCACATTCCGTTTATTTTACCGGAACATGGGCCAAGTCGGCACCGCATTGACTTATGGTTTAAACAGCAAAAAATTACCAGCCCTAAAATCTATGCGACGGTCTCAGGCCATGAAGCCATTGTCTCTATGGTCGCGTTAGGTTGTGGTGTGGCACTGTTACCGAAAGTGGTTATGGATAATAGCCCGGAAAGAGTCAGAGAACGAATCATCGAATGGTCAACCAATTTAATGGAACCTTTTGATATAGGCATCTGTGTGCAAAAAAGGCGGTTATCTGAAAAGATTATTGCAGCCTTTTGGGCACTTTGTAACTTAAATTTACCACAAAATCAGTAAAATATTGTGTATAATTAATAGATTGAATCCCTTAATAGATGTAAAAAGGATAGGATATAATAGTAATGAACTTACCAATAAAAAAGATAAAAACAAAAACGATTGCATCATTAATATTTTTCTCATTTGTTGCCAATCCCGTTCTTGCCGACACTGAATCAAATTACCATAGAGATTTTAGCCATAAAAATATTCCGGGAAATCCAATTCCAGGCGGTCTGACCATTAACAGTGTAAATTACTATGACGGTGACAGTGATGACTTAGTCACAGGCGGAATTGGCTTTACTGCATTAACGCAATCTTATAATGCCCCAACCTTTGCCGATCCAACTAATCCAACCACCCAAGAGCTGAGACAAGCAAAACTCAATCGATTTATTGATGCTAAAACTGCAGAAGGCTCGCTATTTGGTTTCCAACGTGAAAAATTAACGCCACTATTTGACGGTAAAATCGCCGGAAGTGAAATATTAGCGACCTATCATGTCAATGAAAGAGTTGGCATGTTATTACAAATTCCGCTGGATTTTGATAAAAACAATCCATGTATCGTTGCAGTGCCCGCCACCGACTCAGACGGGCTGTATAATGCCAAAGATGTGCAAATCCGTGGGCTTTGGGGATTACGCCATAACTGTGCAGTTGTCTATAACGACAAAGGATTAGGTAATGGTGTTTATGATATTACCACCGGACAAGGCTTTACAGTGGACGGTAAAACCGATAAAGACAATATCTTATTTCAACCCCAAATTAGTAATCATGAAAGTTATATTAAAAACTATCCAAATCGTTACGCAATAAAACAACTTCACTCCAAAATGAACCCGGAACAGCGTTGGGGTGAATATGTTATCAAATCGATTGAATTTGCATTTTATGAACTCAATAATTTATACCCGAGTAAGAAATGGATCTCATTTCATAAAGATAACACCATTGTTTTAGTTTATGCTGCCGGTGACGGAGCGGGCGCCGCATTAAAAGCCGGCGAATTAGATCGCAATAATATTATTAATGGGATTGTCGCTGTCAATCCTCAAATACAACCGTCAATTGATAACAACCAATTAATTATTCAAAAAGGAAATAAAACCAAATCGCTGATGCCAAAATCCTTGATCGACTATAGCACACAAGCAGCGCTATATATTCCTTGTGCCATTTCCGCTATCAAACCAAGTAAATTCGATGATAATGTACCTTATGCATCAAAATACCTCTATTCGCTTAATCGCTGTGAAGCATTAAAAAAAGCCGGTTTACTTAAACAAGGCACGCCGGAAGAAGCGTTGAAACAGCTTGAGCCATACGGATTTACAGCAGATTTAAACTACCAGCTACCCTATTTTTACTATACCGAATCAATCGGCTTTCCTTATCAATATATCAGCGCCTATGGTCGATATGATGTGACTGAAAACATGTGCGATTATTCGGTCGCAAGTACCCAACAAAGCCCAATCATGTATCAAGGCAAAGTTGAAGCGTTACAAGCAATCCCATTTGAACAAATATGGGGTCTGTCCAATGGACACTTGCCGGTTTGGAATGGAGATGATGCCACTATTTTAGATCTGGTGGAAAACAAAGATCTCTTATCACCCCGTCGTGAATTTTATTCCCAAACAGAGACCCAAGGAAAAATTGATTATGGTACCAAAGGAGCAATTTGCTTACGGGAAAAAATAAACGATCCAAGAGTCATCAATGGGCATAAGCAAGTGTTAGCTACGGGTGATTTACGCAATAAAAAAACGATTATTGTGCATGGTGCCAATAATGTTAAACAGTTACCAAATGACACCTCACGGGCATATGTGGCTTTAAATAGTAAGATTGAAGGCCCGGCATCACAACTGCGTTATATTGAAGTTGAAAACGCCGGTTATTTAGACGGTACCGCACCATTTGATAATACATTGCTTGCGATAGATTACTATGGTGAAGATGCCATGGAGTGGTTATGGGCTAACGTGACCTCAGACAATAAAACAGCTTTGCCAGAAAGCCAATTAGTTCGAGCCAAAGCCCGAGGGGGTAATTCTGGCCATGCGCCACAAGCCACATCCAAAAATCTAGTCCCTATTTTACAAACGCCGGACACAAAAGATTTGATCAAAATAGAAAACGGGAAAATAACACTTCCAAATTAAGCGACCATGACATCACGCTTTGCTATCGGTTTTACTCAGTTTTACTCAGCTTTATTGAGCTTAGACCGATAGCATTAAATTTAACGGGCTGACAATAGCTTAATATGGTCACACATTTTCGGATAAAGCTGAAAAAATAGCGAGGCTAATGCGTCGTAGTGTTGACCAATATCGATAATGGTGTCTTGCAGACTTGCTAATTTTGGTCTTCTTGACGCCATGCCAGTTAATACCTGCGCAACAAAATCGAGCGACGCATAATTTACCAACCACTCCTCTCGCCACATTGCATGCATAAAATGTTGATATTCGCTAGGATAGGCACTGATAGAGGGTTGTATCTGCTGTTTAGCATATCGATTAAACTCCGACACACTGATACTAAGCCCATATTTTGCCCAATATTTTGATAAAAAATGGTCCCAGACAATATCCAGAGCAATTGGCGCTACACGCCGATGCGGCGAGCAAAAGAGCTGTTTGGCTTGTTGCACTTCCGGCAAGCTATCAATCAGACTATCAATTTTTCGATGCAAGATAATGCCGTCAGCAATCGTCTTAGGATACGCCAAATAGGGATCACCTTTGACAAAATCGGCAACGGTATTACCAATTAACGAACTATTAGCCAAGGTGGCTAAATGTAAGTGAGCTAAAATATTCATTACGTAAATAACGGATTAATCACGATGTTTAAACTCCCCTTCCGCATAACCTTCTCGCCAATAGCTGATCATATGTATCGCATCCGGTGATAAATCACGATATATATCTTTAAGCGTTTGCCGCATAAGTCGAGCTAAATTGCACTCCATTCCCCCCCAAAAAAACAGATCAGAACTATTGGGGATATTGGCACCTTTTATCGCTTCGATAAACTCATCGGGTTGATGAGAATTAGCCACCAACCAAGTGACTTTAAAATCAGCGCTGAAAGACAAGGGCAAAATATCGCTTTTATCATTCACCGCTAAAAAAGCCTGTACTTTTGCTTGAGCGGGTAAATTTTCCAATGTGTAGCTAATAGCTGGCACGGCTGACACATCACCAATTAAAACTAAATTTTGTTGATGATAAGCAAGTTTACTTGCTGCACCAACAAGACCAATCTGATCCCCCGCTTTAGCCTGCTGAGCCCAAACCGATGCCAGTCCGGTTGGGTGAATGACAAAGTCGATCACTAATTGGTTAGTGACAGCATCATAATGGCGGATACTATAGCTACGGGCAAGTTTGCGGATCTTATCGTTAACAACAATCTTATTATTTTCATCTAGCTTAGGAAAAGTAATCTCACCTGTTGTCGGTTCGGCAAATAGCAATTTGACATGCGGGCAAATCCATAAAGGGTCCACTTCCAGCGGTTTTTCACAACGAAAATGGAGTCGTAAATAACTTTTTGATAGCTGTTCAACCTTCAATACCGTTAAAAGCGCATTGACGATAGTCCTTGTAGAAGATTTTGGCATAACGGACATTCCTTATTTTCAGTTAATCAACTTGATTTAACTATCATACCCCAAATTCATTCGATAAGATGCTATCTTTTTAATCGGAAAATCAGATAAGCCCATTTAACGTTGTAAGCAGTTAAATAGGCTATATCTCGTGATAAACATCAATAAGTTAAGGCGCCAAAAGCTTTACACCAATCCTGTTCAAATTTGGTGATAGCCGCATCAACAGCGGGATCGGAAATAAACAGCTCAGCGACATCGACCGGCAAAGTAACGCCTTGACAGCCGGATAACAGACAATCTAATGCCTGTCTTGGTGTTCGGAAACTGGCCGCCAAAACGATTGACTCCGGGCAATGCAAATCCAGCAGTTTTTGCAGTTCCTGCACGGTATCTTTGCTGTTTCCTCCCTGTGCATCGATTCGGTTAACGTAAGGAGCAATATATTTTGCCCCGGCTAATGCCGCCAAAAAGCCCTGTCCGGCGCCGTAAACAGCCGTGCCTAATGTTGCAATTCCTTGTTCGCTTAACGCCTTAATCGCTTTTAAACCTTCAGCATTGACCGGAATTTTTGTCACAATATTAGGCACCACTTTTCTGAGCTGTTCAGCTTCTTTTATCATTGCTTTAGCATCACTTGAAAGTACTTGAGCAAACAGTACTTTATCGGTGCCTAACAGATCTTGTAGCTCAGTTAACAGTTCAAAAATTGGCTTACCTGATTTTGCTACAATGCTGGGATTAGTGGTCACCCCTTTTATCGGTAAAATTGCGGCTAAACGTTTAATCGCATTAACATCTGCGGTATCTAAATATAATTCCATGCGTCACTCCTAATTAACATTTTTCTCATTAGTCAATGGATAGTTAGCATGGTAAAAAATAGTGAACTGTTAGCCTAGATGACAATGTTGATCTTTACTGGATTTTTGTACGCTCAATGAAAAATTGCGATCCAGATCACACAATAAATTAAACGGTAAAATAGCGCCAATGAAAATCGTTTTTTATCGTTTTTAATCAAGATAACAAAATTATATAATTGTCATTATTCATTGCTTGATTCATTTACGGTTTAGCCATATGAAGAAAGATATCAATCAAATATTAGCTGATTATGTCAATTGCGCACAGCAGATCAAACATCGCTACTTTGCCAATAAAGCGCAAGCGAAACCTTTACACGCTTACCAAACCGAAGTGCCGAAAATTGAGATCGTATTAGCGGGCAAACTTTTGATACAGTGGGCAGATAATGACGGCAATAGAATTGAAAAAACCTTATCGACTGACGATCTGCTCTATATTACCGCACATAGTTGGTATAAACCGTTAAAGACCAGTGCCTGCACCAGCTTAAGTATTTTGTATGATAAACAACAAATTTGCCTGAGTTTAACCCGTTGGGACGGTAGCGATGCAGTGCCTTATAGCCAAATTACCCTGCCCAGACGAGGCCCTCGCATCGGCACTTTTATCCTGCAATCACTGGCAGAGCTAACCTGGCATAATCAACCGTCTGTACAAAATCAAACCGCCTATTTTCTGATTCAAAGCTTACTGAGCGATACATTAGATTTACTCAATGCCGATGTAAAAACTAGCTCCAAAACAACCAGCTTATTTCAAGCGATTCGAAGCTATATTGATAGCCATTTTCGCGAAGATATCAGCCGTGATGTGCTGGCAAACTTATTTTATATTTCGCCCAACTATCTATCTCACTTGTTTCAACGGGAAGGAAAAATGGGATTGAATGAATATCTTAACTATATTCGATTAGAATATGCTAAATCGCTGCTTAAAGAGTATGATCTCAATATCAAAGAGGTCGCTTTAGCATCGGGATTTAAAGACAGTAACTATTTTTGCCGAATTTTCCGAAAACAGACCGAACGCTCACCAACCGAATACCGACGCCAATATCACAGTAAATTATTGCAAAAATAGTTGTCTTTTCACTTCGCTATTTTTGCTACGTTCGTCGGTATCCTACTAAATAGTTAAGCTGTGTTTTACCTTGTTGGTATTGACGCTTATCACAATTGTTCAGCAACCATTCGAAGCAATGTAATTGCTTGAATTAAGCTAGCAAAGGTGAATGCAGTTTAAGCAATCAAATAAGAAAATTAAAATTGCTGTTGGTAATTCTTGTCAAGAAGTTTCAGAAAATACCTGCGTTTTAGTATAAAGAATATCCACCAACCTAAGCGAACAATTTGCTTGAAGTAAGCTAGCAAAGGCGAAATTAGTTTAGGCAATCAAGTAAGAAACTTTAAATTGTCGTTGGTTAATCTTATCAAGAAGTTTCAGAAAATACCTACGTTTTAGCAAAAAAATACTCGCCAACCTAAGCTAACAACTTGTTTGAATTAAACAAGCAAAGGTGAAAGCTGTTTAGTCAATCAAGCAAGATAATTAACTTGTTGCAAATAAATCTTGCCAAGAAGTTTCAGAAAAAACCTGCGTTTTAGTATAAAGAATATCCACCAACCTAAGCGAACAATTTACTTGAAGTAAGCTAGCAAAGGCGAAAGTAGTTTAGGCAATCAAGTAAGAAACTTTAAATTGTCGTTGGTTAATCTTATCAAGAAGTTTCAGAAAATACCTACGTTTTAGCAAAAAAATACCCGCCAACCTAAGCTAACAACTTGTTTGAATTAAACTAGCAAAGGTGAAAGCTGTTTAGGCAATCAAGCAAGAAACTGTAAATTATCGTAGATAAATCTTGTCAAAAAGTTTCAGAAAACACCAACGTTTTAGCAAAAAGAATACCCGCCAACCTAAGCTAACAACTTGTTTGAATTAAACTAGCAAAGGTGAAAGCTGTTTAGCCAATCAAGCAAGACAATTAAATTGTTGCTGATAAATCTTGTCAAGAAGTTTCAGAAAACACCAATGTTTTAGCAAAAAATACCCGCCAACCTAAGCTAATAACTTGTTTGAATTAAACTAACAAAGATGAAAGCAGTTTAAGCAAACGAGCAAGGAACTTTAAATTGTCGTTGATAAATCTTATCAAGAAGTTTCAGAAAATACCTGCGTTTTAGTATAAAGAATATCCACCAACCTAAGCTAACAACTTGTTTGAATTAAACTAACAAAGGTGAAAACAGTTTAGACAATCAAGCAAGAAACTTTAAATTATCGTTGGTAAATCCTGCCAAGAACTTTCAGAAAATATAGGTGTTTTAGTATAAAAATAGTGTTTTATGCTGTGAAGCCAATTAAAAGTAATAAATTACATCATGCCTGTATGACTAAATAGTTAAACCACTGACAGCCGATTGGCGCAATGATAAACAGGTTATATCGATTTTAATGGTGAGTGATTAAACAGCTCACAAGTTTACCTATCATTTGATCAACCGGCTCTTTTAGCTCACTGATAACTATTCGATAAATCAATTCGGATTTGTTATAATTTTGCCCTTTTAAGCCAATTGACAATGCCATGAAAAAGCCTATTTACCGCTCCTTGTTACCAATTATGTTATTACTGTTTATGCCATTTGATCTTTATGCGGCACAATTTAATGGTGATTCATTATCGTTATTTTGGGGCGTGCCGTTTATTGGTATTTTGTTGTCGATTGCTTTAATGCCACTTTTTTTACCGCAATTATGGCATCACCATTATGGTAAAATCATTTGCGGTTGGACGTTGCTATTTTTAGTTTCCGCACTGTTTTCATTCGGTCTACAATCAACGATTTACTTAACCGCCCATGCCATATTAGAAGAGTATATTCCGTTTATTTTGTTACTGCTGGCACTGTTTACCGTGTCCGGTGGTATCTTAGTTAAAAGCCCGATGAAAAGTACCCCTAAATTCAATGTTGGCTTATTGGCGCTGGGCACTTTGCTAGCGTCGATCATGGGCACAACTGGGGCGGCTATGTTAATGATCCGTCCTTTAATTCGAGCCAATCGAGAGCGCCAATATACCGTTCATACCATTATCTTTTTTATCTTTCTAGTGGCAAACATTGGCGGCGGATTAACCCCATTAGGCGATCCACCCTTATTTATTGGTTTTTTAAAAGGCGTAAGCTTTAGTTGGACAGTCAAACATATGTTACTGCCGGTATGGCTAACTACAGCAATATTATTAGCGATTTATTATATGATTGATCGCCACTATTTTTGTCGGCAGTATGGCAAATTAGCAACGACGATGACCGCTAAAAGCAAAGAGCCAACGAAAATTTATGGCATAAATAATTTGCTGTTATTAGTGGCGATTATTGCTAATGTATTGGTTTCGGGCATCTGGCAATCGTCTATCAGTTTTACAATTTTAGGTGCCCATATCACACTGTCAAACTTAATACGGGATCTATTCTTTATTCTTATTACCCTTGTTTCAATCCGTATCACGCCAAAGCAGGTGCGAGCGGGTAATGAGTTTAATTGGGATCCACTGATTGAAGTGGCAAAATTATTTATCGGCATTTTTATCACTATCGTTCCGATGCTGGCTATTTTACGGGCAGGCAATAACGGCGCTTTAGCTTCACTGGTTTCGCTGGTCAATACGTCACAAGGCGAGCCAATAAATGGAATGTATTTTTGGTTTACCGGGTTGCTTTCCGGCTTTTTAGATAATGCTCCGACTTATTTGGTCTTTTTCAACCTAGCCGGCGGCGATGCACCAATGTTAATGACCACGCTGACAAACACACTGTTAGCCATATCAATGGGATCAGTATTTATGGGCGCACTGAGCTATATTGGCAATGCCCCTAATTTTATGGTGAAAAACATTGCCAGCCAAAACAACATCGCCATGCCCGGCTTTTTCGGTTATATGAAATGGTCAGTGGCGATTTTAATACCAGTGTTTATCGTTAATCATCTGATATTTTTTTAATCAATCGGCATAATGGGTTAGTTTACGGCTATCACAGTTAAGCTAATCCATAGTTACTTGTTGGTGGGATCGAAATGTTACATCCTTAGGCAACACAATCCTTTTCCGGCTTGCTTTGAATAAGCCCTTAAAACCAATCGTATGCTGCAAATTAAAGCATAAAGCAAGGCCGGTTTAATTATGACCTTGCTGTGTGAATTAATTGGTTAATTTAGTGAGATTTACTTAGAATAGATATTTAAATCGCAATCTTGCACCATAGCGATTATCGCTATCACCGCCTTGCTTTTTATCCCGATCAAGATGTGACCAATAAGTCCCTAGATAAAGATTAAAATTATCCATTTCCATCACATTTGGGATTAAATAAGAGGCGTTGATAGTATGTATTTTATATTTGCCTTTGGTTGATATTCCGCTTTTATCTTTATAGTTAGGATTAAACGTTTTAATATCATTCGCGGCAAAAATATAACCCAGACCAATGTTATTCCAAACACCATTTAAGCCTGCGGTAAAATCTTTTTCTTGCTCAGCATCTAAATATGCCAAGCTGGAATTAATCAATAAGCCTTGCGCCGATTGATTAAAATCACCTTCACTGTTCCAGCTAAATGTTAAACCATAGCCGGTACGTTTAGATTGATCTAACCATTTATCTTTAACTTCATCATAATAACGGTAAGCATTGCTCACAACATTATGCTCAACCGCCGCTGCTGCTGAAATGGTACCATTGTTGTAAGCGATAACCGGTCGTAAATAGACGACGTTTTTTTCTTTACGTAGTTTATAGCCATGGTAGGTACTATCGTTAAACAGCGTTGTACCGTCTTTTACCATTGAATTGATTTGAAAATTGAAATCGCCGAATTGTTTGGCTAACTCTAAAGCACCGCCGGTACTACTGCGCCCTCGTCCCTCTTTCATCATATAGATATAGCCAAATCCATCGCTATAGAGATCATTGGCGGTATTGCCCGAATATTCAATAAACGTATCTTGCCCTAATGGGAACATATCATAAGCTTCAAAGCGTCCGACTTTGATCTGCCAATCTTGTTTATGCCCAAAGAAGAAGCTTGCATCATCTAAATTCACTTTGCCACTTAAGTCAGCCAGTGGCTGAACGGAAAATCCGGCATAAGCGTTATTTGCCAGCTCTCGTTTACCGTCTAAACCAATTAAGATTCGACCATTAATATCCCAACGATCGCCGTCTTTCGCATCAAAATCCTTTTTTGCCGTTGTTTTAAGCGAAGTTAATTGATGTTTTTTACTTGCCGCATCAATATTAAACTCAACATCACCATATAATTTTAGTGTGCCTTGCTCTGTCTGCCATTCGATTGCTGCTAAAGTTGATGCGGAATATAAACAACAGACGCCTACCATTATTTTTAACTTCATAGACCTTTCCTTATAGATTACTAAATAACATGTCCAACTATGATTTATCTGCATTAATTTGTCGTCTTGCTTCAAGCTCATTACAAATTGAGGCATAAATATCATCGAGTTTGTAAAACTTACCGATCCAAAACATTGAGGCGATAATTAAAATTGCCGGGAGGTAGAGATAGCAAAGTTTGATCGCAAACAGTGCGCTTGGGGTTTGTACGGCATTGGCGGTATAGCCACCGGATGAGAGCAAAAAGCCGGTGATAGCGCCAGCACCCGCCATGGCGACTTTGCCTAAAAACCCGTTAATCGAGGTTAAAATGCCCGCAGTGTTAATACCGGTTTTCCATACACCATAATCAACCGGATCAGCTTGCATTGAAAAATAGATTGCTGTTCGTTGTCCGGCGCCAATAGATAACACTACCGCACCGACAATCAAACCGATTTGATTCACATCAAACACAATCATTATGCCCATACCGATAAGGTTGATTGTGCTGGAAAACAGATAGATATGACGTTTTTTCATATAGCTAGCTAACAGAGGGACGGTCAAGGTTCCGATTAATGGCACAAAGGTCGAAATACCGGCAATGACAGCAGTTAACTCCGGATTTTGCACATAATAGTTAAAATAGTAAACTAATGCGCCCATTTGCAAAAAAAATGCCCCCCACATCAAAAAGATGTTAAAGGCAAAAATCTTCCATGGTGTATTGTCCTTTAAACCTTGCCAAGCTCGAGCTAGCGTCATGCGCTCTTGTTTTATGGTGATCTTCTCTTCCACGTTTTTAAAACTGACAATTAAAAAGAAAGTGGCAATCACACCAAAGATAATGGCAGTATATAAAAAGCCCTGATTTTGATTACCCTGTCCTAAGCTTTTCACCAACGGCAGTGTCGCCACAGCGACAATGGTTGAGCCTAATGATCCGAGCAGGATTCTTACTGATGAAAGTGTAGTACGTTCTAATGAATCGGCCGTTAAAAATGGCAACATCGCACAAAAAGGAATATTCACAACCGTATAGATAAATGACAGGCACAAATAGGTAATAAAGGCATAAATAAGCTTACCGGTTGTTCCAAAATCCGGCACGTAAAAAGCCAATATACATAATAGTCCAAACGGCACGGCACCAATAAGAAGCCATGGACGGCAACGCCCCCAACGGGTTGAGGTGTTATCAATAACCAGCCCCATTAAGACATCGGCTACCCCGTCAACCAGACGGGTAACTAAGAACATAATACCGACATAGTAAGCAGGTAGCTCCATGACATCGGTATAGAAAAACATTAAATAGAGCGATATTAATTGCCAGACTAAATTACAAGAGAGATCGGCAATTCCGTAGCCTATACGTTGTCGCCATAATTTAAATACTGAACTGACCATGTTTGAATCCTTTTATCGATTTAAAGAGAATACTGACGAATAAACCATGCCGGTGTACAACTCCATGCGTGGCAATAACTGTTGATGATTTTGCTACCATAAGGCGAATAGCTTGGATTTTGTGGATCAAAGAGCTCCCAAAATGTATCTGCGCCATAATCAACCATTTTTCCCCAATAGGCTTTGATCTCATCGATTGCTTGCTGTTGCATGCCGGTTTTGAAAAGGGCAGCGATAAAGTGATGACGCAGATATGGGGTATTCATATTAATTGCAGGAGGAGAATTGAGCAGATTGCGCATCAATGTTTGTTGCTGTGGTAAATCATCAACCTCAGCTAAAATCATCCAAATTTGCGTTGCATAGCTCACTTGACGATCGGCACCGCTGACATAAAAACCCGATTTATCATCCCATAATGTTCTTGCCGCCTGCTTTAAGTGATCGAGCGTTTGTTGTAGGCTAGCGGTTATCGCCGGTTGCAACTGTTGAGCTAACCGCAGGGCTTTATCAACGCAGTAAATTAACACCCCTTGTGAAGCCCCTTGTTTATTTAATGCTTCATGCCAATCAATAAACGACCACCAATCATCACTATCGGTCACTAAGCCATGTTTATCACAGCGTTCGAGAGCGATTTCGATCTGTCTTAGCGCAATTGGCCATAGCTCTTTAACGGTCTGTTCATCGTGTGTTTGCAGAAAATAGTTGTAAAGCACATCGACATAAAAAAGCGAATAATCATATAGAAAGGTATCATCAGCAATAATATCGGGTTTAACAAAAATATTGGCCGATACCATACCGTCTTCACGGCGATGACTGGCAAACAGATATAAGCATCGGCGCACTAAATCATACTGTTTGAATGTGACATCATTAACCAGCGCTTGCAGCCGTAAATCACCTAACCATAACCGACGATCACGTTTTGGACCGTCCTCGAACACCTCTTGCATACAGTTATGTAGTGTCAGCACTGAAACTTTATCGATTTTTGCTAACTGCGGGTCGTTACTTTGATAGATGACACAATTATCCGGCGCTGAGCTGACGGTATTTAAGGTGATATCTTGAAATTTAATCTGATATTTTGGCGACAAGGAAACCACCTCAATTTTTAAATATCGGAAGCAATAACGGCGCGTTAGGTCGACCTTGGCCGGTAAAATATCGATATATTCATCATGCTGTTGCAACCAACTTTTGCTTAACCAGCCTTGATATTGGCTAAAAGGTTCAGCCACTTCACACAGCGTTTCACCAAAAGTGAACTTGATATGCGCTGGCGCATCGGGTGGACTGCCAACGCTTTGGCACAAAAACGATAAATAACCCACTGCGTGTTGACCAAAATCAATAATAAAACTCTCACCCGATTGAAAGGCTTTTGTGAAATACTCATGTGCACTGCTCACCACTTTAGCCGACCAACCATAAATAGCGGTAGGGTCTTGAATTAGTGTAATAATGTCTTGCGGGTAAATAGCTTTGTGATGAAGAGTGGGCAATAACTTTTCGGCTTTTGCAATGAAAGATTTATCTTTAACCATAACGACATGATCATTTTTCTGTATCTCTTGTGCCATACATTCCTCCTGTAAATAGAGTTAAAAGTATAGCCATGCCCGAATTAACCCAGCCACCTTGTTAATGCCAGATTGGCAGGATAAATGGCAGCAGCAAAAAGATTAGGTAGAGGAAGTTCACATTTTTGGAATTATTATTTTTTATCTAAAAGTCGATTACTTTATTGTGTTAATAAAAGGATTGAAAATTGCATTTTGCAACCATCAATAACCAGAATAATCGTTTTTAATTTCAAACTGTTGCGATAAATCATCAGCAATATTTTTTATTTACTCATCCGCTAACAGGCTAAGAGCAGGATGATAACCAGCGATGAGGCGATTTAAGCTAAGCGATTAACGGTTAACTAAATTGAATATTTTCAATCATCACTTTTTTAAGATTAATTTAAAATTTAGGACTGACACGATGAATACTTTAAAAATTGCCACCTATTTTAATTCTGAATCTGATAAATTAGCGCTTTATAAAAGTGATCCGGAAGGAAATAGTCTTGAACATAATCATGAATTTGACGAGCTTGTGATAGTCGAACAAGGGCATGGTTTACATGTGATTAATGGCAAACCGCTATTTATTCAACAAGGCGATGTGTTTTTAGTGCGTGGTCATGATTACCATTTTTATGACGATTTAGGTACATTGAAGTTAACCAATGTACTGATTAACCCTAATCGTAATTTTGTGTTTTTAAATAAAATCGAAAATCTCTTAAATCCTATTTCCGCAAGTGATTTAAATTCTTATATCTGGCTTACCCCCACTTTACGCAAAGAATGTAATATGGTGATTGACCAGCTCTTTAATTTAGAAACACCTTTAGCGGTGCGTGAATATCTTTTTTTTAAACTCATCACGATTATCAATCAATCGCAAGGACAAGCACAAAAAAATAATACTCGCTATAAATTGCATTTGCTCCTTAATCATTTACAAGAAAACTGCTTTGATCAATATGATTGGCATGATATTGCTCAACGTTTTCATTTAACGTTACGAACCATGTTTAGGCATATTAAACAAGCTACCGGATTAACGCCGGAAAATTACATCAAACGATTAAGGTTAATGTCAGCAAGATTAAAGATTCGAGAAAGTGATATGACTATTACCGAAATATCATTACTTTGCGGTTTTATTAATAGTACTCACTTTACCACTCTGTATAAAAAGACCTTTGGAATTACGCCGTCAGAAGAGCGGAAATTTAATTAACTTTTATTTATTATGGTTGAATATTGAATGAAGATTAGAATGTATTTGAGTGCTTGTGACAGTTCACACTGTCACAAGCAATAAATTAGTTATTTAATGGGTATTTTAGCCATGGACTATCTTCAGAAGTGGTCGCTTGTGTGTAAATATCAAACAAGCCCGGAATCGATGCATCATCAGGCTGATATACGGCACGACCCAGCATATAACTTTGACCAAATTGTTTCCAATTGGCAAAATGTTCTTTAACAACAGGTAAGACTGAGTTAATCGCTTGCCATGCTTGTTCTTTGTTGATATAGCCCGCAATATAGCTTGCTCTGGCAATATAAACAATGCGGCCTAAATCCCATGCAATAGCGCCTCGAAGTAAAATTTGGTGCACTTCTTCCTGATTTTCGGCGACTTTGTTTTCAATTAAAATTGCAGATACTTGATCTAACCTTGAGCAATAAACCGAAATAATTTCACGATAATCTTCCGGGATTTGGTCATTAATATAACTTTGCCACTGTTCTTTAGGAACATTAAGATAAATTTCTATCGCGCTATTAACAATTTTGTGAAATGACCCAAAAGAGGATAAGCATTCAACTGCGCTTTGAGGCGAAAACACATCCCAAGCTGTACCTAAACGATATTTCTGCTCTGTTTTACCGGAGTTTCGGGCATCACTTTCTAAGCTATCCCAACAAAACATGTGCTGTTCAGCAATAATTAGCCCAGCAGATAGCGCATTTTGCTGGTCGATTGTCAGTTGTTCAGGTTTGTTGGTATTTTGAGGAAAGGGTTTGTGTCTTAGGGTTTTAATGAGGATTGTAATGACTCTATTGTATTTTACAAGCAGGACTACCAAAAATATCAGAATAACAATTAAGATTTCCATGTAAACGTCTTCTTTTTTAATATAAGTCAAATAAAGTGGATAAAAAGTATCATAAATAATAGCCTTCAACAAGATGAAATATGAGTATTTTTTATTCTATAAAAAATTAAGCGGTTTTGTGTTAATTTAGCTATTGCTGATTTGTGTTAACGAAGTGATTTTAAAAATGTGAAGCTTCGCACATTTTTAATAAAAATTCACGTACAGCTATAATTTATAGCCAAAATATTCGGTTAGCTGTCCAAATATTAAAGGTGTGAGTTTGATTTACTTTTTAAAATGGTGGTTGTAAGTTTTAAAAAAAATGAGGTTCGCCATGATACAGAAGTTACTTGATAAAGATTTTTTTTCATCTAGTGAGCAAAAGATCACTGTTGAACCTCGAGAGCCTCAACCTGTCTACCCTGAGCATACTCACAACTTTAACGAGATTGTCATTGTCACCAACGGCTACGGTAAGCATATTTTGAATGGGCGATTGTTTGATCTCTATCCGGGCATGATGTTTTATATTCATGCAACAGATTGTCATCTGTATGAAAATGTGAACAATTTACATCTCACCAATATTTTATTTCGAGATCCCAGTAGCTTTAATTTTATAAATGGCATTCATCAGTTGATACCACAACATGATCCACTCCACTCGCACTATTTTTTTGATAAGAAGTGTGATCAAAATATTCAATATATTCTTCAGCAATTCAATCATATGAACGATGAGTCGAGTGCTTATCAAGAAAGCCTGTTCTTACAACTGCTCATTCTGTTTAAGCAAAATCAGTATGTTAATCAAGGCAGCGGGTCAAGCGATAATCGGGTTAAGCAACTGCTGCGTTATTTGCAAGTTCATTTTAAAGATCCAATTGATTGGCTAAAAGTGACGCAGCAGTTTTCGTTATCGTTACGGTCATTTCATCGCCATGTTAAAAATGAGATAGGTATCACTCCGCAAAAGTATTTAATTAAATTACGTTTAGCCGATGCTTATACTCAACTCATTGATACCGATAAGTCCATAACCACAATTGCACAGGAGTGTGGTTTTAATGATAGCGCTTATTTTTCAACATGTTTTAAACATGAGTTTAATTTTTCACCACAAACGCTACGCAAAGATCCCGATAAGCGTTATCATTAGTGCTGTCATTTTTAGGTCAGGAACAGATTTATGGAGAAGTATTTACGTTTATACAAACAAGACTATTTTATTTCACCGATGAATACTGTTACTGTCGAAAAGCGAGATCATCAACAACCTTTTCCGCTCCACTTTCACGATTTTAATGAAATTGTGATTGTTTGTTCGGGTAATGGTTTACATCATTGGAATGATTATATCTATCCGATTACCAGCGGTGATATTTTGTATATTAATCCAAGTGATATTCACGGATATGAATCGGTGAACAACTTAAAGTTGATTAATATTTTATATTTAAGGCATCAGCTGTTTTTATCTTCAGCTATTGAGAATTATTTACCTAAACAAACGGCAAAACATACTGAGCGAATATGGCGTATTCATCCTTCTTTTATAAAGCAGGTCTCTCCACTTATTGATCAATTAACTATCGAGTCGCAAAAAAATAACCCGGCGTCAATCCACTTATCTGAAGCGCTATTTTTACAGCTGGTTATTTTATTAGATCGCATTAAACAACAGCCTAATGAGCAGTCACCTACGGCGACGCATCAATTAGATATTTTATTTACGGTATTACATAACAGTATTGCCAGTGCGTTTAATTTAGAGATGTTTTGCAAACAATACAATATTGCCGCACGTTCGTTGAGTCGTTTATTTAAAAGTCAAACCGGTATGACCATTAATGAGTATTTGCAAAAATGCCGGTTATGTAAAGCCATGTCTTTACTTCGTAATACCCAGCTTTCAATCAGTCTTATCGCTGCTGAGTGCGGTTATAACGATAGTAACTATTTTTCGGCTGTGTTTAAAAAAGAGTTGAAGCAAACACCGTCTATCTATCGGTCTCGATTTCAAGATAAGTTAAAACAGGTTTGATTTATGTCAGCTCTCTTTCATCAATATGAAAGAGAGTTAACTTTATTCGAGGTAAAAAACGCTAGTGAGCGCTTCACTGATCGGGCTATTGTCTGCATTACTCGGCATAATGTCTTGCATAAATGCCCACCATTTTTGACAAGCTTGAGTTTGTGCTACCGCTTGCCAGCGCTCTTCTGATTCGATTTCAACATAAGCAAAAAGTAGGTGGCGTTTACTATCAAGAAAAATTGAGTAGTTGTGCGCACCGTGGTCTTTTAACACTTTAACCAGTTCCGGAAATATTTCATCGTGACGTTTTTTATATTCAGCATGCTTGTCGGGATGAACTTGCATAATTGAGGCTTTTCTTATCATGACAACTCCTTTTTGTTGGATTTTTTTGCTGATGAAACAGACCAATTAATCCGTATCGGTCTGTTTCAAGCGTGCTCATTTGCTAATGGTTATTCATAAATGGCAAGATACAATTGTTCAATGTCCTTTACAGTTGCTTGCCGTGGATTGCCACCGGTGCACACATCATCAAAAGCCGCTTGCGCCAGCGCCGGTATATCTTCCAATTTAACGCCGATCGCTTTTAAAGTGGCGGGGATAGCGACATCTTCATTAAGCTGTTTTACCGCATTAACTGCCGCCACTCGGGCTTGTTCGGTTGTCATGCTGTCCGTGCCGGTAACGCCCATTGCTTTAGCGATATCACGGAATTTATCCGCGGTAAAATCAGCATTGTAAGCCATGATATGGGGTAATAGTACTGCATTTGCTACACCATGTGGCGTGCCATAAAAAGCGCCTAGCGGATGTGCCATACCGTGTACTAAGCCTAATCCAACATTTGAAAAGCCCATACCTGCAATATATTGCCCTAAAGCCATATCTTCGCTCCCTTTAGCGATACCTTTTACCGAATCACGTAAAGCGCGTGAAATAACTTCAATCGCTTTTAGATGAAACATATCTGACAGCTCCCAAGCACCTTTTGTAATATAACCTTCAATCGCATGGGTTAATGCATCCACGCCGGTTGCCGCTTTTAAGCTTGCTGGCATACTTGCCATCATGTCTGAATCAATAATTGCCACAACGGGTATATCATGCGGATCGACGCAGACAAATTTACGCTTTTTCTCTTCATCGGTGATCACATAGTTAATGGTTACCTCGGCCGCTGTGCCGGCGGTTGTCGGTATGGCAATGGTCGGGACGGCAGGCTTTTTGGTTGGCGCGACCCCTTCCAAACTTCGCACATCAGCAAATTCCGGGTTATTGATAATAATACCAATGGCTTTAGCAGTATCTTGCGGTGAACCGCCACCGATAGCAATTAAGTAATCTGCTCCCGACGTTTTAAAAACCTCTACCCCTTTTTGAACAATGCCGATCGTTGGATTTGGTATCACTTCATCAAAAATTTGATAATCAAAGCCGTTGTCATCTAATAATTTGGTGACTTTAGTGGCGACATTGAATTTAATTAAATCTTTATCGGTGACGACAAGCGCTTTTTTAAAACCCCGTTTTTTCACTTCATCAACAATATGGCTGATTGAGCCAGCACCAAAATAAGACGTTTCGTTCAGAATCATGCGATAAGACATAATGTTTTTCCTTTAACTATTTATTTAATTTGCCATGCCTAAACCAACCACGTTGGCGGCAACAATAATCACCAAACAACCCAGACACAATATACGCACAGGTTTACTACCGGTGCCAAACCACTCTTTTAATACCAATCCAACAATGCCACCACATAGCACATAAAAACTCATGTGTAACATCCAACTCATAAAGCCATAATCAGCCGGGATATTGGCATGTCCCCAAGCATAAAAGAAAAATTGGAAGTACCACATTGCACCGCCTAATATGGCGAACAAGGCATTACTGATTAGTAACGATTTGGCAATAGCGATATCTTTTTTAAAGGAGAGTTCAGGTTGGTAGCAAAGGCGTATAATGCAAAAGCCCAGATTAATAATTGCACCACCGCCCATGATGATGACATAACTAGGTAAGGCGACATAAAGATGATCAACCCCCAGTTCAGCAGCTTTATTATGCATAGGGACAGCGGCGCTCATGGCAAATGACATGCCGGCAGAAAAAATCCCACACATCACAGCAAGTAACAGCCCTTTTTTCAAGTTAAAATCGGCAACTTGTACCCCAAGGGTTTTCTCTTTTAGTAATCCGGCATAAGTGACAATCGCAACGCCAATAACAGCAATAACAACGCCAAGCAGGGTCATTTTGCCGCCGGTTGAGGCAATGAGTTCACCAAATTGACCTTGTATAATCGGCGTCATCAGTGTGCCAACAATCAAGGTAATGCCAATTGCAATACCTATGCCCATAGACATACCTAAATAACGCATGGTTAGCCCATAACCGATATTACCAACGCCCCACATAGCGCCGAATAAAAACACCGGAAGTAAAGTATCAAAACCGAATGAGCCGTAGTATCCAAAAAAATCCGGGAGCAAATAATAGCTAATCGACCAAGGAAGGATGATCCAAGAAAAGATACCGGCGATTGACCACATCGTTTCCCAAGACCAATTTTTGACTTTTTTTAGTGGAGCGTAAAAACAGGCGGCAGAAGCGGCACCGATAAAGTGCCAAAAAATGCCTAAAATAATTGAACTACTCATATCTGTATCCTTATATTTATTAAAAGATAATGACATCTATCTTTTGATAAAACAGCTTTTTTACTGCAACGCCTCCTGCATTGGTTTGACATCAAACCTTTGTGCCAATAACTTAAATTGTTCAGTAGTGATAGTTTGGCGTTTGCCGCCCATTGATAAGACTTTGACCAGTATTTGAGCAGACTTTTCAGCGGTATCTATCAGACCAAAGGCTTCATCTAATGTAGCGCCGGTGCCAAAGACGCCATGAAATGCCCATAACACAAGCGTGTGTTTCGCCATTTGTCCGGCAGTTGCGTAGCCGATTTCGTCTTTGCCGGGCACCATCCATGGAACCACGCCCACACCGTCGGGAAAGACAACTAAACATTCCGTACTCATTTCCCATAACAAGCGAGTAATCACCGCTGTATCAAGCTCAAGCACATAAGTTAAAGCAATAAGATTGGTTGCATGACAATGCATAATTACCCGATCTTTACCCTGACTGTGTTCAATACGCACGATATGTGACTGCAAGTGAGCCGCTAGCTCTGAGGTAGGTAAGCCACCATTTACCAGTCCCCACATGATGTAATAACCTTTGCCCTGTTCGTCAATTTTGACCACCGCCAACGTGTCGGCAGGATCTAAAATGACATTACGAAAGAATTTACCCGATCCGGTGACAATAAAATATTGGTTAGCTAATTTGCTCACATCTTGCGTTAATGATTCATGGCGAGGATTAGCATAAAAGTCGTTTTGGAATGAAATTATGTCACTTTCTAATAATCTTAAACTGACATTACCGCCGTTACGTTCATCCCAACCTTTTAGCCACATATCATAAGTCGCTTTTACCATTGCTTGGACAAACCAAGAAGATTGAATCTGTTGCATTGTTTTCACCTTATTTACGTTGACTTAATACCGCTGTTTCATATTGACGTACTTCTTCGAGCCATTGGCTGCCGACAGGTACGTCGTTTAATTGACAATACTTATCCCAAACCGCCTGCCATGGTAACGATTTTTGCTCTTCTAAAAGCGCAAGTCTTGAGGTAAAGTCTCGTTCACGTTCATACTGTTTGAGTTTTTCGGTCGGCTCAAGCAGGGCTTTTAATAAACATTTTTTCATATTGCGGGTACCTATCACCCAAGCGGCAATACGGTTAATTGAGGCATCAAAGAAATCTAAGCCAATATGTACGCGATCGAATAAGTTGTTACGGATGATCTCACTGGCAATGTTTTGGGTTTCGTCATCAAATAAAACCACGTGATCGCTATCCCAACGAACCGGGCGGCTGACGTGTAATAATAAGTGTTCAACAAACGGCATTACTGCGGAGATCTTATCTGAAATCACTTCGGTTGGATGAAAATGCCCGGCATCTAAACATAGCGCCGTTTTACGTGAAGTTGCATAGGCTAAATAAAATTCGTTTGATCCGGCAGTATAAGACTCAAGCCCAATACCAAATAGTTTGCTTTCAACCGAATCAATATGATATTTGGGATCAAGTTTTTCACTGATGATTTCATCAATGGCTTGAACTAAACGTTGTCTAGGCGCAAACTTGTCGACGGTTATATCTTTCATGCCGTCCGGTAGCCAGATATTCATCACCGAAGGGGTGCCAAGCTCTTTGCCAAAATATTCTGAGATTTTACGGCAAGCTTTACCATGATCGATCCAAAACTGGCGAATCTCATCATCGACATGGGTTAACGTACCTTCATTACTTAGAGGATGCGAAAAGTAAGTTGGGTTAAAATCAAGTCCAATATGCTGTTGTTTCGCCCAATTTACCCAATTAGCGAAATGTTCCGGTTTAATTTCGTTACGATCGACTTTGTGATCAGCCTCTAAATAACATGCATGTAAATTTAATCTTTTGGGACCCGGGATCAGGCTAAAGGCTTTATCTAAATCAGCTCTTAACTCATCGGCATTACGTGCTTTACCCGGATAGTTGCCGGTTGCTTGAATGCCGCCTGTTAATTCACCTTCTTGCTTTTCAAAGCCGGCGACATCATCGCCCTGCCAGCAATGCACCGATATCGGTAGCCTTGCCATTGCGGCGATTGCGGCATCGGTATCGACACCTAGCTGCTCAAATCGGTTTTTGGCAATTTGATATGCCTTTTCAACTTCACTCATTTGATGCTCCTTAATTCAATATAAAATCATGTTAATTAATTAGTTAGCCATGTTGCGGGGATAATAAATGTCAGTTTTAAAATTATGCGTGATGATTTGGCGTAGCTGTTTAACATCCGCAATATCACCTAAAGAAATGAGTTGGTAACCAACATTACCCAGTGCAGATGACTCAATCGGTCCGGCAGTAACACTAATTTGGCAAAGATCAGCACATAGCTGATTTAAAAATGCGTTTTGACAACCTCCTCCAACGATATGTAACGTTTGGATAGGCTGTTTTATTAAGCTTGATAGTTCGGTTAGGACTTCCCGATATAACAGCGCTAAACTATCGAAAATACAGCGAACCAGTTCTGCTAAGCTTTGCGGCTTAAGACCGTTATGTTCATGACAGAGTTGTTTTAAGGTTTCAGTCATGGATTCTGGGTTTAATAGTCTGGAATCGTTAGGATTGATAACATGTTTAAAAGCGGGTTGTTGCTCAGCTTGCTTAATCAATGAGCGAATATCATTTATTTGGTGTTCGGCGCAAACGCGTTGAAATAACCATAGTCCCATAATATTTTTTAATACCCGATAAGCGCCATTAACGCCCCCTTCATTGGTGATGTTGGCTTTTAAAGCGTGCGGCTTAGTAAAAGGTTGTGATGATTCAATGCCCATTAATGACCAAGTGCCCGAACACAAATAAGCACTATTCTGATTGTTGATTGGTGCGGCAATCACTGCGCTGGCGGTATCATGACTGGCGACAGCAATCACCGGAATCGAATCGCCTTTGGGGCTTTTCCAAGTGCCGACTTGATTACCCGGCATAGTAATTTCACCAAACCATTTACGGGGTAAACCAAGATAGTTCAGTAATTCATCATCCCAATCATGACGGGTGACGTTAACTAACTGGGTTGTTGTTGCATTGGTGTATTCCCGGTTAAGTTTGCCGGTAAGACGATAGATCAGATAATCGGGGATCATCACTAAATCGGTCACTTGTGCTAACCATGACGGATTTTCATTCATCATGGCTTTTAGTTGATAAAGAGTGTTGAAGGTTAAAAACTGGATGCCGGTTTTTTGATAAATCGCCTCGGCGCCCAATTCAGCTTGAACTTGTTCCATAACGCTATCAGTACGATGATCGCGATAGGCATAAGTTGGTCCAACAATCTCGCCGTTGCAGTCAAGCAAGACATAATCCACTCCCCATGTATCAATCCCGATACTGTCAAGTTTGATATTTTGCTCAACAATTTTGCTTAAGCCGTTTAATATTTCTTGCTCTAAATAATTCAGATCCCAACAGTAATGTTTATCTATCGCTTTAAATCCATTACTAAATCGATGTATTTCACTCAGCGTTAAATCTTCCGTTTGCTGATCAAAACTTGCCAACATTACACGGCCGCTTGATGCGCCTAAATCTATTGCAGCAACGTATCGAATTGCCATTAAATCTATCCTCATTATTGGTAATGAGCACAGTTTAGAAAACTAATGTGAGTGACACTTTTAATCGATTGCCATTGTTTTGCACTTATTGGCAAAATATTTAAAATCTATGTGATCTAACGCACAAATTGTCGATTTAAGGGCATTTTATACATTCGTTATAAATATTGTTATAATGAAATATTACTAAACTAATTTGAGAGTTTTCTATGTTAAATCAGTTAAAAGCAATGATTCAGTATCTTCTTCCTAAACAGATGTTAACCGTTATTTTTGGTTGGCTGGCAAAAAAACAGTTGGGCATCGTGACAACGTGGATGATTCAAGGCTTTAGTAAGCTGTATAAAATCGATTTGAGTGAAGCTCAAATCAGCAATGTCAAAGAGTATAAAACCTTCAATGATTTCTTTGCTCGTGAACTAAAACAAGATGCTCGCCCTATTGATGCTTCAACCAATTCAGTGGTTATGCCGGCTGACGGAGTTATCAGCCAATTTGGTACAATTCAAGACAATTTATTGTTACAAGCAAAAGGGCACTTTTACACGTTAGATTCACTGCTTGCCTGTCATCCTGACATGATTAAGTTTTTTAAAAATGGCGCTTTTGCCACCACTTATTTATCGCCCAAAAACTATCACCGCTTTCATATGCCGTGTGACGGAACTTTACGGGAGATGATCTATGTGCCCGGTTCGCTATTTTCGGTCAGTAAAGCAACCACTGAATGTATTGCGAATATCTTTGCTCGTAACGAACGTGTGATTTGCCTGTTCGAAACCGATTTTGGACCTATGGCTCAAATTTTAGTTGGCGCAACCATTGTTGGAAGTATTGAAGTTGCTTGGGAAGGCCTAATCACCCCTCCACGTGACGGAATTATGAAACGCTGGACTTATTCGGGCGAGGTGAAATTGTCAAAAGGCGAAGATATGGGCTGTTTCAAACTTGGTTCAACAGTGATTACATTATTTGCTTCAAACGCCATTGAATTTGACAGTCATCTTAAAATTGGTGATCAAGTTCGTGTGGGTCAAAAATTAGCAGAAAGGATCTAACTTTATGTCAATGCGTGGTTTTTTATGTTGTTTGTTCCTGCTCTTTTCATCCATTGCTGTTGCTCAAGAGAGTATGTTGGTAATTAATAATGAAGATGAACTTTCTGCTATTATTAATGAATTGAATGAAAAAAACGATGATCTTCGACAAAATTTGGAGTACCAAAAGACTCACTTAACCAGCATTATTAATGAACAAAACAACATCACCACGCAAATTTCGCATGTTCAAAATACGCTAGCAACCTTAGCTGAACAAGGCGAGTGGTTAAGTTTTTCAACAGCGCTTGGCGAAACCTTACGTCAACAATTATTGCGCCTTCCGGAAAAACCAAAATCACAGCCTTTAGATGCCGAAATTGCTGAAGCTAAAGTTCAGCAACTTAATTACACTAATACCTTATCAGCATTAGCTAACTACCCGACATTAAACGGCTCATTAGCTAATGTAAAAATTGCCAGCCAATATCGACGGCTACTTCGTGAACAAAGTGAGCTTCTTAAGACGTTAATTTCCGGTACCGATACCACGATTCTTGAACTCACTAAATTAAAGATTTCTAACAAACAACTGACCAATGCCATTGATGAAGTGAACGAGGCAGCACACCGCTACTTTTTCTGGGTAGCTGATGTCAACCCTATTTCGCTAAACTTTCCGGTCAATCTTGCTAAAGATGTGGTTTATGTCATTTTTTCAATTGATACGTTAACCCAACTCTATAACGCCAGTAGTGAAGTATTGACGGCACCAAAACCACTCTTTTTATTGGTTTTGTCGCTACTGTTTGTGTTTACCCACTTCAAGATGCGCAATAAATATTACGAATTTTTAAACAAATCAGCTTCACGGGTGGGTAAAGTGACGCAAGATAGTTATTCGTTAACCTTAAAAGTGATTATTTACTCTTTAATTATGGCATTACCTATCCCGATTTTGTGGGCGGTATTTGGTTATGCCTTGCAAATTAATTGGGATTATCCTGTCGCTGTCGCTTTGGGTTATGGGGTTAATGCCGCTGCGCCTATTTTATGGGTGTTTATCATTACTGCCCATTTCGCCGCTAAAAATGGGCTGTTTATTACTCATTTCGGCTGGTCAAAACGAAATGTCCGTGAAGCAATGAAATATTACCAACTTTCGGTTTGGGTCGTGATTCCGTTAGTTATGATTGTGATGAGTTTTGATCAGTTTAATAACCGTCAATTTGCCGCAACGATTGGTCGCACTGCATTTATTATTTTATGCTTTGCATTAGTGTTTATGACTAACTCAATTCATCGTGCCGGCGTACCACTTTACATTGATAAAAAAGGTTGTGGTGATAATTTATTAAGCCATATTTTATGGTTTATCTTATTAAGTGCTCCATGGTTAGCCATTATTGCCGCTTGCTTAGGTTATCTATCTACCGCACAGGTTTTATTGGGGCGTCTTGAAGCCTCGGTGATTATCTGGTTTGGTCTGTTAGTTATCTATTTTATGATTCGTCGCTGGATGTGGATTCAAAAACGTAGAATTGAATTTGAACGCACCAAACAACGCCGGCTAGAAAGAATGCAACGAGCCAAAGGTCAGGAAGAAGAGTTATCTCAGGTCAATAATGACGGTGTCGATGAGCCTGTTATCGATTTGGATGTGATTAGTGCTCAGTCGTTACAATTAGTGAGATCTATTATTATGTTAATTGCTCTCATTAGTATGATACTGCTTTGGTCAGAACTCCATTCAGCGTTCGCCTTTATGAATAACATTAAATTGTGGGGGACGACGATTATTGTTAATGGAACAGAAGCGGAACAATATATTACCCTTGGTGCGGTATTTATTGCGATTTTAGTGATGACAATTACCATTCAACTGGTTAAAAACTTACCGGCACTTTTAGAGCTGGGCATATTACAGCATTTAGATTTAGCGCCCGGTACCAGTTACGCCATATCGACCGTTTCTAAATATATTATTTTAATGATTGGTAGCATGATTGCTTTTTCATTTATCGGTATTGATTGGTCTAAAATACAATGGCTTATTGCCGCCTTAGGTGTTGGTTTAGGTTTTGGTCTTCAAGAAATATTTGCTAACTTTATTTCAGGCCTAATTATTCTATTTGAAAAGCCGGTACGTATTGGTGATACCGTGACTATTCGTGATTTAACCGGTAACATTACCAAAATTAGCACCCGTGCCATTACTATTGTTGATTGGGATCGCAAAGAGATTGTGATGCCAAATAAGGCGTTTATTACTGAACAGCTCGTCAACTGGTCGCTATCGGATTCCATAACCCGAATTGTACTGACGATTCCCGCAACCATTGATGCAGATAGCGAACTGGTTATAAAACTATTACAGCAAGCATCTGATGAGTGTGAATATGTGCTTAAAGATCCGGAGCCACAAGTATTTTTAGTTGATATTCAAGAAGGTATTCAGTTATTTGAGTTACGTGTTTTTGCTGCTGAAATGGGGCACCGCATGCAACTACGTAGCGCTATACATAAATTGATACTCGAGGCGTATCGTCGTCACCATTTAACATTACCATTCCCACCATTGCAAACCAATTTAGAAGCGCTTGGTCGCAAAAGTGGGCGTCGCAGTTATACCGTTGGCACCATTTAACCAAATAGGGTTTCTAACCAACGCATACCGAAAGCGCCGGGGGCAAGTAACACAAAAGCCCAAATCGGCGCTGAGGTGACATTAGCCAAATTAAATTTTGTCGCTGGCATATGCATCGTACCAGCGATGAGTGGTACTAATGCCCGTAATGGTCCAAAAAAACGACCGATAAAAACGCCAAATGTGCCATAACGAGCAAAAAACTGTTCGGCTCGATAAACTAATTTTGGGTGTTTATTCAGTGGCCATGCGTTGATCACTTGCTGATGATAATGTTTACCTAACCAGTAAGAGAGCCAGTCACCAAAAATGGCGCCCAACGATGCCACAATCAACACCGGAACAAATGACATAACACCAGCGCCAACCAGTGCACCGGCACCTAATAAAATTGCAGTTGCCGGCACCAGTAAAGAGATAATCGCCAATGACTCACCAAAAGCTAATAGAAAGATAATCGGCAAAGCCCAGACTTGGTGTTGTTGAATAAACTGCATGATTTCATGGGTAATTTCATGTATTGACATAAGTTTAGTTGCATTAAAATATTGTTAACGATGCCTCATTTTAACATATTAAACCGTGTACGCATCTCAATAAGTCAATGATTGGTAGAACCTTACTATCTTCAATTTTCGTTGATTATTCCGTACTTTCTATTAATTATATCCTCAGTTATTATATTTAACTTACTAATCTCATTGACAACATCAAGATCAAGAGCCAACTATGACAATCGGTATTGAAACACTTACAGTTAATAAATTTATTGCTGCCAAACAGTTGGCACCTGAGTTAGATCAGTTAGCTATAGAAATGCCGGTAGCCCTGATTTATAACGGTATTTCCCACGTGGTGATGATGGCATCGCCTAAAGACTTAGCGTATTTTGCTATTGGTTTTTCATTAACCGAAAAAATTATTACCGCAGTGACGGATATTTATGGCATTGATATCAACCCTACCCCGCAAGGCATTGAAGTGCATATTGAACTCTCATCAAGACGCTTTGCTGAACTAAAAAACAAGCGCCGCCACTTAGCTGGCCGAACCGGTTGTGGAATTTGTGGTAGCGAACAGATCGAACAAGTTTGTCAATTTATCCCAACGTTGCCAAACAATCACCGGATTAACTTATCTGATTTTACAAACTCGCTGGCAACTTTAGAGCAAGTGCAGCTTGTCGGGCAGCAAACAGGTTGCACTCATGCAGCGGTATGGCTCGATTTACAGGGAAACTTTATTGCCGGGTTTGAAGATATCGGTAGGCATGTGGCGTTAGATAAACTATTGGGCTATCGAGCCAAACAGTTACAGCAACAGCCTGATCATCCGGCAGGTGTGATTTTGGTCTCCAGTCGAGCCAGTTATGAAATGGTACAAAAGAGTGCTATTTGTGGTATTGAGATCTTACTGGCTGTGTCAGCAGCAACATCGATGGCTGTAGAGCAAGCCAAACAAAGTAATCTCACATTAATAGGATTTTTTCGAGGTACTAAAGGCGTTGTCTATAGTGGTGGTGAGCGGATTGAGGGGTTTTAAACATAATAAGATCCGTAATTGAATAGATATTTAACAGACAAATTACTATGTGCAGTTAGACTAAATTAATTTTTAGTCTAATGATTTGATTTATAAGATTTAATACTTGAAATAGCACAAGGCGAATACGCTTTAAGCAATAATCAACTTCCCTTCTTTTAAGAAGATCATCATAATATACGCCGAAATAATAAATACATTGTTTTTATTATATCTTTTTATGTGATCTTTTTCTCGTTTTGAGAAAAAGCAGATTATTTATATCATTTCTTGTGACATACTAAGTGATATTAATAATTATCATTCAAATTGCTAATGTTAAATTTATCTTAATTTAGCATTCTGATTATTTATAAGTTTTAGGTGGTTATTTTTATCACTTAGCGTTATTTATTAGCACATATTAAAAATGAAAAGGTACACTCATGCATCAAACAGCAGATATACAACAAGCGGTTAACTATATTCAACAACACACCGATAAAAAACCAACTATCGGCATTATTTTAGGCTCTGGTTTAGGTCCATTTGCTGATACTCTTGAAGATGCCGTTCGCATAGCATATGACAATATCCCTCATTTTGCTCAATCGGCTGCGGTCGGTCATGCTAATGAATTAGTCATTGGTAAAAGCGGCGGTAAAACAGTGGTTGCGATGAAAGGACGTTTCCATTATTACGAAGGGTTTTCTTTAGATCAAGTGACTTTTCCTGTTCGTGTAATGAAAATGCTGGGCGTTGAAAAGTTAATTATTACTAATGCCTGTGGTGCCGTTAATACCAGCTTTAAACCCGGCGAACTGATGTTAATTACCGATCATATTAATTTAACTGCCAATAATCCATTAATTGGTCCAAATAACCCTGAGTTAGGGGTACGCTTTTTAGATGTTAGCGAACTTTACAACAAACAGTTACGCGCTACCGTCCTTGACGTTGCTAAAGAACTCAATATTACTTTACAACAAGGTGTCTATGCTTGGTGGACGGGTCCAACTTACGAAACGCCGGCTGAAATTAGAATGATTCGTGTGTTAGGCGCTGATGCTGTGGGTATGTCAACCGTACCGGAAGCAATTGTTGCTCACCATTCAGGTATCAAAACTATTGGTATTTCGTGCTTAACCAATATGGCTTGTGGCATTTTAGATCAGCCATTAGGGCATGAAGAGGTGATTGAAACAGCCGAACGTGTTAAAGCAACTTTCTTACAATTAATTACCAAAACTATCGAACGTTTTTAATTATTCGTTTTTATTATTTTGAGTGGTACAAGCCGTACACACTTATATTATGGATAGCAAACATGAACATAAAAGATAGATTAAAAATAATGTTGTTTTTCCAATATTTTATTTGGGGAAGCTGGTTAGTTACTTTTGGCTCCTATCTGTTTAAGACTTTACACTTTTCAGGTACGGAAGTCGGGATGATTTTTAGCACAAAAGGATTAGCTGCGTTGATTATGCCATGTATTATTGGGATTATTGCCGATAAATTTGTTCAAGCAAAATATCTCTATATGCTTTGTCATTCAATTTGTGCAATAGCGCTTTTTTATGCTGCTTCGGTCGATAATTCCACTGTATTATTTTGGGTCATGCTGTGTAATGCACTTGCTTTTATGCCAACTATCGCCCTTTCAAACTCGATTAGCTATCATTGTTTAGATAACAGTAAGCTTGATACGGTTACTGTTTTTCCAAAAATAAGAGTGTACGGCACCATTGGTTTTATTATCGCCATGTGGATGATAAGTTTACTCAAATTTGAACTTAGCAATGCACAACTTTATGTCGCATGTGCGGCATCGGTAATACTGGTATTGTATAGTGCAACCTTGCCAGACATTGCAATTAAAAAAGATCCTAAGCAGTCATGGGCTGCTCGATTAGGTTTTGATGCTTTCGTTTTATTCAAGAAACCGACGATGGCGGTGTTTTTTCTGTTTGCCATGTTACTCGGTGCGATATTACAAATCACTAACACTTATGGTGGCGCTTTCTTGCACGATTTTGATAGAATACCGGAATTTAAAGATAGCTTGATTGTACAATATCCGGCTATTTTACTTTCGGTATCCCAAATGGCGGAAGTCGCTTTTATTTTGACGATACCATTTTTCCTTAAAAAATTTGGCATCAAAAAAGTAATAATGATCAGCATCATTGCTTGGACTTTAAGATTTGGTCTTTTTGCATTTGGTGATCCAACACCATTTGGCTTTGTGCTTTTGATGTTATCGATGATTGTTTATGGTTGCGCTTTTGACTTTTTTAATATCTCCGGTTCGATATTTATCGAAAAGGAAGTGAGTTCGAATATTCGGGCGAGTGCGCAAGGATTATATATGACAATGGTCAATGGTATTGGCGCTTATTTAGGTTCTATTTTAAGCGGTATTGTCATTGATATGTATACGCATGATGGTGTTAAAGATTGGCAATCAATATGGCTAATTTTCGCTTCTTATGCGCTGATTTTAGGTATTATATTTTATTTTACATTCAACTATGACCATAAGAAAACTGAAACTGCGTTGTAATAACTTCCCAGTCAAATTATTGCGCTAAGCGCAATTGCTTATATTCTATTGTGATCATTTAGGATTAATTTATTAATTATTTTAGAGCTACAGAGGCATCCTCTGTAGGCTCTTATTTGTTTGTGTGTCGAAAATGTTATCGGCAATGTGTTAAAAGTACCGTTTTATAAGTACAGTTTTTGAAATATAGAGTTTTTTAAAGTAACGAGATTTAACTATGAAAGAAAAATTTTTAGGAGGACTATTAGTATTTTTAGGCGCTTGTAGTTTTGGTGTGCTCTCTTCGATTGTAAAAACCGCGTATAAAGCGGGTTATTCATTGGGTGAAGTAACTGGTGTACAATGTTTTTTAGGAATGCTAATTTTGTGGGGTATTCACCTTATAGTCAAAACACTTCACAAATCTAAATCCAATTCAGAAAAAGAACTAAATCAGCCATTAACCAAAAAATGGAAAGTTTGTGCGGTGGGGATTTTCCCTGGTTTAGTCGGTATTTGTTATTATCAATGCGTTCAATTGGTACCTGCTTCGATTGCTATCATTTTGTTAATGCAGTATCTATGGATCAGCGTGATTATTGATTTTGTCATTTTCAAAAATAAACCATCATTTATTCAAATTGTCACTGTCATTGTCATTATTGTTGGAAGCGCTTTAGCAGCAGGTATTTTTAATGAAGATATTCGTTTAAACTTGTTTGGTTGTATGTTTGGGCTATTAGCCGCCATTATGTACTCCTTATTTATTACTACCAGCAGTAATATTGGCAATGAATTACCTAAGCTTGAAAAAAGTGCATTAATGATTACCGGCGCTTGCATTGTGACGTTTTTGATTTTTCCGCCGATGTTCTTTTTCAAAATTAATATTCATGATCAACTCTATCAATTAGGTTTTTTACTAGCGTTACTCGGCACAGTACTACCCCCTTTTCTGTTTTCGGTGGGCATTCCCAAAATTGGGATTTCATTTAGTGCGATTTTATCAGCGGCTGAATTGCCGGTTGCGGTAACCTGTTCTTATTTCTACTTGAAAGAGTCAGTGTATTTTAATCAGTGGGTAGGCGTGTTAATTATTTTATTGGCTATCGCCTTACCTAACTTAATCCATATCAAAAAAAGACCCTAATTAAACAGCTTTAAGTGTGGTTAATCAAACCACACTTATTACTGGAATCTTACCTTAATCATTTGCAGCAAACACATTAGCGTTCAATCAATAATGATAGGGGTGATTGTTTGAACTGATTTTTTAACCAATTGATAAAAATATCAACTTTTGGATTATATTTGCCCTGTGATTTACAGACATAATAGCGCTGAGAACAAGGAGCCTCCATATTTGGAAAAGGCGAAATTAATTGACCTGTTTGAAGATATTTTTGGACAAGGAGTTTTCGCCCCATTGCGATTCCAACATGATTTAAGGCTGCGGTTATTGCATAATCTGATCGGTCAAATAGCATATTTTGCATTTTGTTTAAATCACAAGCTAGCGAGAAATATTTAGTCCACGCCTCCCACTCGGCAAAATTGGAATCGTAGCCATTATTTTGGTTGTCATGTAAAAATATGCATTTGTGAAGATTATCAATGTTTTCATGTAAGTCATGTTTGACTGCATAAGACGGCGTACAAACCGGCAAAATACTTTCGTTCATAAGATGTTCACAAAGCAATTCATCATAATGGAGATCATCATAATAAATTGTAAGATCAACTCGATGCTGGCTAAAGTTAAGAATCTTATTTCCCGATAAAATATTCAATGAAATATAGGGATAATCCTCAATAAACATCGATAATTTAGGGATCAGCCACTCTTGAGCAAAAGACGGACTGGAATAGATAGTCAGCGCACCAGAGAGTTCTTGATTTTTAATCTCTAATATTTCTTGATTTAGATTATTGAGTGAACTTTTTACTACATTAAATAAATTATTTCCATCGCGAGTGAGTGATATTCGGCGATGAAATCGTTTAAATAATTTGAAGTTTAGTTCTTCTTCTAATTTATTAATTTGATGACTTACCGCACTTGGGCTGATACATAGTTCTTCAGCTGCCAATGCAAACGATAGGTGCCTTGCGGCTGATTCGAAAGTATGTAACTTTGATAATTGATAGCGGTTGATAACACGATTCTTATTCAGATATTTATCTTCATCGTACATTTACAGCACTCCTATTAGAGCATTATAAAAACTATTACCTAAAAACCTCTTATCCTTACTTAGATACCTACACTAATTTCTTCATGTTGAAGCGTGAGCTAATTTTATGATCTAGATCACATATTTGAAACAATCTAGTTCATGTTAAGTTCATAATTGATCATTTGTCAAATACTGGACAAAAACTTGTAAAAACACTAGCATTTATAAACTAGAAAGATAACATTTTTAATAAAAAAACTTAACTGAGATTTGATTATTTTTTGTATTATCTTTTAGTGAAATTCAGTCTTTAAATATAGCTTCACCTTAGTTTATAAGTATTGTTATCGAGTTTATTCAATAAAATAAAAAGGAATGAAGTAATGTCACCAGTAGGTATTGAAAAATTAATACGCCGTCCCCACATAATAAATAATCTTTTATTTTTAGAAGAACTTGTTTTATTCTGTCAAAAACAAGCAAACAAAATTAAAGTTGTTTATTTTTACATTTTTTTGAAATATTACTTTAATTTTTATTTTATAATTCAAAGAAGCTCATTCAATATTTTATTAACAAATTCAGGAAGAAGAGATAATAAAATGGATTGCACCCTAAATGCTCAATTTCCTAAAAATTTTTACTGTTTAAAACAATTTTATTTGTTTTGAAACGCGATATTTTTATTTGTTAATTAGTCTCTTAATTGACTGTTTACAAGCTGCTTTGAAATAGTAATAAATGTAATAACCTATTAAATTATGAGTAAATGATTAGTTTGATAGCATGATTTTCTAAATTTAATACGGATGTTTTTGTTAGCTTAATTTTGTACAGTTAATGTCTAAGATATATGCAATAAGAAATTCAATTATTGTGTGTATAGATATCAATGTTTAATTTGTTTTAGTTAGATTCTCGTTAAGTCGTAGTTTTAATGTAGTTAGGACAAATTCAAACGGAGTTGTAAACACATGTTTTAAACATCATCTGCTTGTAGCAAAACAGGCAATTAATAGCATTAATTAATGGAGGGTATTGAGGAACAATTTATTTCTGTTTAATTTTTTTAAGTTGGGTTGTAACGGTAATTAAAGTGGTTTGTTAATCGATGTTATAAACCACCATTAGTTCTAATTTCTAAAAGTAAATAGTAGTTAATTTTGAAATCTTGATTGATTTCATACTGAAACGTTATGTAAAACTGAAACATCTTTACCTAAAAGTAACAATTTTTATTCAATATATTGTTGTTATTTTTATACAATATTAAAAAGGAAGTTACAGAATGAAGACACAGAAAAAACCTTTATTTACGTTAGTACATAGTAATGATGCAATTCCTGAACACAAAACCTTAGCCTATTTAGATCCAACGCTAAATTATTATACTGATCATATTGATGAGATTATTGGGTTACGTATTAAGGAGCTGAAATTACGTCATTCTGAATACAAGGAGTATCATGATAGTAACAGCTCAAATAACAGTGGCGGGTTTTCGTTTATCTTTCGTGAAATATTTGAGTCTGAACACCATGCTAAACAGATTGGCATGCTAAAAGATGAAATTGCAATTGAAAACGAATCGAATAAGGTTAAGCAATTACTTAATACTCGATTAAAAGAGTTAGCAAAAGCTTATCCGGAATTACAACTTAATCTAAATGATGTGGATGTGATACCCACTAAGATTAAAGAGTATCTTTTTGCTCCACCATTAATTTTAACCGAAGACAATGCAATTATGCTTTGGGACGATTAAAAATTTATATCAGTAACAATACAACAATTGTTATAAATCATAATCTACAGCAATAATTTGCTGTAGATTATTTAAATAGTGAATCTTTTGTTACTCACATTCAATTAACTATTAAATGCACTTTCACCATGACTATTGATATCCAATCCTTCACGCTCTTGCTCTTCAGGAACACGTAAGCCGACGCAAAGATCAGCGATTTTATACGCGACAAAGGCAACAACGGATGTCCATATAACGCAGGTGATAATACTCATCAATTGAACACCCACTTGGCTTAACATATTGGTATCTTCGCTATAACCTAATCCACCTAATGATTCTGATGTGAAAATTCCGGTTAGTAAACAACCGACGATCCCACACACCCCATGTACACCAAAGACATCACAGGTATCATCAACTTTTAAGATACGTTTTAGTGATGAAACGCCCCATACACCGGCAAATCCACAAATAAGACCTATCAGCATTGCTCCGCCAACACCGACAAAGCCGGCCGCTGGAGTTATCCCGACTAATCCGGCAATGACACCGGATACTGCGCCTAAACATGAAGGTTTGCCACGTAATACCCATTCGGCTACCGACCATGCTAAAACCGCTGCGGCGGTGGCAGCTACCGTATTGATAAAGGCAAGACCGGCTATTTCATCTGCATGAGTTGACGATCCGGCGTTGAATCCAAACCAGCCAATATATAAGATTGCAGCCCCCAGATAAACATAAGGTAAATTGAACGGTTTAAGTGGTTCACGGTTATAACCGATTCGATTTTTAATCAGATATGCGCCAATTAAACCGGCAACGGCAGCATTAATGTGTACCACCGTGCCACCGGCAAAATCTAATGCGCCTTCATCACCTAATATTCCGCCGCCCCAAACCATATGTGCCATTGGGATATAAGAGAAGGTGAACCATAAAACAGTAAAAATTAATACGGCTGAAAAACGGATCCGTTCAGCAAATGCGCCTAAAATTAAACAGCAGGTTATACAAGCAAATGAGCCTTGAAAAGCAATCCAAATAAGTTCAAAAATTGAACCAGAGATATCGGTAATACCGACACCAATTAATAAAAAGTGCTCGAAATTGCCAAAAAACCAGTTACCTTCACCAAATGCTAAACTATATCCGTAAACAATCCAAAGTACTGCAATTAACGAAAAGCTGACTAATACTTGTGATAACATCGATAGCACATTTTTAGAACGCAGTAATCCACCATAAAATAGCGCTATTCCCGGAACAGACATAAACAGTACCAGTGCAGTACAGATCATCATAAATGCATTGTCCGCTTTATCGACTATCAAAATTTCATCAGCAAAGGCAGGACAGGAAAGCAATAACCCAATTGGAAAAATCAACTTTTTTAACATAACAATATCCTTAACAATGACTAAAGTGCTGCTTCATCGGTTTCACCGGTACGAATTCGTACCACATGTTCAAGAGCGGTAACAAAAATCTTACCGTCGCCTATTTTGCCGGTATGTGCCGCTTTAGAAATGGTGCTTATCACCTCTTCTAACTGCTCATCATTAATGGCTAGTTCTATTTTGACTTTTGGCAGGAAGTTAACATTGTATTCTGCGCCTCGATACAATTCAGCATGCCCTTTTTGGCGACCAAAACCTTTAACTTCGGTCACCGTTAAGCCTGTTATACCTATATTGGACAGTGATTCTCGGACTTCTTCTAACTTGAATGGTTTAATAATGACGGTAACTAATTTCATTCATTGCTCCTCATAAATATGATAGATAAGCAATGTAATGCAAAGTACATGCCATAAATTAATGTGCTTTATCTTTGCCAGAAATAGCAGGATATATTGATATCAAGTTAGCTTGCTATTTCGCCAATGAGGCAGATATGCAAGTTTACTACGTTAGAAAGCTAAAGCTGCGGCTTTAGCTTGATCGTGAGTTTTATTTGCGCACTAATATAGTGCAGTGCTGTTTTTTGGTGCCCACTAAAATCAATTTATTTAGAACGTCACCATTAATTTACGATATTCATCATAGGCAAAGTGGTCTGTCATCCCACTGATATAGTCTTGAATCAATCGGCAACGATAATAAAATTCCCAGCAAGCATAATCTGGCTGTTTGATATTGTGTTTCGTCACAGCTTGTTGATAAGCGACACGATGTTTTGATGATAATTTATGATACAAGCGTGTTTCGATAGGATATTTTTTGTGATTGCCATCTTGCACCAGTTTTGTAAAATCGTCGGTTGGCATATCGAGTAAAGGGCTGTAGATATCTAATAATCCGCTTATAATTCGATAGCCTTGCAGTTCAATATTTTCCACTGATTCATGATTAAAAATATGTTCAACCCCAACAGTTTTAAAAATATTAAGCAGTTTATATTCGGCATCATGATCTTCCAGTAAAGCATGATTAAATGAGCCGTGATAGATTGCTTCGATATTTTCAATGAAACGTTCAGCGGCATGCGGAACAAGTCTACCTATTGTATTGACACGTAAATACATAAAGAATTGATCTATGCCTATGGCTTCAAATTGGTTTTGTTTTAGGTTTTCATAAGGGCGGTTTACCACATAATCGAAGAGATCGCCTTTTTTAACAGGCCCCCACGCCTCTTTTAAAGAGTAATATAACTGTTGTACTGTTAAAATTTTCTTTTCAACGGCATCTTCCAAATCAGCAATACAGTATGAGATATCATCGGCTGCTTCCATAATATAGGTAAGCGGATAACGATGAAATGGCTGGATATCTAACTGCTTTGACATCTCTAAAATAAAAGGTTCTTCAGATAAGTAATAACCGGGCTTTTTCATTAAATAGGCAAACTTATCGGGTACTGGTGATGACCAATATGCCGGCTTAGAATATTTAAGTATGGAAGCAATTTGCGAATAAGTTAAATTGAGTTTTAATATTGTGTGAACTAAACGGATCGCTTGAGCATTACCTTCAAAATGGCAGAGATCTTGACGAATCTTTTGTTTTAGTTGGCGGATGTCTTCATTGTCACTGGCATACTCTTCAAGCACTTTATAACGGCTCTGTTTATCGATGCCTAAACGTTGTGTAAACCATTGGTTAATCGCCGCTTCACCAAAATGACCAAATGGTGGGTTACCAATGTCATGCATTAAACACGCCATTTCGACCAGCGTTTCAATCGACATAATCGATTTATCAAGCCCGTATTTTTTCAATTGCCCGGATTTATTTAAACGATCAACTATCTCTTTGACTATGTAACGCCCAACCTGTTGGACTTCCATTGAGTGAGTTAACCTTGTACGCACAACCGAATTACGTTCTAATGGAAAAACTTGAGTTTTTTGTTGTAGGCGTCGTATAGCCGCCGAGTTGATAATTCGACCACGATCACTTTCAAATCGACGTAATACAGCATACTCATCGTTTAGCGTTTCACACTGTTTGCTACTATATCGTTGGTAATTAATTTTTTGATTGAAGTCGATCATGGTACATTCCTTTGAATTAAATTGATAACTTTGTTACACATCAAACCGTTATAACCATTGCTTTGCCCATTCGATCGGAATTTGATAATCAGCCGGCAATAATGGAATAAGTTTATCTAAAGAACGTATTAATTTTTCTGGCTGATTATGCGTTAAGTTAAGGTGCCCAACTTTACGCCCTGCCCTTACCTCTTTTTCATACCAATGCAGATGAACTAACTCATCAGTCAACCAATTGTAATTGAGGTGAGTACCAATTAAATTAACCATAACCGCCGGACTTGAAACATCAGGTTTAGGCATAGGTAAGTTTAATATCGCTCTCAGATGCAATTCAAATTGACTGATAGATGCGCCATTTTGAGTCCAGTGACCACTATTATGTACACGAGGTGCCAGCTCATTAATGAGTAGCTCATCACCTTTAACAAAACACTCCATCGCCATAACCCCAATATAGTTGAGTTTATGCATGATAGTTGCAAGCATTGTTTCTGCTTTAGTTTGTAGCTCCGGCGCTTGCTCCGCCAGTGCAACACTCATTTTTAATATGCCGTCTTGATGTAGGTTGTTGGTGAGTGGATAGAAGACAGTTTCACCTTGGGCATTACGGGCACCAATTAATGACATCTCTTTTTCAAATAAAATCGCTTGTTCAACGATAGCATGTTGATATATATCATCCGGTACATCAATTTCACTATTGATCCCAATGCGCCACTGTCCTCGACCGTCATAACCGCCGGTTCGACGTTTTACAATTAGTCGTTCACCCAACTGATTAAACAGTGTTTGCCAGTCCTGTTTATCATTAAGTGGGCACCATTTTGCTGTGGGTAATCCTAGTTCATCCAGTAGTTGTTTTTGGGTCAGGCGATCAGCAATAATTGGGAAGATATTTCGATTAATAAAGTGGGGATGATTAGCTAATAGCTGCGTAAAAGGGGTATCTGGCCAGCGTTCAATTTCGGCCGTAATGACTGAATGTTGATAAGGAATCGTTTTTGGGTCATCATCTAGCCCCACAGGAAAGACTTTAATACCTAATGGTTCGCCAGCTTGTCTGAGCATGCGCCCTAATTGACCATTGCCAAGCACACATACAGTTTGAGTTGTCATTTTATGCTTCTACTCTTGGATCAGGATTATTTAATACTTCATCGGTTTGGCTTAAGCGCCATGTCGATAATCGTTGATAAATGTCTTTATCATGTAATGCCAAAATTTGAGCTGCCAATAATGCGGCATTTGCTGCACCCGCTTTACCGATAGCTAATGTGCCAACCGGAATGCCTTTTGGCATTTGAACAATGGAATATAAACTATCTAAGCCATTTAATGCAGCGCTTTGTACAGGCACGCCCAATACCGGCACAAGCGTTTTTGCCGCTAACATACCGGGCAGATGAGCAGCTCCGCCAGCCCCGGCAATAATTACTTCAAATCCTCGTTGCTTTGCATCTTGAGCAAATTGAAATAATTTATCGGGTGTACGATGTGCGGAGACAATTTCGACATGATAAGTAATGGCTAATGCATCAAGGATATCAGCCGCATGTTGCATTGTGTTCCAATCACTTTTAGAGCCCATGACAATGGCTATTTTAGGTTGAATATGCATAGATATAGGTGTGAAGATATCAAGTGTTAAGTGTACGAAAGTATACACTAAAATTTAATTAATGAGGATAAAAAAAAGCCAGTATTTGGGGGTAACTATATTTGATTGGACAAACGTAACCTGTTCACCGTTTACGTTTTAAGGGCTTTGCCGTTAGCTGGTTTTGTTACTATAAATAGCCCAATAGGGTTGATATCCGCCGACAGCCGCCGGCGGCAGTTGTTTTTTAATTATGGTTTTATTGCGGCAACAATTTTGATTTCGATTAAGTATTCATCTTTCATTAATCCAGCCTGTACGGTACAGCGAACTGGTGCACTTCCTTTTGCCACCCATTCATCCCATGCTTTATTCATAGCGGCAAAATCACTTTTGTTCACTAAAAAAATGGTTACATCTAAAAGTTGTGATTTGTCGCTATTAGCTCTTGCTAAGATTTGATCAATCTCTGCTAATGCGCTTTTGGTTTGCGCATAAGCATCATTAATCAAGTCACTCGGTACACTGGTGTAATAAATAACATTATTGTGGATCACCGCTTCAGACCAGCGATCAGCCGGGTCAATTCGTTTTATGGTCATCATATTTTCCTTTTTTGATGAATAATTAAGAGACTTTAATAAAATCGGCTCGCAATTGTTTTATCTCATCACGTAGTACGCCGGCTTTTTCAAACTCAAGATTTTGTGCTGCTTCGTACATCATCGCTTCAAGCTCTTTGACTCTTGCTTGAACTTCTTTCACCGATACATAGTTATACGATTTACCCGGTTCAAAGGCCTGTACTTTAGCAGTAGATTTTTTCGTGCTCAATCCGGCATCTAAAATATCTTTGATCTCTTTACGGACTGATTTTGGTGTTATGCCATGCTCAGTGTTGAAATCTTCCTGTTTTTTACGACGACGAGCGGTTTCATCAATGGTTTTTTGCATGGCTGGCGTAATTTTGTCCGCATATAATATTGCTCGACCATTAACATTACGAGCGGCACGGCCTACCGTTTGTATCAATGAACTTTCCGAACGTAAAAAGCCTTCTCTGTCAGCATCAAGTATTGCGATAAGGGAAACTTCAGGAATATCGAGCCCTTCTCGTAATAAGTTAATACCCACTAAAACATCAACTTTACCCAGACGTAAATCACGAATAATCTCCATTCGTTCAACAGTATTGATATCTGAGTGTAGATATTTAACTTTAACATTATGCTCAGAAAGATAATCAGTTAAGTTTTCTGCCATACGTTTAGTTAAGGTTGTCACTAGCACGCGTTCATCGTTACGCATCCGGATTTTGATTTCAGATAGTAGATCATCGACCTGAGTCGCAACCGGTCTAACCTCAATAATAGGATCAAGTAGTCCGGTTGGTCTAACCACCTGTTCAATAATCTCTCCACCAGATTTTTCAATTTCATATTTCGCTGGCGTTGCCGATACATAGATCGTTTGCGGCATTATATTTTCAAATTCTGAAAATTTTAATGGTCGGTTATCTAATGCAGAAGGTAGACGAAAACCGTACTCAACCAAATTGAGCTTACGCGATCGGTCACCATTATACATAGCCCCTAACTGCGGTATCGCAACATGCGATTCATCAATAAATAATAAACCGTCAGCGGGTAGATAATCAAATAATGTTGCTGGCGGATCACCCGGATTACGCTGTGCCAAAAAGCGGGAATAGTTTTCTATCCCGGAACAGTACCCCAATTCGGTCATCATTTCGATATCAAATAAGGTACGTTGAGTTAATCGTTGTTCTTCTAAAAGACGATTATTATCTAATAGCACCTTTTGACGCTCTTTAAGCTCTTGCTTAATTTGCGCAATGGCATTATCCATGATATTTCTTGGCGTAACATAGTGCGTTTTTGGATAAATAGTAATGCGCGGCACTTCATTGATACTATTGCCAGTTAATGGATCGAACATGACTATCTTTTCAACTTCATCATCAAACAGTTCTACTCTTACCGCCAGTTCATCAGAATCCGCCGGGAAAATATCAATAACATCGCCTCTCACCCGAAACGTACCACGACTAAATCCGAGTTCATTTCGAGTATATTGCAACTCTGCTAATCGATTTAAGATTGAACGTTGATCGGTGATTGTTCCTCGAGTTAAATGCAAAATCATTGACATGTATGTTTCAGGCGCACCTAACCCGTAAATAGCTGAAACCGAAGCAACAATTACCACATCACGTCTTTCTAATAGTGATTTGGTGGCAGAAAGGCGCATTTGTTCAATGTGCTCATTAATAGAAGCATCTTTTTCAATAAACGTATCTGTCGACGGTACATACGATTCAGGCTGATAATAATCATAGTAAGACACAAAATATTCAACGGCATTTTCAGGGAAGAAAGCTTTCATTTCGCCATAAAGTTGCGCTGCTAATGTTTTATTTGGCGCAAGAATTATTGTTGGGCGATTATGTTTAGCTATCACATTGGCCATGGTGAATGTTTTACCTGAACCTGTAACACCTAACAATGTTTGATGTGCAATTCCGTCATCAAGGTTTTGATTAATCCTACTTATTGCTGCTGGTTGATCACCGGCAGGTTTGAAATCGGAACATAATTTAAATTTTCTCATTACATCGCAACCTAATATTTTACCTATTAATAAAAATTATCCCCAAAAAGACTTGACCTTTTCAAATCTTATATTTTTTGTGCATTTGATATAAAAACGCATAAGAATAATAACGAAATGATAACTTGATTTATGCTAACTTATTGATATATAACAATTTCACACTTCATGATTAAGTTGTAACCAAACCGAGTTAAAACCTGTTAGCCATTGAGGTCAGCACACTTTTCAATAATCTATTCACAGAGTTATCCACAGGCATCGGGGATAACTTCATAAGTATAACCTTTATAAACTTTTTTCATTTTTTCCGGTAAAATTTAACCATGACAAAAAAGTTTTTTTGATGATTTTTCCTATTTTTCAATTTCGGTTCAATAGGTTTTACCAAATACTTAATTTAATTTTTCAATTTTATATTGATAGCTAAAATCAACCTTGGGCACAAAAGTTAGTCGATGAGTGATGCATTTTGGCGCATCCTCGGCATGATGTGATACAAATAACAATTGTGTGTGTCCGTTATTGATTAAGCGATCAATCCAGCGTTTAACTAATTCTCGATTCAAATGGTCAAGCCCCTGTAAAGGCTCATCCAAAATCAATAAGGTTGGATGCTTCACCAGTGCTCGAGCAATTAATACCAGCCGTTGTTGCCCCCAAGACAGCGATTGAAACGGTTTATCCGCTTGCTGTGTTAATCCTAAAATTGATAACCACTCATCTGCCAGTTTCGACTGCTTATCACTAATGGCTTGATATACGCCAATTGAATCAAAATAGCCGGAAACTAATACATTTTTGACACTTGAACTAACACGATAATCCAGGTGTAAACTGCTACTCACATAACCAATATGACGTTTAATATCCCAAATCGTTTCACCGGTTCCCCGTTTACGACCAAATAAAGTCAGATCATTATTATATCCCTGCGGATGATCACCGGTAACCAAACTTAACAACGTTGACTTACCCGCACCATTAGGGCCAACAATTTGCCAATTTTCATGAGCTTTAACTTGCCAGTTTAAACCTGCTATGATGACTTTGTCGTCATATTGAACATGTCCATTAATCAGATTAATACGATCTAAGGTATCGGATAGCGGTGCAGGTGATTGCTCGGGATCGGGCAAATCTGCGTTAGGCAAACTTTCAAGATCAGCCAGTAGTTTTATTGTTTCATCGTCTAATATTGTGTCTTTTAGTCCAAATTTCAATAGCTGGCAATCGGCTAATAAGCCAATATAGTTAACAAAAAGAGGGATTTCATTAAAGCGATTTAAAATCAATATGATAGTAATGCCTTGCTTAGATAACTCGCTTAACTTTTCTGCTAAATTTTCTCGGGATAATTGATCCAGTCCATCAAATGGCTCATCTAAAATTAATAATTCAGGCTTTGACATTAATGTGCGGCATATTAAGGTTTTACGCGTTTCACCGGTAGATAGGTATTTAAAACGTCTATCTAAAAGATGAGCAATGCCAAATTGTTCTGCTAATTGCTGACAAAGTTTATCATCAACTGTTTTTTCTTGAATAATTTGCGCGGTAGTGAGTCCTGTATCATCCTCCCCTTCACTTAACATATCGGTATTATTACGTTTCCACTCCTCATCGATCAGTTTTTGTAGCTGTTCAAAAGAGATATGCGCTGAGGACTTAAATTGATTGTTAACCTGCCCGGACAATAATGGTTGTTCAGAAGCTAGCGCTTTTGCCAGTACTGATTTGCCACTGCCATTACGTCCAACAAAAGCAACACTGGTTCCTTTATCGATTGTTAAAGATTCGATGATAAACACTTTATAATCATTGATTTTATAGTGTGCATTTTCAATATGTAACATAACTACCTCAATAAACTAAACTAATGTTGCGACAATAATGTGTTGGGGATCAATAGATAACGTGATTTGTTTGCCTACCGTTAAAGCGAGAGGTTCAATTTCACAGGTTAATTTACTGGCATAGAGCATTAAACCCGACGGCAATGAAATAGCAATTTCGCTCCACTGCCCCTCTTTGGTTATTGTTTCTACTTTACCGAGTAAACAATTTTGGTAGCTATCATTAAATTCAATTAAAGGCGCTTTAATTAATAAAAGAACAGATTTATCAATGCTTAATTTCAATCGTTCAATACTTTGCTGGGTGATATAAGCTTTTAATTCTGTCTGCTTATCATTCAACTTAACATCGATAAAGCCAGCAATAGTGTTCGTTTCAATCTGCTGCACGCTACCATATAATTGGTTACGCGCACTGGTTTGTAAGGATAATTTTGCCGTTGTCTTTAAAATATCATCAAGCGGTATCTCATCATCACTTAATATTTGAAAAGCGTTATGCTGAAGTTGTGTCAGCAGATCATAAAGTTGAATAAACCTAACGCCATAAGCGCTTAATTTTGTCCCGCCACCATTTTTACCACCAGTTGCGGTAATCAAAAAAGGTTTAGGGGCTAATTGATTGATTTCATTGATAGCATCCCAGGCAGTTCTGTAGCTAATGCCAATTGATTTTGCCGCCTGACTTAGAGAGCCAGTGTGCTCTATCGCTTTTAATAATGCAATACGTCTTGCATCAGTAAATAATTGCTGATTGAGTTTTAATGTTAATAATATTTCTGGCGAGAACATCTTGCTAACCCTTGATAAGCTTTACAGCGACTTTTTGCCTACAGATTAATCTATTTTAGACGCTTTTTGCCTAGGGTTCAAAGTCTGTACTTGTTGTTGGTCATTATATGATAATTTGGTAAATATTGTTTTATTTATTCAATTTGATTAACTATTGATCTTTAATTGTACTTTATAAATTTTTTTGATAGCATCGTTATGTATTATTTTATATAACGATGCTGTGGTTAAGTGATTAATCAATTTTATCGTTAAATTGTTGTCATCATGGAATTTGTGAGGGATTAAATGAAAACATTAACTGGATTTATTTTTGGATTGACAGCTTTGATACTGTCGTTTTCGGCTCTAGCTACACAAAAAGTAACGGTTTTTGCCGCTGCTTCGTTAACTAATGCTATGCAAGATATTGCTACAGCCTATAAAGCAGAGCATCAAGATGCAGAAATTGTCTTTTCATTTGCTTCCTCTTCAGTTTTAGCTAAGCAGATTGAACAAGGTGCCCCAGCCGATATTTTTATGTCAGCAGATCAAAAATGGATGACATATCTTATCGATCATCAGTTAACCAAAAATAAAGAAGATCTATTAAAAAATAGTTTAGTTCTTATTGCACCAAAGCAAGCGAAAATTGATCAAGTCGATATTAATAAAGATACTAATTGGCAAGCCATTTTACCCAAAGGCGAAAGATTAGCTATTGGTGATCCTCAACATGTGCCAGCCGGACTTTATGCTAAAGAGTCGTTAACTCATTTAGGTGTGTATGATAAGCTAGCGCCACAATTTGCCCCTGCCAGTAATGTCCGTGATGCATTAATGTTAGTTGAACGCAATGAAGCGGCTTTAGGTATTGTTTATAGTACGGATGCTAAAGTAAGTGATAAAGTGAAAATTGTTGGTACTTTCCCGGCTGATACTTTTGAATCGATTGAATATCCTATAACAATGTTAAAATCGGAAGCTAATGATTTTTATCAGTACTTAAAATCACCACAGGCTAAGGCGATTTTCGAAAAATATGGATTTATCACTAAATAATCTATTTTATTATGATATTAACGCAATTTGAATGGCAAACCTTACTGCTAAGCTTGAAAGTTGCCGGTGCGGCAATTTTATTTAGTCTGCCACTAGGCATTTTAACAGCTTGGATTTTAGCCCGCTGTCAATTTTGGGGAAAATCTCTCTTTGATAGCGTTGTCCATCTACCTTTAGTTTTGCCACCTGTTGTGTTAGGTTATCTGTTACTTTTGACAATGGGGCGTCATGGGGTAATTGGCGAGTGGTTAAATCATTTTTTCCATATTAGTTTCAGTTTTAATTGGCAAGGTGCAGCGTTGGCCTCTGCAGTGGTTGCTTTCCCGTTAATGGTACGGTCTATACGTTTAGCCATTGAATCTATCGATATTCGTTTAGAAAATGTAGCACGTACATTAGGCGCTAGCTCGTTACGTGTATTTGTTACAATCACCTTACCCTTAGCTTTTCCCGGTGTTTTAATGGGTATTGTTCTCGGGTTTGCTCGCTGTTTAGGTGAGTTTGGTGCGACCATAACTTTTGTCTCAAATATTCAGGGCGAAACACGAACTTTACCATTAGCTATGTATACCTTGCTGCAAATGCCTAATGGTGAATCAGCCGCACTGAGGTTGTGCATTATCTCGATAGTGTTATCACTGGTTGCCCTATTCTTATCTGAAATGTTAAACCGCTGGCATAAAAAGAAGCTGGCAGGGTGATCGGTTATGTTAAAATTAGCAGTGAGCAAACAACTCTCTTCATTTATTTTTGAATTTAACCATACCATAAACTGTCAAGGCGTTACCGCTGTTTTAGGCGTTTCAGGTTCGGGAAAATCCACCTTAATCAATCTTATTAACGGGTTAATCAAACCCGATCAGGGCTTTATTCAACTGAATGATGAAACATTAGTTGATATTGAACAACGGCAGTTTATCTTACCGAATAAACGAGATATCGGTACGGTTTTTCAAGATGCTTTGCTTTTTCCCCATTTTACAGTTTCAAAAAATCTGACCTATGGCGCTAAAGGGATTAAGTCACCCAAATTTGATGAAATTGTTGATGTGCTTAACATCAGTGCCTTATTAAATCGTTATCCAGCAATGTTATCAGGCGGTGAAAAACAGCGTGTTGCCATTGGGCGAGCATTACTTACTAATCCCAAATTGCTGCTAATGGACGAGCCACTATCAGCATTGGATATGCCACGTAAAAGAGAATTATTGAGTTATATTGCCAAATTGGTTAGTGATTTTAATATACCTATTATCTATGTCACTCATAATATCAACGAAGTGAAGTGTATAGCAGATGAAATCGTCATTTTAGATCAGGGGCGATTACTTAATTTTGGAAAAACTGATGATATATTGCAAAGTGATTATTTAAAAGCGTGGTTATAAAGTGATACAGTTTCGCTGTTACTCTCTTGCTTAATGTACGAAACACCGTCATGCCAAGCGCCTAGAACGATTCTGCTAGCTTGACGACCATTAATTAAAAAGTGATGCGTAGCAGGTTTATGGGTATGACCATGTATCATAATATTAGCGTTATGCTGTTTCATCATTGCTTCAACCGCTTGCTGGTTAACATCCATAATGTTTTCAGACTTGACTTGATTATGCGCACTGCTTTCTTGCCGTAATTTTCCGGCGATTTTCGTGCGAATCGTGCGTGGTAACAGTAAAAAGAGCTTTTGCAACCACTTATTATGCATCACCTTACGGAATTTTTGATATTGCCGATCATCAATACATAGCAGATCGCCATGCAAAAAAAGAATATTTTGGTTTTGATTATCAATACAATTTACATCAGGCAATATCGTCATATCACACAATTGGGCGTACTTTTTTCCTAACAGAAAATCACGATTACCATGGACAAAAAATTTTTTGATATGGCGTTCTGTCAGAGATTGTAATGCGTCAGCCACTTTTTGATGTAACGGTGTATTGACATCATCACCAATCCAATAATCAAATAGATCGCCGAGTATGTAGAGTTCACAATGATCGGGGAGCTGCTCTAAGAAAGACAAAAAGCCTGCGGTGATATCGAAACAACCGCAGGCAGATGTATTGTCAGCAAGATGAATATCTGCAATAAAATAGCGTGTTGGATTATTCAACCGTAACACTCTTGATTAAAACCTCTTCCACAGGAACATCAGAATGCATACCGGAACGCCCTGTTTTGACAGCTTTAATTTTATCAACGACATCCATACCGTCTACAACTTCCGCAAAAACGCAGTAGCCATAGCCATTGACATCAGATGAACGGTAATTGAGGTAGTCATTATCGACCACATTGATAAAAAATTGCGCCGTAGCAGAATGTGGATCAGAAGTACGCGCCATAGCTAATGTACCACGATTATTTTTTAAACCATTATCAGCTTCGTTTTTGATTGGCGCTTTGGTTTTCTTTTGTTGCATATCCGGCCCGAAACCACCACCTTGAATCATGAAATTATTAATCACTCGGTGGAAGATTGTATTATCGTAAAAACCCTCTTTGCAGTATTCAATAAAATTTTTTACCGTTTCCGGTGCTTTATCTTCATGGGTTTTAATTTTGATATCACCGTATGAAGTGTGAAATATAACCATAAAATGTTCCTTATTTTCATTTTTATTTTATTTTACATCTAAAAAATCTGAAATCTTGTGACATGGTATTGCCCTATCGACTAACTAAACTTTTCACAAGCTTCGAATGTATTACTCATCAACATCGCTACCGTCATTGGGCCGACTCCACCTGGAACTGGGGTAATCCAACCTGCACGTTTAGCAGCTTCGTCAAACTCGACATCCCCCACCAATTTACCATTGGCTAATCGGTTAATACCAACATCAATAACAATTGCACCCGGCTTAATCCATTCGCCTTTCACGTAATTGGCAATTCCCACTCCGGCAACAACAATATCAGCATTGCTGACATGTTTTGCTAAATCAACAGTGCGAGAATGAGTGATAGTTGTTGTACATCCTAACAATAATAACTCCAGTGCCATTGGGCGCCCAACGATACTTGAGGCACCCACTACCGTTGCATTAAGACCCGATAGGTTTACTCCGGTTGATTCTAACATCTTAACAACACCATAAGGGGTGCATGGGCGTAAAATAGGGTCTCGCTGTAATAAATGACCAATATTATAAGGGTGAAAACCATCGACATCTTTACGTGGATCTATGCGTTCAAGCACCTTAGTTTTATCAATATTGTCCGGTAATGGGAGTTGAACTAAAATACCATGTACCTCAGGACGTTGATTAAGTTCATCAATTAGCGCTAATAAATCAGCTGTTGTAGAGCTTGGAAAATCATAAGCAAATGAAGCAAAACCAACATCATCACAAGCTTTTTGCTTATTGCTGACATAAATTTTAGATGCAGGGTCGGAGCCTACCTGTATAACCGCTAGCCCCGGAGGAGTTAATCCTTTTTCAACACGTGCTTTAACTTTACTCGCTATGTCATTGCGGATTTGTTGCGATAACGCTTTTCCATCAATTATTTGTGCACTCATAAGTCTTCATTTCTATGTTTACTGAAAATATTATTCTCGCAAAAGTTTTTATTAATGTCTATTCAGTTATGGTTGATTGGTTAAGTTCAGTCAATATTTGTTTATAATTTTGGTCAAAATTGGTTATAACTGAACAAATATTGGCTTCAAAAGTTTTAAGTTTAGGCTTTTGCGCCTTCCATTCGTTTTTGGAAATCTCTTTAATTGCACCCATATTTTTGAAAAAATTAAAATGCAAAATACTGCCACCGACCACATTATAAAAAATACGTTCGCCAATATCTTGTCCTTCTTTTTTTAGATTATTAAAATTTTCAAAGTGAAATTGAGTATTACCTTGTTCAGTGATAATGGCAGTATGAAGCAACTTGACCAAGCGTTTATACAATTTATTTAATTCACTTTTCAGCTCACTATCATCACTTAATTGATTTACTATAGCTTGATCAAAACTTGTCTTTATCTCAAGTAAAAGGTCTAAAGATTGTTGTTCAAGCTTAGGTAGCTGAATCCGAAAATCCTTTTGAAATTGGATTAATTTTTTTTGTAAGGCACGATTTGGCGTTATCGATTTTTGATTTAATATTACATTACCGTTTGGCAAAATAATCAAATCATCCTTTTTATTGTAAATATGCACACTCTCTTTGCTGATAGAGATGTCATAACTGGGTTTAACAGCACACTCTTTTTTAGCAGCATAGACACTCATGGGTAATAACAAAACGATTAATAATATTTTTTTTAACATATTTATATCCAATTAGTTAATTGCAACCGATTATAGCTTTCGCTTATCAATAAGCATAATAAATAATATTTATTTTTGCTATTTCAAGAAAAGTTTAGTTATAACAGGCTGACTAAAAAACAGTCTTTATTCTCTAATAATATAATCATATTATAAAAATAATGTTGCTGGCTGTTTCAAAAGTGCGATGAAATATATGAAAAAATAAGCAATCTAATTTTGGTGATCCACCTTAAAGCCTTTTTAACTTTCCAATTTGATTATCAATAGATATAATCTATTTAAACAAATATGTTTAACAACTTTTTTTTCTTTAAAACTAAAGTATAGTGAACATATCATTAATATCAATGAAAGAGGTGACAAATGTATACTGTAATTTTTGGTCGTCAAGGCTGTCCGTATTGCGTACGAGCGAAAGAGTTAGCCGAAAAATTATCGCAAGAACGTGATGATTTTTCTTATCGTTATGTCGACATTAATGCAGAAGGCATTACTAAAGAAGATCTTTCTAAAAGTGTGGGCAAGCCAGTTGAAACTGTGCCACAAATCTTTATTGATGAAAAACCAATTGGTGGATGCACTGACTTTGAAGCTTATGCTAAAGAGCATTTAGGTCTTTTCAAAGAGTAATCTTTCATCATCAAATTCTATTTAAAAGCCACTTAATTGTGGCTTTTTTTATCGCCCCGGTAACTTTTTCCATGTCACTTCGTTTCGTAAATAGGTGGGTTCAGCATCCTGTACATTTACCCACTCATTGTTTTGCCATTTTTGTTCAGCAATGACAATCAAATCTTGAGCATCGGGCAGTAAAACATCACTTTGTTTAATGTTCGTTAACATATCCGGATAAGTTTGCCAGCCAGTACCTGCACAATAAGTTGAGCTGGTTATCGTTTGTATTTTGTCACCGACTTTTTCAGGTGCAACAACGCAAGGAGTGATAACCGCTTGCCATTGATCATCGATATAATGGTATTGTCCTAAGTAGACCTCGTTCATTCTGGCATCGATTGCTGCAATTACATCGGTTGCTTGTTTGTTACGATATGCCCCTTGAGCTAAAGTCATTAACGTTGATACGCCTATCATTGGTTTATCAAGCCCCAATGCTAAACCTTGGGCAACCCCAATGCCAATTCGAACACCGGTAAAACTTCCGGGGCCTTGGCCAAAAGCAATAGCATCAACTTGGGAGAGTGAGCAGTCAGATTGGTGCAATATTTTATCTACCATAGGGAGTATTTGCTTAGTATGGTCTCTGGCTGAGATCATAAAATCTGAAGTGATTTCATTACGATAAAGTAAAGCGACCGAACAAGCTTCAGTTGAAGTATCAATTGCTAATATAGTACTCATTTTTTTCCCAAAAATTTTTGTCTTTTGTTAGTTCTTTGATAATAAGAAATTAATTACTTTATTTATATCTCGTGTTCTGGGTGAAGGCGGTAAACTATTAATAAATGTTGCACCGTATGGTCGCATGACCAGACGATTATCACAAATAATAATTGCACCACGATCATTATGGTGACGTATCAAGCGCCCGACACCTTGTTTTAAGGTGATCACCGCTTCTGGTAGTTGTACATCATTAAACGCATCGCCACCTTGCATTTGACAATCCTCCATACGCGCTTTAATAAGTGGATCGTCCGGAGATGTAAATGGTAACTTATCTATGATAACACATGATAGGGTATCGCCTCTAACATCTATCCCCTCCCAAAAGCTACTGGTAGCGATTAACAGTGCATTACCGCTGGCAACAAACTGATCTAATAATTTTACTTTGCTGGTTTCACCTTGAACCAGTACAGGTAATTGGGTCAGCTCTCTAAACTGCTTAGCCAATGCATTCATCATTGCATAAGAGGTACATAAAAAGAAACATCGCCCATTATTTGCTTCAATCACCGGCAATAGAATATTGACCAGTTTTTCCGCATTACCTTGTTCATTAGGTGAAGGAATATAGCGAGGCACACACATTATGGTTTGATGAGCATAATCAAAAGGGCTTTCTAATATTAATGAGTCAGCATTGGTTAAGCCTAAACGTTTAGTAAAATAATCTAATTGATTATTGACTGACAAAGTAGCAGAGGTAAATATCCAACTGCCTTTTCGTTCCGCTAATAATTCGGTGAACTTATCAGCAACCGATAATGGTGTTAATGCAAAGAGAAAGTAGTTAAGACTACTTTCATACCAATAACTATAGCCGGTGGTGTTGATCTCTTGAAGTCGTTTTAACAGCAAAGTATATTGGCTTACTCTATCAAAACAGTTATCGAGCGTTGAAGAACGACCAATAGCTAATAACATCACTTCGTGACAAAAGTTTAGCGCATCAAAAAGATAAGATAATTCTTGTTTTACAGCAGGTTGATTAAATAAAGTACGTAAATTACCTTTGGGTGCTTGCTGATTAATGACTAACCGTAAATCTTGAGTGCATTTTTGAAGTTTATCTGCACACTGTTGTAGTTGAGCCATGTCTTTGACTTCGGTGCGATAACAAAGGGTAATTTCTTTGGCTAAATCAAAAAGTTGTCTACTTGTTAATTGTTCGCCGAAATAATGACAAGCTAAATCTGGAAGTTGATGCGCTTCATCAAAAATCATCACATCAGCTTTAGGTATGAGTTCGCCAAATCCGGTGTCTTTTACTACCACATCCGCTAAAAATAGATGATGATTGACAACAACAACATCCGCATTTAATGCTCGCTTCCGGGCTTTGACGACATAGCAATCGTTATAATGTTCACAATCACTTCCAAGACAACTATCATTAGTGCTGGTTAAAATAGGCCAAATCGGATTATCCTCAGTAACCGTGGTGCATTTACTGATATCGCCATCTTTGGTTTTAATCGACCAGTTTTTGACCCTAGCCAAATCAACACGTAAATCTTTATTGAGATCACCGGCGGCGGCATATTGATGATACAAACGTTCTAAACAAAGATAGTTCGATCTCCCTTTCAGTAACGATATTTTACCCGTGTAATTTAATGCCTTTTTGATAATCGGTAGATCTTTACTAAATAGTTGTTCTTGTAAATTTTTAGATCCTGTTGAAAGTATCACTTTCTTTTCACTGCGCAAGGCAGGTACAAGATAAGCGAAAGTTTTACCCGTTCCGGTACCTGCTTCAACCACAAGAGCATGCTGTTTTTCTATCGATTCGGAAACTTTACTCGCCATGTTGCGTTGTGGCTCTCTTGCCACAAAGCCGTCTATCGCTTTAGCCAGTAAACCATTTTCTGCAAAATCATCAATCACTTAACATGCACCTGATAAAAAGATAAATTCAACACATTAATCAAAATAAGAAAATCTATTTAGGAATATTAAAACGCAATGAAAGTTGAGTACGTTCATTTATGCTGATATGAATTTATTTTATAGAATTGAAACAATTAACCACTTAAATAAGTGGCATACTATACCAATAACTGAAAGAAAAAGATATACAGGATTAGTTTACACATCGACTAAATCATAATTTTATGCAAAATAATCAATTGATTAAATATTACTGAAAGATGATTAATCGTTAAATCATAAACGTTTGGATAAGCCAATATTGTTTAATATTTCAATTAATTTTTCTCAGAGAGAGAATCGCATTTTATTTCAGCAATTTGGTTTTTAAATAGATCAAATAGTGACCTATCCCGGACAAATATTTGTTTTGTTTAAACATCAATCGAGAGTAAGCCCGTATTGATGAGGTTTTCTTTGCACAATAAAGTGGTAAACAATCATTTCGCCATGGGGATTGTTCTAAATAGTTGTCAAACAATCTGGAGCGATATGGCTGATGCCATGGCTTATTTTTAGTGATGTAATGGATAAGAACCGTATCTTGTGGCACATTGGCATCTTCATTACCATTAACCGATAATGCAAGCAAATTATTATACTTTTGCGGCAAGATAAATCTTTTTTCACCAATAGCAATATTTAACACATCTTGATCAGGAAATTGGTATTTTTCACCACTATTTAAAAGTTTTAATGTCTTAGATGTGATATCTTGCTGACACCAAAGCGGCACATTAATTAACATAACACCTGAATTGAAATACGTGCCAAATATAACATCATATTTAGCGCATTGCGATTGTTGCATATAGGGCATATCAGCAACAGCTGCTACAATAATAGAATCTAAATTAATTTGTTCAATTAAATCCAATTTGTTAATACAAAGCGTATCACTATCAATATACAATAATTTGGTAGCAATATCTTTTAAGATCATTGGCGCTATCAATCTTACGCAAGCGGCAATAGGAAATTGTTCGGTATTTTTTTTATCAATTTTAAACTGATCATTAATCACATATTCAGTTATAGCAACATCATTAGCTTTGATAAGAGAGAGTTTCTTTCTATTTTCATCATTTAGATTATGGGTAAAAAGATGAAAATGAATTGGCTGTTTTTGATTATTTTCAATAACCGAAATAATATCGACTCCAGCAGATAAAGCGTAGTTATCATCAAAACATAAAAGAATATGCAATACGTGTTTAGCATCTGAAAAAACACAAGACAATAATTCATTTTTTTTATTAATAAATGCATCAACATTAATCACAATCTAACCCTTAATGTTTTTTACAAGCTTTATGTTTTAGATAAAGGAGATAATATTTAATAGCGGCAAAATATTTGTGTTGACTGGCAAGTAATTTTGCATATCGTCTGGTTGTAGAAGGTGCATTTTCATTCGCTACTAACAATTTATCGTTTGCCCACGGTGAGGATGACAAATATCGTTGATAAAGTGGTGTTAAATATAATTGGTACCATGGTTTATTGCCAGTGACATAATGAATTATCACCGCATCATTGCCAATCACACTATCTTCTTTTCCGCCTACCGTTAATGAGGTAAGAATATTAAAACGTTTAGGTAAAAATACTGTTTTACCTTGCATCAAAATATTTAATACATCTTGATCAGCAAACTTATATACTTTACCGCTATTTATCATAGCAAACGCTTTATCGGTAAGATTATTATCTACCCACATATCAGTATTAATATAGATCATTCCGGCATTAAAATATTCACCGTAAGGGATATCACAAGCTGGGCATTGCTTTTCCTGTGTTTTATCAACATCAGGTACTACTGCTGCATATTTATCACTTAAGTCAGTGTGAATTAATTCATTGAGATTATTTGTACAAAGTACATCGCAATCTAAATATAAAACTCGCGAAGTCACTTTATTTAATATCTGAGGAACGACAAATCGTAAGCAGGTTGAGGCTGATACATGCAATACTAATGTATCAGGATTAATCGAAAAATCATCCCCAATTTCATAACAAATTATGCTAACATTATCGTTGTTTAGTTGATTAAATCTTGATATTTTTTCATTAGTTACATTATTAGCAAACAAATGGAATACCAGATTCTTATCCAAATTATTTGAGATAACCGAAGACATCGCTATTCCTGCTGGCATTGCATAATTGTCATCAAAACAAAATGCAATATGTGTGGTTTCTAAAGATGCTTGAGCATTTTCAAATAATGTAGTGATTTTTTTGATAAAAAGATTTTCTTTCATTTTTTACTAATATTTAAGGATGATTTTAGAAAATTTGAAATAACATTGTAACATACGTTAAATTAAACAATGAAGTAATAATCAATTTTATATTGACATATTAATTGGGTAATGACTAAATATCATAATAAGTTATTTAAGAGTGTCTGAAATGAATAATATTATTAATATCGCATATTGTACTGATTCAAATTATCTTGAACATGTAGGCGTGTCGATAAGCTCTATAGTACATAATAATCTCAATAATAATATTCATTTTCATGTTTTTTTGTATGATGTTTCGCAAGAGGAACAACAGAAGTTACAACAACTTAGCTCTTCAATTACGCTATATTCAATTCCTGTAGAGGAGTTGACAAAATATTCTGATACTCAAAATAACAAAGTCAAACATATCAATCGGTCGATGTATATACGACTATCAGTTCCCAGACTATTAAATGGTATTGTTGATAAATTCATTTATCTTGATGCCGATACTTTATGTTTTGCTGATATTTCTTCAATTTTAGATATCAATATAGATTCAGTGATATGTGCTGTAACGCCCGATTCATTGGATAAACAAAATATGTTGAAAAATCAGGAAAGACTTCAACTTAATTCAACCAAATATTTTAACTCAGGCCTTTTATATATTAATGTTCATAAGTGGATTGAGTTTGATATTGAAAACAAAGTTAATCAGATACTACTTTCTTCTGAAAACAAAAATCTAGTCTATCCTGATCAAGATGCTTTAAATATCGTATTAGAAAATCAAGTTCTATGGATAGATCCAAAATGGAATTATTTATTTACCTGGATGAATGATAAGCAAAAAGAGACATTTTTTTACGATAAAGCGTCTTTACCGTGCATAATTCATTTCACTGGTGCAAGGAAAATGTGGTATCAAGAACACACCGGACTTGCACAAAATTTGTATAATTTTTATAAATACTTCACCCCTTGGGCAAATACCCCTCTTAAAAGTTATAAGCATAAAATGCGGGTTAATGATTATCGTATTTATGCTAAGTCCTTTTTTAAGAAAGGGCAATTTTTTACAAGCCTAAAGTATTTTCTTACTTATATTAAGTTAAAAATAGTGAAAAATAATTAAACTAGTTTTCTTAACAAATATAAATAATAGAATTTAATCGATAAGCTAAATTGTTTTTCTTTGAAACAGTGTTTTGCATAATTGCGTAACCATGATTTCTTTAATGCAAGCGGTCGAGGAGTATTGTTCCAAGGCGATAGAGCATGATAGCTTTGAAATAACTGAGAGTTAAATGTCTGATACCATGGCTTGTATCCAGTAACATAGTGTAATAACACGGTGTAAGGTGCTATCGCTTTTTCTTCATTACAAGGGAAAGTAATATGAATTTTAGTATTATATTTGATAGGTAATAATAATGTTTTATTCTCTAGCAAAATATTTAAAACATCCTGATCGGCAAAGTGATAAATATTTCCGTCGTTGACCTTCTCAATACATTTATTAGTAAGATCATCTTGCATCCATTTTTCAGAATTTATCAATAAAACTCCTGAATTAAAGTATCTTTCAGAATCAATATTATATAATTGCTTTATTTTGTTTTGCATCGGCTTATCATCGGATATCACCGCAGCAACATAATTTGAAATATCAGTATTATATAATTCTGAAATAGGCTTCAAACAAAGAATATCACTATCGATATAGAGAAATTTCTTAGTTTGTGAATACAATAAAGCCGGTAAAATAAAACGAACACAGGATACAGCTGATAAATAACCAAGTACTAATGTATTGGGATTAATTTCAAAATTATCATTTAAATAATAGATTTTAATAGTGACTTGTTGATTAACTAATTCTTTAAACTTAGCTATATTTTCTAATGAAACATTATCGACTAAAAGATGAAAACAAAAACATGAAGAGCTATTGTTTTTTATCACAGAAGTTATTGTTACCCCAGCAGGCATTGCATAATTATCATCAAAGGCTAATGCTATGTGCAACATATTTGAATTTGGTTCATTACTTTCTGAAAAAGTCTCCATTTTATTTACAAATTTCTTCCAATCAAACATACATCATTCTCAATTAATTTTTCTATCTGAATAAAGTTCTTACCACTTATAAATAATCGTTTAAAATAAATTGATAATTTATAGAAAGGATTTTTACATTGTGCTAATATTTTAGAATATAAAGTGAACATTTGAAACCATGCTATCATACAAAGTTACAAAAGAAATAATAAAAATCATAACTTTTCCTATTTTTCTATCTCCGGTTAGAAAAAAAGTTAAAAATTACCTAAAAAACGAAGTTTTTAATCTGCCTTATCGTAAGCAGAAAGAATTTTATGATCATATTGTTAAATATTGTAGTCATACTGCTCAAATCAATTGCGAAGCAGCTTTTACCCCTCCGGAGCAATTACCGATATGGCAAATTTGGTTTCAAGGTGAAGCTAGCGCACCAAATATTGTTAAATTGTGTTTCGAAAGCGTGGAAAAGTATGCTGGCGACCGTAAAATTATTCGGCTAACAGAAGAAAATTATCTTGATTATATTGAGTTGCCAGAATATATCATTGAAAAATATAAAAAAGGCATTATCACGCCAGTACATTTATCAGATATTATTCGAGTTTGCTTATTGGCAAAATATGGCGGTACTTGGATTGATGCGACAGTTTTATTAACTCATAAGATACCACCCCAAATTCTTCAATCCAATTTTTTTGCTTTTCGCATTACTAAAGACAGTGCTTGGTTTGATTGCCACACATATCTGGCATTTGCTAGTTGGTTTATGCATTCTCAACCTAATAATAACTTAATGTGTAGTGTGAGAAACGCCCTTTTTGATTATTGGAAAAATGAAGATAAAATTATTGATTACTTTCTAATATATTTTATTTTTAGATGCCTCATTGATGAGCACAAATGTTTAGCAGATGAATGGAATGCCTCAATTAATTTAATTGAAGAACCTACTCACCTAATGCAATTATCTTTTAATGAAGACTTTTGCTTAGAAAAATTAGAAGAAATAAAAAATAAATCTTCTATACATAAATTAACCTATCGTTATAAAGATAAAGTTAATGGCTCATTTTTAGATAGGTTTTTTAAAGAAAAAGATCTGTTTTATTAAATCTTTCTTGCTCCTAATCTTATTTTTTAGCTATTGATTTTAGGATATAATAACGATAAATAACTATTAATAATTTATTGATATGTATAATATACAAAGCTTCATTGCATCAACTGAGACTATTGCTAAAGCCTCAAACCCAAATTTTTCAACTTTACACATTGCTTTAGGATTCGATGATAATTATGCTATGCCAGCTGGCATAACGATCACTTCAGTAATTAATAATACTTTAGATGTTAATTTGCACTTTCATTTATTTATTGATCAAGTAAGCGAATCAAATATTGAAAAATTTAAACAGCTAGCCGGAGATCGAATTACAATTACAACTTATAGGATTAATAATAATTTTGTCATAAATCCTAAAACTTTAGTTCTTCATATTTCGAATGCTTCAACATGTATTCGTTTTATCATACCGGAATTGTTAAATTCAGTAACTGATAAAGTCATTTACCTTGATAGCGACACGATTTGCTTGAAATCATTAGTACCCCTTGCTAATTATAATATTGATGATTATATAGCCGGCGTAATAAGCGATAGCAAAGATATGCAAGAAGCAATCAGCAAAATGTATAGTTTAGATTCAAGCAAATATTTTAATGCGGGTGTATTATTAATTAACACTAAAAATTGGTGTGAAGCGGGCATTACCGAAAAAGCGCTAAATTTGATTAATGACGGTAATGTTTATAAATTTGCTGATCAAGATGTCTTAAATATTTTGTTGGAAAAGAAAACTTTATTATTACCTATTAAGTTCAATACTAAAATAAAGATTTCTATTGACGCGCATCAAGAAAAAAATATAAAACCTTATACGGTGGTATTACATTATATCTCACAAAACAAGCCTTGGTATAAAGTTTACCAGTCGGAAATTTTCCAGCACTATTTACAGCAATCGCCATGGAAAGATGTAGAATTGCCTTTAAGTGGTAATAGTTCTTCTGTAAGAAATTATGCGAAGTATTTGATGAATCTAGGTAAGTATACATCAGCTTTTTATTACTATATCATATATTTGATATACAAATTTTATAATAATAAATAAAAGGGATAATTTAGCAATGATTGTGAAGAACACTAATTTAACAGTTATTATACCCTGTTACAATGTTGAGTCATATATTGCTAATTGTTTAGATTCTTTAGTTAATCAGACTTGTTTACCAGAAGAAATAATTTGCGTAGATGATGGTTCAACAGACAAAACTGAAGAAATACTAGTTAGATATGCTGCTAAGCATAAGCAAATAAAAATAATTTCTCAACCTAATTTAGGTGTAAGTGCTGCTCGAAATACAGGTATTGAAGCAGCTTCTAAAGATTATGTAATGTTTGTTGATTCAGATGATATAGTTAATACGAACTTATTTAATGAATTTAAAACATCACTAAAAAATAATCCTGAATTAGAATTATTTTACTTTAACTATACATCTTTCAAAGATGAGAAATCTTTGCCTTTGCTTACTGATCTGTCACTAATTGAAACCCCTAAAAAATATTTTGATAGTGGTATAGAGTTATTAGATTTTTTGCTAGAAAAAGAAAATTACTCAGGGGTGACCTGGCAATATATTTTTAAACGTTATTTATTTAAAGAAAAATTCACCGGGAGAATACACGAAGATCATAAAGTTTCTTTAGCGATTCTTAAAAACGCTCATATTTCATGTTATTTTATGAGCAAATTAGCCTATTTGCATAGAAGTCGCCTTTGTTCGCTGTCATCTAATCAACATGTAGATTATAAAAATACTTGTATTTTAAGGGATGTATTGGTTGATTGTTTTGATACGATTAAAAACCTTCCTATATCATCTAATGCTAAAAATAACTACTTTTTTCGGATGAATGTTACTTATTTAGAATTATTACTTAAATCGAGTTACAATTATTCTATTCAAGAAAGAGAGAGTATAAAAAAAGATTTAGGTTTATTAAAAATTACTATTAGAATGCATAGAAATAATAAAAGAAAAATAATTCAAAACATTTGCTATGCAATCAAATTTTCCAAAAAAAATAGGTGTTCAATAAATACGAAATTAATATTATTAAAATATGCCGTAACTAAAAAACACCCATATACTAATATTGATAATGAAAATTTTTATTATTCAACATTAAGCCAATATTAATTTATTAATTCAGACCTATTTTTCAAATTGTATAGATTTTTGTAGACCCCATTTTTATTAATGAGTTCATTATGGTTACCTTGCTCTACAATTTGGCCATTATCAATGACTAAGATAATATCAGCATTTTCAATTGTAGATAGTCTATGCGCAATAACTATTGCGGTTCTCCCAATTTGTAAGGCATCTAAAGCTTTTTGTATAACCTGCTCTGATTCTGTATCCAATGCTGATGTAGCTTCATCTAAAATCAATATAGGACTATTTCTTAAAAGTGCTCTAGCTATTGAAATTCTCTGTCTTTGACCGCCTGACAATAATATACCGCCTTCCCCGACTTTAGTATTAAATCCATCTTTAAATTCCATAATAAAATCATATGCGTAGGCTTTCTTTGCTGCTTCTTCAATTTCTTCTTGAGTATATTCACCAATTTTGCCATAAGCAATATTATTGGTTATCGTATCATTAAATAAGTGAACATTTTGGGATACTAGTCCTATTTGATTTCGTAAACAATATAATGTTAAATCTTGGATATTATAGCCATCAATTAAAATTTCCCCTTCAGTAATATCATAGAATCGGGTTAATAAGCTAGCTATAGTTGTTTTACCTGATCCGGAACGACCAACCAACGCAACAGTGTCGCCCGCTTTTATATTAAAATTAATGTTACGTAGAGCTAAGTCTTGTCTAGTTTCATAACCAAATGAGACATTATTAAAAATGATTTCACCTTTAACTCTTTCAATATCAATTGTACCTTTATCATCTTCTATAGGCTGTTCTAAAATAGCAAATAATGTCTGACAAGCTGCCATTCCTTTTTGGAAGCCGGCATTAACACTAGTTAGATTTTTAATTGGTTGCATTAGTGCAACTAGAGAAGAAAACACTACAGTAAACTCACCAGGAGTAATATTTAAATCAGGATTACTTGCTGTTACAAGAACAAAAGCAATTGCAAAAGAAATAACTAATTGAACAATAGGAGTAGATAAAGCAGATATGGAAGTTAATTTCATTCCATCCCTACGGAATTTGTTATTCACTTTATTAAAGTTTTTTGATTCTTCTTCTTGAGCGCCAAAGACTATGATCTCTCGGTGCCCTTTTAACATTTGCTCAACAGACATAGTTACATTGCCCATTGAGTTTTGCATATTTTTTGCTAGCTTCCTAAATTTCACCGATATAAAAGTAATTAATCCAATTACGACAGGCGTAATAATGATCAAAGACAAGGATAACTGCCAACTGTTATAAAACATAGTATAAAATAGGCCGCAAATAAAAGCTGATTCACGAATAATTGTAATTAATGCATCTGACGATGAAGCAGCCACCTGATCTGTATCATAAATAATTCGGGATAATAATCGTCCTGTTGAATTTTTATCATAATAACTGACTGGAGCATCAACGAAATGGTTAAATAACTTTTGGCGGATTTTCATTACAATTTTTCCAGAAACAAAAGCGAGAAAAACAGAATAACCATAATTTGCAACGCCTCGTAAAAATACCAAACCCAAGATATAAATAGGTGCCATAAATAAAAAATCTTTATCATTCATGGTGAAACCTTTATCAAGTAACGGACGTAATAAAGCAATTAATGAAGTATCAGCGAATGCACTAACAATTAATAAAATAACTGATAAAAATAAAACAAATTTATATCTTAAGATATAAGGAAAAAGTTTTAAAAAAGTTTTCCAAGTTGATGAGTCTTTATCAATATCGCTATACTTGTCATGATTATTTTGATTTGTATTCTGTTTCATTAGTCATTTTTTCAAATTATGAGTTAAATTGCATTTTATGCATTTGTGCATAAATTCCATCTAAATCGATCAATGATATATGATTGCCATCTTCAACAACTTTTCCATCATCAATCACTAGAATTCTATCTGCCTTTTCAATTGTTGATAAACGATGGGCGATTATAATTGACGTACGATTTTTTTGAAGGATTTCAATCGCATCTTGAACTAACTTCTCGGATTCATTATCTAAAGCTGAAGTTGCTTCATCGAGAATTAATATAGGATTATTTCGTAAAAGTACTCGAGCAATAGCTATTCTTTGTCTTTGCCCACCTGATAAAAGAATCCCATTATCACCAACTTCTGTATCTATACCTGATTCTAATTTATCGATAAACTCCATTGCATTGGCTAATTTAGCTGCTTGAATAATATCTTCACGACTATATTTATCTTTTTCACCATAGCTAATATTTTCTGCAATAGTCCCATTAAATAAATGTACCCGTTGGGAGACATAACCAATTTGATGACGCAGTGACTTTAACGTATATTCTTTAATATCAATTGAATCTAAAAGAATTTCACCTTGTGATACATCATAAAATCGTGGAATAAGGTTTGCGATAGTAGATTTACCTGCACCTGAACGCCCAACTAAAGCAATTGTTTGCCCAGCTTGTATATTTAGAGAAATATCATTTAGTGCAGGAGTATTTCGAGTCGGATATGTAAAAGTTACATGTTTAAATTCAATATTGCCTTTTATATTATTAGCTACAATAGTTCCCTTATCATCTTCTAATGGAGAATTCAAAAGTCCAAATAATGACTCGCAGGCCATCGAACCTTTTTGTAACTCCACATGTAAACTGGTTAATTCTCGTAATGGGCGCATAACAGCCACCATAGCAGAGAAAACAACAGTAAAAGATCCCGGTGTAATATCTAAGCTTTGATTAGCAACTAAATATAATACAAAACCTAACCCTAATGTGGCAATCAATTGTATAAGAGGTGTCGATAATCTGGATATAACTTCAATTTTTAACATTCCTCTACGAAAACCGTCATTAAGTTTATAAAAATTATTTTTTTCGTATTTTTTTGCATTGAATATTAAAATTTCTTTGTGTCCTTTCAACATTTCATCACTTGCAATCGAGATTTGCCCCATACCTTGTTGCATAGATGCAATAGTTTTTCTGAATCGTTTAGCAATGAATTGAGCAATAAAAATAATTAAAGGCACAAGAATAATAAGTACTGATGCTAACTTCCAACTACCATAAAGCATAACGATACATAATCCAACTGCATAAGCTATCTCACGGATAAGTATTATTAATGCATCTGAAGAAGCCTTTGATAACATTTGTGTATTATATGTGATAACAGAAACAAGCCCGCCAACAGATTGTTGATCATGAAAACTAACCGGGCTTTTTACTAAATGATCAAATATCATCTGTCTAAAATTTGTTATTACTTTACCTGATAACCACGAAAGGCAATAAGTAGAAGCGTAATTAGAAATTCCTCTTAATCCGATCAACCCAATAATACCAAAAGCAATAGTTATCAATAGTGCATAATTTTTCCCCATTAGCCCGTTGTCTAATAATGGTTTAGTTAATGATATTAAAGTAGCATCGGTTGCAGCATTTAGTAGCAACCCGAAAATAGCTACAAACAATGCTTTTCTATAAGGTTTAATGAATGGCCAAAGCTTTTTAAGAGTCGTGTAAGAGTTATATTTTTGAGACATTGCGAACACTATGACGTAATAACAATTGTACTTATTATACTATAAATGTAACTATTGAAGTTAGTTTTATTAAAAATTTCGTATTTATAATTAGATAAAGAATATTAAATAAAGTTTATATCTTCGCATTATTTATATTTAACAACAAAAAAAGCTATAGAGTGTAAATATAAATTTCTATATAGCATTATATTATAATTAACAAGTTAAGGTTAGAAGTTAGAACTATTAATAAATGAGTTAGTGATTATCTAATGCCAAATTTTATTAAAGAGTTTATTAATCGGTTTATCAAGATATTTAATATAAATAGCAGATATAAGGAAAGATACAAATAAAGCAATAAAAATTGTCATACCATAACCAATAATTTCGCGGGTGAACGGATATTTATCCCATAATAAACGCTCAAATATCGCATGAGACCAAAAACCGATATCAGAATGAATTAAATATAAAGGATAAGTCATTGCACCTAAAAACTTGATCAAATTATAAAATTTGCCTACGCCATTTAAGTTAGAAGCATACCAAACTAACGAGACTACACAAACAGCAGAAAGTAATAAAGCGACATGTGATACTTGATAGTGGAATAAATTAATAGCATCAGTATTATTAAAATATACCATTCGATTATAAATTAATATCGTGCTGAAAAGAATCAATATGATATCTGATGGCTCACATTTATTTTTTCTCATGTTAAAGATAACAATACCAGCAACAAAATGACCTGCATATTGTGTAAGCAGAACATAATTAATTATAGTTGAATTTAAAACAAACTGATTAATAAAAGAAATGATAATCCAAATGAAGCATATTTGATTTTTGTATCTTTTCCATAAATCCAATTGCATCATAATAAAAACTAAAATATAAAAAGTAACTTCAATTTGTATCGTCCAATAAATACTACTGAAAAAAGCATGGCCAAAAGCTTGTGGAAAAAATGTAAGACTATAAAGCAGTGATACTATTCTTTCCAAAGGATCAATCATAGGAACAGAAATAGAAAAGACATAAATTATCAAACCAAAAATGACAAAAGTAGGGACAATTCTATTTATTCTGGATTTTATAAAACCAAATGAACTTTTTCCTTCTGATGATAATGAAATGACAAATCCACTAATTAGAAAAAAAATATCTACCCCAAAATCCCCGAAATATAAGGCATTAATAGCATAACTTTCAGGAATAAAACCGGATAATGGGCTAGCAAAGAAATAATGATAAAAAATAACCATCATGCAAGCTAGAAATCTAAGTCCATCTAGCGCTTCAATTCTTGTTTTTACTTTCATTTTAGATTTCTTTATATTTATCACGTTATTATTTGGAATTAAATTTTTCCTAATTATATAATTAGATAAAGTATGCGATTATAAAGCTAACATTAGTTATTTTTGATTTTGTTAGGCTTAGTTTTGACTTTTATTTTTATTCCTAAAAAACAAATTATGTAGCATTTATCTGTTTTCCAAACCCCAATCATTCTTTGCCAAAGATTTAGAAAAAGAGAATTGACATTTTCAATGCGGGAATAATTTTTTTTATACAATGAAATAATAAAAGGATTTGTAGGATAAAAATCAAGTAATTGAAACTTATTTACTAAATCCGTTGCTTTGGATAATACTTTTTTTCTGCCATTCTTTTTTGCATAATAAAGGCCATCCCAAAGATTTTTTTCAAATAAATCACATAATATTGGTTCAATTTTTGAAAATAAATTCCATTTGAAAATGAATTTTAAAAGATATTCAAAACATAATAATTTGTCTAATCCATTATTACATTTTCCTAATTTTTCAATTTTTCTTTTTGAGGTTAATCCCATAATTGAATTATCTCGTATCGTGTAGTTATATAGCTTTTCATTCATAAAATACACTTTATGAGAAACTAACATGTATGACCAAAAAAAAGGATTGTCTTCGTATAACAAACCATTAGGAAAGCTGATTTTATATTCTTTTATAAGCTCTTGCTTGTAAATTTTATTCCATGCACACACATCCATATTTTTTAAAATCTCGGGAGTTAAACTAATGATCCCATGATATTTATGGATATAATATTTTTCCTGATTCGCATCAGTACATTGAGATTCAAATACTAAATTAGTTGAAAAATAAACTGCATCTATATCATCTGAGTTGAAGTGTTGGAGAGCTAATTCATAAGTATTTATTTCGATATAATCGTCAGAATCAACAAATGTAATAAATTTTCCTGAAGCATTTGATATACCAACATTTCTAGCTACAGATAAACCTTCATTTTGTTTCGAAATGATTTTGATTCTATGATCTATTTCTTGATATTTTTCTAAAATAGATAAAGAATCATCGGTAGATCCGTCATTAATACATATTATTTCAATATCATTTATTGTTTGATTAATGACGCTATCTAAACATCTTTTTAAATAATTAGCTGTATTATATACAGGTATAATAACAGTAAGTATTGGAAACACATCCATAAATTTATCAAAATTTATCTGAGCTAATTAGATTAAACATTCTTTTACCTCAATTTCCTGAAATAATCCTTTCAAACCTACAGGGTTAACAGAAACTATTTCAGTATCTGGATAAACATGATTAGCAAAGGTTTTGAAATTTTGCCAACCTTGTAAAATATTTGGCAAATCACCTTTTAAAGAAGGTGATATTGATTTTTTATTATCATCAAAGTAACCATCTTCACTACAATCACATCCAACTAAATAAATTTTCTTAGGATTGGTATATAGGGCAAATGCTAGAGCAGCAAAAACCACCGAACCGAAATCCGGTAACAAGCAAGAAGAAATATCCCTCACAAATGGTGTATGCATTCCACCCGTATAATAACGCTTTGCACCATATTTAATTAAATAGCTTTCAGGTATTGCACAAGTTTCCATTGTTAGTACATCGCCATAAAATTTCTGACATTTACCTTGGCCATACTGATTTATGTTTGCAATTTCATCTTTTAATCCGGAAATATCCTGGATAAATAAAAAATCAAAATCTACTTTATCAAATTTGTACGCTCTATTTACTCCAATGTGGATCACATTAGGGATAGGTACATAATGATTCAAAGATGGACCTGTAGCAAGTATTGCAATTTCTTTACCATTAAACATATTTTTATATGGTAAGAAAGTTTTTTGATGAGTGATAAACACAGAATTATTAATACTTATTTTTTTATCTAAACCCTGCATTCGAACAGTTAAACTTTGTTTTGTATCTAAATTGTCAGCTACAAGTTTATTAACTTCAGTTTCAAGGTTTTTATTCAATGAAGCAAAATTTTCTAAACTATTTTTTGATATCAAATCGAACTCATTTTTAATGTCAATAAATTTTTCATTTATATCATTGATTTCATTTTTAATATTTTCAAATTTAGAATTTAATAATTGGTTATATTCGTCATTCATTGTATTTGTTGGATTATCAGAATTATTAATCGCTAAATGAATATCATCTCGCAATCCTTGTAATTGACAATCAACATGATGCATCAATTTATCATATAACCAATCAGCTCTATTTTTTGAGTCTTGAAAATGCCAATTCATGACGTTTTTCACATCTTCAATTTTGAATTCAAACATTTTCTGCAAATTGATTTTTTTAAATTTCAGCCCTAAAATTCGGTAGCATTTGAAATAAGCATTTACTTGTTTCTTAGAATACAAGCGTATACCTAAAAAGTAATATTTTTTCTCATTATATTTAATCTTTTTCTTAAACAGCGGAATAAAATTAAATAATTTAAAAGTTGAACATGAGTTATTTGGATTATTAAGGTTTTTATGCTCATCAGAATTATTTGTATTTGGCGTTGTATTTATTAATTCCTCATGATAGATTTCTTCCGGTTCAGGCTCTGGCAAATCTGACCATGGAGATAAATGACAATATCGCCACCATATTGAATAAAAAAATCTAACTTTTCGATTTATCCAAGGCTTGTTAGCTCCACCATAGTGATAGATCCTAGGATGATTGAAGGCTTCTTGGATATCTTTCTTATCGTAAAAAGCATCATAGTATAAATCAATGTCGTGATGCATATCACAAAACACATTATATGAAGGAGGAAAATGTTCTAATAAGTGTGGATGAGTCTGACCAACAATATAATTAAGTGTATCTTGATCTGCGTACGGAGGATTTGGGTGATTATCTAAAAATTCAAAAGCTTTTTTGAATAATTCTAATTCTTTTGCTTTTTTAACATTTAATAAAAAGAAACCAGCATTGAAATAAGGATACTTTAATGGATTATTCTGAAAATTTTTTAGATCTTTCCATTCCATAAAATGTTTTAAAATACTATCTCTATATTGCATAGCAAGTATTTCAACAACAGCACCCATAACGTTTTCTTCATCAAACTTATCATATAAATAAGAAAGATCAGAATCAATAATCATATCACCATCAATATAAAAACATTTATCAACATCATCTGGTAATATATCTAGCATTAATAATCTATAATAAACAACAAGATTAACATATTGCAAAACAAATTTACTAGTATCGATACAGTCAAAAAGATGAATATAATCTTCCATCTCGACAAAAATGATTTCGCACGGCCTCACTTTTTTTACATCTTCAAGCCGCTTCTTATCATCTTTAGTAAAACCTTGAACAAATACAAAAAAACGTGCTCGTCTATTCTCGGCTAGGTTAAGCAGAATAGAAGTCATACAAACACCTAATGGAGCTACATAGTTATTATCACCAGTTAAAACAAAATTTATATAACTACTTTTCATCGTTAATGTTTTCCTAAAAATTGATATTTTTATCGATAATATTTCTTAGTAATTGTTAAAATAGGTAGGTTGAAAGCATAATATTTCATTTTGTTCTTCTTTTCTTTCCTTTTATAAACCGGAATATATTTGAACAAATGATAATTGATACGCTTATTTTCCTTATTAATTGTTAAGATTGGCAGATTAAAGAAAAAATATGATGATACATTCTTCTTAGATAATTTTTTTAAAACGACTAAATTACCTATTTTGAATTTATTTTTGATCTGAATTTTATTCTCATATTCAAAATTATACCATTCTTTACAGATTGGAACATATTTTTCATGATTAAAATCAAAAGCATGATTGACATTAGCAAGCATCTTTTTATCTTTTGGAGTGGAAACAGAGCAAAAAATATTTACCCAATCGAAAATATTTTTCCACGTAATGAATGGATTCCAATTTGGAAATGAAGACAATAAATCCTTCGCAAATTCTACTATACCTTCAGACAGAACAGGATAAATTTCACTACGAATTTTGTCATTATTATCTGGTTTTTTGTAGATTGGGTTTCCATTTCTAAAATCTTTGATTGGCGGTTCAGGTGATGTCATAAAAAATTCCATGACATCCCAATCTTTTATCCACGAAAATTTATCTTCTCGATAAGCTCTTAATATATAATCATCTAAATTAATATTTGTATTTTCATTAGCTTGTAACAAAAAGTAGTATCCATAAAGTTGCTTCCCTATTATTTTTTCAATCAATCTTTGCGATGATAAATTAATTGAACAGGTATCGATAATAGCGAGATTTTCTTTTAAAGATAAATTTTCTATATAATCTTTATAAGATTTAGTTTCCTCTTCAGCAAGTTTCTTGTATATATCAATATGTTGCTCAATAAAAGCGACACCTTCTTCAGTTGAAGTGATATTAGGTGTTTTTTCTTTCAAAATATCATTTCGTTCTTTATAGTGAGATAATATATTTTTGACCGCTGAAAATTTTTCATTGGGATCAATATACTTATTTTGATTAAAATCTAGATAAAACAGAGTACTCAATACCCTCGGTGCATAAATATAACTCGATTTAACTTCATCATCATTCATTAGATCAAACACTTTTTTTAATGAATATCCATCTCTAGCAACGAAAAGTGCATTATTTATATTATCTTTTTCGAATGACTTTTTTAACCAATAAACATATGAAAATACGGTCGGTCCGGCGTAATTATAACCAAAGTTTTTCCAATAATTTTTATCAAATTTTAGATGATTATAAGCAAGTAATCCAAGCAATATTGAGGCACCAACATCATTAGGATTTTGATCATAGTACATTTTAGTACGTATATTGCTTTCAAATAACTGATCTATTGCTTTTTTGTAATGATAAGCATCAATTCCTTTCTCTATCGCTCTTTCATAATCTGAATAATAATTATCCCCAATATGTAATAGTGTATTAGGAGCAGTTATATTTAAATCATTTAAAATAAGTGTATAAAGTGTGCCATTGTGTTTTGTAACTAAAGTTTCAGAAGATAAATAAAAATGATCATATTTGTTATAACCATTTTTATGTAAAATATTAATTAATATATCTTTTGGCAAGTACATGTCTGAAGTGATAATTATTTTCTTTTTTTTCTTCAAGGCATATTTGTAAACTTGATAAATATCTTTATTGACTTTTAAAGCCGCTATTTCATGCTCAATTTCTTTACATTTAAAGGTTCGGAAATAATCTGGTAATTGTTGATATATCTCATCTAATGTTATTTCTTCTGCTGAAGTGTGGGCTCTAGCATTAGTTTCAGCCGCTATTCGAGCTTTAAAAAAACCAGGAATATTATAAAGCTTTTCCATATGCAAAAATAAATCTGTAGGTTTTGCATATATTCTTAATAATAGAGTGTCAAAAATATCAAACGAAATTATTTCATGAGTGTCAATTAATTTTTTTACTTTATCTAGCATAAGTATTTAAAACCTTTTAAATGTATAAAAATGATATGCATACATATTCTGTTTATGACAATAAGCAATATATATTTGTATATTTAATGTAAATAATTTATATGATTTTGGTAAGTATATCTTTTTAAAATTACTCTGTCATCTTAAGAAAATACATTACTTAAAAACAATAATACACAAAGTAATGCTTAAACTAATTTCTATAAATTATAATTATCAGAATAATGTTTCTAAAAACGGCAATTTATTTAAAAAAGGCATGAAGTAAGAATTTGAGCTGAAACTATTTTCATCATACTCTTACAAATTCAATTAAAAACGATAAATTTTTTCAAACCTATCTCACACTATTATTAAGAAAATAGAGCTTCACTTTTAACAGTGTCATGAATAAATTTTAACATTATACACACATATTGAAATTGAAACATTAGGTAAACTAAAATTCATCCTATTATTTGTTTGCTATTTAAATATGCTATAACCGTCTTCCTCAACCCACTTTCGAAGTCCTCTTGAGGATGCCAACCTAATTCTTTCGTTATTTTAGATGAATCAATAGCATATCGATAATCATGGCCCGGTCTGTCAGATACAAATTGAATTAAATCCCGATATTTTATTATTGAACTTTTATATTGGGGAGCGAGTTCATCAAGTATTTTACAAAGTTTTTCAGCTAATGCTATATTGGTTGATTCGTTATTAGCACCAATATTGTATGTTTCGCCTATTTTACCATTGATTAAAACGGAATATAAAGCTTTAGCATTATCTTCCACATAAATCCAATCACGCATTTGCAAGCCTTCACCATAGATAAGTATCGGTTTACCGGTAAGGGCATTTGAAATGACTGAAGGAATTAACTTTTCAGGATGTTGGAATGGGCCGTAATTATTTGTACTGTGCGTGATAATTGTTGGCAGACCATAGGTTTTATACCAAGATCTGACTAGATGATCGCTTGATGCCTTTGATGCTGAATAGGGGCTATTTGGTGCATAAGGCGTTGATTCAGTAAATTCACTCTCGTTTTGTTGCAGTTCGCCATATACTTCATCGGTTGAAACATGAATAAAGCGAAAAGTTTCTTTCAAGTCTTTAGCTAAGTTTTGCCAATAATGATAAGACGATTCTAGCAGTGTGAAGGTTCCAATAACATTGGTTTCAATAAATTTAGCCGGATGATTAATTGAGCGATCTACATGACTTTCAGCCGCCAAATGTATGATTGCATTTGGTTGATACTGCTCAAAAATATGGTCGAGTGCGTGTCGATGACAAATATCCACTTTTTCAAAAAAATATCTGTTGTTGGTGGATACTGATTGCAATGCTTGCAAATTGGCCGCATAAGTCAGTTTGTCAAGATTAATAACTTGATGCGTTGTCTGTTCGATGATATATCGAATAACCGCTGAGCCAATGAATCCTGCACCACCTGTTATCAAAATTTTTTTGCTGTCAGACAAAATTATCGCCCTATTCCATAATCTCTTAACTTATTGGCAATTGCTGTATGTGATACCCCTAACCTTTTGGCCAGTTTTCTTGAGCTAGGGTACTTATCATACAGCCTTAATAAAATCTCTTTTTCAAACTGCTTAGTCATTTCATCAAGTGTTTTATTTTCAATATTATTGATCCAAGATAATTGTGAAGTGGTTGGAATTGGTAACACTATATCTTTTGTTGTTAAAACAGATGAAGTAAGTTGAGCTAACGCTGAATAAAGAACATTTTTAAGCTGACGTACATTACCCGGCCAAAAGTAACGAGTTAAAAACTCTATCACATTGTCATCGATCGTTGGTGGGGTGATCCCTTGTTTGTTGGCAAATTCATCGACAAAGATTTTCGTTAAAGGTGCGATATCATCTTTGCGATCTTGTAATGAAGGTAGATTCAGCGATAAGACGTTAAGCCGATAATAAAGATCTTTTCTAAATTTGCCCTGTTCAACTAAACCGGCCAAATCCACTTTAGTGGCACAAATAATTCTTACATCGACATAAACTTCGTTATCATCCCCAACTCGGCGAAAATAACCGTCATTGATGAATCGTAATAATTTTGTTTGCATTTGAAATGACATTTCATCAATGCCATCAAGTAATACCGATCCACCATTCGCCTGCTCAAAAAAGCCTTTTTTACTTTCAGTTACCCCCGGATAAGCACCGGCTGCGTGTCCATATAATTCACTTTCAACGACATCATCGGGCATGGCTGCACAATTTAGCGCTAAGAAGGTTTGATCTCCTCGTGGACTATATTGATGACAAGCATGAGCAAGTAAATCTTTGCCCGTCCCTGTTTCGCCCGATATTAAAAGTGGTTCACGTTGCATAGAAAAAGCTTTAGCTTGTGCAATGAGTTTTTTCATTACCAAACTTTCTGTTGCGAAAATATCAAATGCATGCCGCCCAACAACTTGTATTTTAGATAACCTTTTTTTCAAATATTCAATAGATTGTAAAATAAAGATCGTTTTAGATTGTTCATCGACTTTTTGTAACAGGAAGTATTGAGAATTTAAAACGATTATCGTGTCATCTTGGATATCTAAATTTGACGATTCATCTAAATTGAATACTTTTTTATAATTAAATGGTTGATTCAATACTAACGTATTGTGCGTAAATAAAGCTTTTGCTGCACTATTATAGGCAACTAAAAGTTGGTTATTATTAATTTCAATGATTGCCGCTTGCATGATCTGCCCACTTTTCGTTTAGTTTCATTAAATTATTGTGACGAAGTTGCCAATCACGATTATGGATTAATTCATCGTAAGTTACTTTGGTATCGGTCAGTAAGCGTTTAGCTTTTTCTGACTGCAAATTATGCTTTTTATCTAATTCAGCTAGCTGATGTAATATAGCTAAAGTACCTTGCCTGTTATTACAAGCTAACAGCAGATCACAGCCGGCCTCTAATGCTGCCTTTGCTCGCTCAGCATGATTCCCCATAATAGAGGCGCCTTCCATTGATAAATCATCGGAAAAGATGATCCCTTTAAACTGCAATTGCTGCCGTAATACCGTTTTAAGCCAGTAAGATGACCCACTTGCAGGTTTATTATCAAAGGCGCTGTAGATAACGTGAGCTGGCATAATAGCGTCGAGTTTGTCATCGGCAATGAGTTTGGCAAAAATTTGCATATCTTGCTCAATAAGCGATTTATCACGATTATCTATTGGTGTTTCTTTATGTGAGTCAGCAATTACATGCCCATGTCCGGGAAAATGCTTACCGGTTGTTTTCATGCCCGCTGCATGCATACCATCAATCATGGCAGAAGCGACTTGATAGGCAATATCGGCATCTTGATGAAATGAGCGAGTCCCAATGGCTAAACACTCGTGCCCGAGATCTAGCACAGGCGCAAAGCTAAGATCGATATCAAAAGCGATTAGCTCCATTGCCAGTACCCAACCCGCATCAAATGCCAGTGATTTGGCTTGTGGTAAATCATTTAAAGCGGCAAAAGATTGTGCCGGAGGAATCAGCGTAAATCCCTGTTTAAAACGCTGAACACGACCACCTTCATGATCGACAGAAATTAAAAGGCGTTGCGAAGAATTATCACGAATCTGTTTTATCAATTCTTTTAACTGATTAGGTTCTTGATAATTGCGACTAAATAAAATCACTCCAGCAAGCAACGGATTTTGCAAAAGTTCTTTTTCCTCTTGGGTTAACGATGTGCCTTCAACATCGATCAACAGCGGTCCCATTATTGATTTACCCCTGTAGTTGTATTGGTTGTAGTTGCGTCGGTTGTAGTTGCATCGGTTGTAGTTGCATCGGACGTAGTTGGGGCAGAAATTGTTGTATCCGTTTCAGGTTGAGTTTTTGGCTGAGAAGGAAAATCTTTTGATGTGGCACGAGTTAAAATCTCGCCACTTTGGGTTGAAAGAAGTTCCATAGCAACATTGGCATTATCGGTATCAGTCGGTAATTTATAAATGGTGGTAAATAGGACATAACCAGCATTTAATGATTTAGCCAAACCAATCATTTTACTACGTGAAACAAGTTTATCATCGGCTGAAATGCCCAATGTTTGTTTAGCTTGATTAACAGCCTTTTTATCTACAACGGTATAAGTATTTTGTTTGCTCATCAATTGATATAAAGCATTATCGATTTGATTAGTAGCAAGATAATCACCACTACGATTTTGGATATCACTAATTAAGATCAAGTTATTAGCGCCTCCGGCTTCTGATGAGTGTAATATCTTATCCACAAACGGAGATAAAATCTGATTCCAGTTTGTCTCTTTAACAATCTTCGGTGGTGTATCAACCACACCAGTACCATCTGGCGTTCCATTAATAATTGGCGGGCTAACTCTGACGTTATCTTTTTGCCCCAAAAGGTGGCAACCTGCTAATAAAAGAATTATTGGACCAATAATGAAAACCTGTTTGATTTTATTCATATTATTAACCTATTAATCGACCTAAATTTTTTCCGCCTAACAAATGCATATGAATATGGAAAACTTCTTGCCCCGCATCTTTATTACAATTCATGATTAAACGATAGCCCGTTTCGTCAATGCCTTCTTGTTTGGCAATTTTAGCAGCGACAAGCATCATATGCCCTAGGGTTGCTTCATCTTCTTCTTTTATATGGTTAATGGTTGGAATAAGTTTATTAGGAATAATTAATATATGTGTGGGAGCTTGAGGAGAGATATCACGAAATGCCGTTACTTTATCATCTTGAAAAACGATATCAGCAGGGATTTCTCGTCGAATGATCTTACTAAATATAGTTTCCTGTGTCATTAAAGTTCTCCTTTCTTTTTTATAAGGCTAATATTTACAAACTGACAATTATTATTGAGCAAGCATACCATATTTTAACAACAATAATGTATAGATATCGTTACATTTTACAGTTAGCGAATGATTTTTTGACAAGAAGTTTCAGAAAATGTATACGTTTCAGTATAAAAAGCGATTATTTACGTTATCTAATTAAACTTGTCATATTCATTTGTCAATCAGAATAAGTTGATATATAATGCCCCGTCGATTTCAACCGCCTAATTTTCATGTTCCTTGCTTTCAATGGGTTGCGGTTGCCCCGACAGAAAGCTGATTAATCCGTAGGGAGCGATAATGCGTCATTACGAAATTGTATTTATGGTTCACCCAGATCAAAGTGAACAAGTACCGGGTATGATTGAACGTTATACTGGTACATTAACCACTGATGGTGGAAAAATCCATCGTTTAGAAGATTGGGGTCGTCGTCAATTAGCCTATCCTATCGAAAAACTGCACAAAGCACACTATGTGTTAATGAATGTTGAAGCAACTCAAGAAGCTGTTAATGAACTTGAAGATAACTTCCGTTTTAATGATGCAGTCATTCGCAGTTTAATTATGCGTACTAAACATGCTGTAACTGAAACTTCACCAATGTTAAAAGCTAAAGATGAGCGTCGTAACGCTGAAGATGATTTTAGTGAAGTAAACATGGACGATGATTCGGAAGAATAATCGTTTGGTGTTATCGGGCGTTGTTACCAAAACCCCGATAAGAAAAATGAGTCCAAGTGGGATTTCACATTGCCAATTTTATTTAGAACACGTTTCTGAGCAAATTGAAGCAGAACTCACAAGGCAAGCATGGTGCATAATGCCCGTTATTGCCAGTGGACAACAAGAGTTAAGTTACATAAAAAAAGGCAGCAAAGTTTTAGTTAGTGGTTTTATAAGCACTCATACTAAACGTAATAAAACAAGCCAACTTGTTTTACATGCTGACCAAATTAAACTATTAGGAGAATAGCCAAATGGCACGTTATTTCCGTCGTCGCAAATTCTGCCGTTTTACAGCAGAAGGCGTTAAAGAAATTGATTATAAAGATGTTTCTTTATTAAAAAGCTATATCACAGAAAGTGGTAAAATTGTACCAAGCCGTATCACTGGTACTAGCGCAAAATATCAACGTCAATTAGCTCGCGCTATCAAACGCGCTCGTTACTTGGCATTATTACCATACACTGACAACCATCAGTAATTAGCAACAGAGGGAACATATAATGCAAATTATTCTACTCGATAAAGTTGCTAATTTAGGCAGCTTAGGTGATCAAGTTCATGTTAAAGCGGGTTACGCACGTAACTTCTTAATTCCACAAGGTAAAGCAGTACCGGCAACTAAAAAGAATATTGAATACTTTGAAGCTCGTCGTGCTGAATTAGAAGCAAAACTTGCTGAAACATTAAAAGCAGCTGAACAACGTGTAGCTGAAATCAATGCTCTAGCTAAAGTGACTATTGCTTCTAAAGCAGGTGACGAAGGCAGATTATTTGGTTCAATTGGTACTCGTGATATCGCTGATGCAGTTAAAGCTCGTGGCGTTCAAGTATCAAAAAGCGAAGTTCGCCTACCAAATGGTGTATTGCGTACCACTGGTGAGCACGAAGTGTTCTTCCAAGTACACAGCGAAGCTTTTGCTAAACTTATTGTTGATATTATCCCAGAATAATTATCAATTAATAATTTTAAAAACCCGTCAAAATGGCGGGTTTTTTTATACTTATCATTTAACCTTTTCAGTCAGATAGGATTTAGGGTGTAAAATGCGATATAAGTTAATTATCTATTTTACTATCATTGCTTTACCTCTACCCCGTACATCTGACACAGCTTGAGGTTTATTATCAGTAATTTTTATTACTTGAATATCACCATTAAAATCCTGTTGTTCAAATTGATATCCCATTTGTTCAAGTTTACTCTTTATTGGCTGAGGAACTTTACTTTGAAAAGGTTCGATAAAAATGACATTGCTTGGCAGCAATTGATGATGATAACGTGGTGCATCCACAGCCTCTTTTAATGGCATGTGATTATCAAAAACATTAGTAACCACTTGAAATATTGAAGTAAATATTCTTGAACCACCGGGCGTACCAATGACCATTACAACCTGATTATTTTGAGTAAAAATGCTTGGTGACATCGATGATAATGGACGCTTATTCGGCTCGATTGCATTCGCATCCTTTCCAACAACACCAAACTGATTAGCAACACCTTGCTTACTACTAAAATCATCCATTTCGTTATTCATTACAATCCCTGTGCCTTCTATGACCACAGCCGATCCAAACCAGCCATTTAGCGTATAAGTGTTTGAAACAGCATTTCCCCATTTATCAACAATTGAAAAATGAGTAGTTTGTAACTTTTCATTCTCATTATCTAACCCTGGTCTAACTTGGTCTGTTGCTGTAATCGCTTTGGCATTAATTTGTTTCGCTCGTTGCGAGAGATAATTGGCATCCATTAAGCGTTCAACCGGCACTGTCACAAAGTCAGGATCGCCCATATATTCTGCCCGATCAGCAAATACACGTTTTTCAATCTCAGCAAGTAGATGTATATATGGAGCAGAATTAACCGTTATACCTTTAAATTCATTTGCTAAATCTTGCTTCATTAACAGCAATTGAATTAAACCCACGCCTCCAGAGCTCGGCGGTGGTGCGGTAATGATTTGCATATTTTGCCAATTTGCAATTAACGGAGTTCGCCATTTAGCTTGATAATTGGCTAAATCATCTTCGGTAATTAAGCCGGCATTTTTTGTCATCTGTTTGGCAATTAATAGAGCTGTTTCACCTTTATAAAAACCGTCGCTTCCTTTATCTGCAATACGAGCTAATACTTTCGCTAGTTCAGGCTGCTTAAAAGTTTCACCAGTTCGCATCGTTCCAAAGTACTGTTTGAAATAACCATTAGCAGGCGCCAAAGCTTCGGCTTCTTGATAGCGCTTGACCAATTGTTTGTCTACCGTGAAACCCTCTTGAGCAAAACGTATCGCTGGTGCCATAACCGCTTTCCAATCCAATTTACCAAAACGTTGGTGTACAGCCCACATCCCGGCAACAGTGCCGGGAACACCGGAAGCTTGATGAGAATATAAGCTTAAATTAGGGATCACATTTTTATCTGCATCAAGATACATATCCTTAGTCGCTTTGCCAGGTGCTACTTCCCGGTAATCAATAAAATAAGGTTTGCCGTCCATCCACAGCGTCATAAATCCTCCACCACCAATATTACCTGCTTCAGGATAGGTGACGGCGAGTGCAAATGCAGTCGCAACAGCTGCATCCACCGCATTTCCGCCTTTAGCTAACATCTCTTGAGCCGCTATAGCGCCGTAATAATCGGGAGAGGCAACTGCGCCAGCTTCAAATAACGGTGGTTTTTGTAAAGTCGCACTAACATGCTGGCTTATGATTAAAAACAATAAAAACCAACAATGTTTTAATGATTTAAGATAAAACATGTCACACCTCCTTAAATTGCTCGTCGCCTCCACGATATAAAAATTAATTAAATACTTGAGCAAAAAAATTATGTAAAGCGTGAAGGAAATATCAATATAGCATAGAAATGCGGAGGTGGATAAATAATAAACAATCAGGTGGAAATTGCTAAATTTGATGCAAATTCAATGATTATAAAAAAGAGTGTAAATCTTTTAAATCAAAGATCTACACTCCTGTTATAAATGATATTGTTAAGCGGTTTGTTCTTCTACTATCGGTTTACCCTGTTCATCTTTATAAAGTTTATTGTCATATAACTTAACAAAAGGTAAATAAATTAATAGCGCTAAAATAGCCGAAAGAATTGCAACAAAAGCCGCTTTAATATCCCCACCAGTTCCGATGAAGGCACCGAGTCCCATTGGTGATGGCCAAGGCACTAATGCGATAATTGGGTTAATCAGCCCCGAATTAATGGCAAAATAACCTAAAGTACCACATGCCATAGGCGCTAAAAAGAAAGGGATTGCTAAATAAGGATTATAAACAATTGGCATACCAAAAATGATAGGCTCATTGATGTTAAAGATTGCCGGTACAGCTGAAGCACGGCCGAGTATTTTTAGTTGACTGGATTTGGCAAAAAAGGCAATAAAGAACGTCATTAATAATGTTGATCCAGATCCCCCTAAAATAACCAGTGAATTATTAAACTCACCGGCAAACGGAATATGTGCCCCTAATACGTTTTCATCCATATTGGTTAACATAATTGGGGTAATAAACGCACCAATAATACTTGCACCATGGATCCCAACAACCCATAAAGCGTGAATCAAAAACAGAATTACCATTACACCCAACCAGCTTTTGGTTAAATTAGTAACAAAAGTAAATGGAACTCCAACAATATTAAAAATATCCGTACCTAAAAAGATTAAAATACCATTGAGAATGATTACCGTAAAAGCGATAACAAAAGTTGGTATTAGTGCGGTAAACGATCGCGAAACGCCTAGTGGCACAGTTTCAGGCATTTTAACCACCCAATTGCGTCGAACACATAAAAAGTAGAGATGAGTCGCTAAAATCGCCATGACAATCGCAATAAATATGCCAGAAGTGCCTAAACGAAAAACAAAAGGTTGTAAGCGAAGACCATTGTAAACTAAATTAGGTTCATCTGTGAGTAGCGAAATAATGCCATTTTGCATGACTAATTCGGGTATTGTCATAAAAAAAGCAAAAACAGATAGCATAGCGCCATTAAGCGCATTGACTTTTAGCCCAGTCTCTTCAGCTTCAATTTTGGTCAGTTCATAACCGACAACAAAATTAAAATACAGCGCCAAAATACCAATTGTCGCAGTATTCGCAATCATGTACAGGTCACTAACTCTAAAAAAGGTATTTTCAAAAAAGCCTTCTAACCCGGTAAAAGTTAATGGTAATGTATTGAATACGAGAAACATTGATCCGACGATTGAAAAAGGAACTGAAGCCATACCTGCCGCCATGACAGCTCTTACAATTTTAAATTGCGAAATTTTAGCCATTGGCGCCATTAAAAATTTCTGCAATATTACAAATCCTGTATTCATTTTGTTATCCTCATTTAATTAATAACCTGTTGGTAAGCCTGAATTTTCTGATAAAGTCGATCCTCATTACGCTGAATTTTTTTAATCTTTCTGATAATCAAAAAGCTAATTAATAAGCAAGCCGATAGAACTAACATAATTGTGTTTAAAACCTGCTGAGTATTTTTGAAAAATGGAAAAAAGAAATGAAATAATGAGGTATTAACCACAATCATCAAAAAAACACTGGCAATAAAAACCGCAGAGAAAAAGACGTTTGCATAGGGAAGACGATTATCATGATTACGGTACAGCTTAACTTGTTCAAAAGCTGTTAAAGCACCCAGCAAAAACAACGCCACCGGCAAAATACCTGCAATTGAGAATGAACCAAGTAGAAAAACAGACCAATACAGATTAAGAAATAAGAAAAAGGCAGTACTATAACGAATAGCTAAAAACCGATTATAGTAAAGGTTGGTTAAACTAACTTTTTGTTGCATTTTCAATTGTTTCGACGTCATTGCGTTCACCTCGCTAGTTTTTCAGCAAGCTCGTGGTTTTGCTGGTATAAATTAGCCATCTCAATAGCGATTTCTCGCATTGTCATTGTTGTCATTAAATGATCTTGAGCATGAACCATGATAATTTCCATATTGATCTGCATGCCATTGGCATAATTTTGCAGCAATCCTGTCTGCGATTTATGTGCCTCCAAAATTTCCTCATTAGCTTGCTCAAGTAATTGGTTTGCGGTTGTGAAATCAGCTTTTCTCATCGCCTTAAACGCTTCATGGATCTTTGTTTTGGCATTACCACTGTGCAAAATAATATTAAATGCGATAAGTTGAATTTCCTCGGTGCTCATTTCCTCGTTCATAACTATGCCCCTTTTTCAATGAGTTGAATAAAAAGTTGTTTAAACTGGTCAAAATTTTGTGTCTTTAATAATTTTTCTTGCATTTGTTGATCATCAATCAAGTTAACGATGGCTTTAGTCATCATAGCTAGATTAGTATTTTGATAAATTGAAGGCGAAATCATAAATATGAAATGAATATTAGGATGATGTTCATCCCAACTTAGACCATTTGGTAAGACGGCGATGCCAATTTTAGATAACCGCCCTACAGCAATTGCCGGATGCGGAACGACAATAGTTGGACTAAAAAATATATCACCTAATGTCATACGATTTTCAATTTGTTTTATCATTTCTTGCCTGTAGCTACATGCTTCATTTACCGCCAACCGATCAAGTAATCGATTAAGTATCTGCTCTTTATTTTTAGCTTGATGACAACATATAAAGTAATCTGCCAATAAATCATCGACAATTTGTTCTATATGTACTAAATGTTCCGGTGTGCTGGTTGGATTAGATGTTGCAATTAGATCTTTACGTGCCGATATTTGCACTCTGCGTGATGCAAGATAGCGGCGAATTTGTTGTACATCTTGTTCGGTTAAAAAGACTGAAACGTGAAATACCGGAACTTTAAAAACTTTTGATGAGAGATCAACCGATGAAATAATAAAGTCAATTTCATCAAGCATTTCTGGCTCTATTTCATAGTAACCACGGGTAGCAACAATTTTAATACGTTCATCAAACTCGTTCTCAATCCGATTTTTGAGTAATTGCGCACTGCCTAAACCGGTAGCGCAAATAATCAATACTTTTGCTTTTTGTTCATTTTTGAGTTTTTCAATGGAAGCTAAAAAGTGCAGTGTTAAATACCCCCATTCATCATCATGAATGGTATAGCGAGCTAAATTACTCAATTGGCTAAGGTAGTGTTTTACCAGTTCAAAGAGCTCCGGCGAACTGGCTTTAATTTCATTTAGCAATGGATTTTCTAACTTAATTTTCTGCTCTAATCGGACTAACATTGGCTTTAAATGTTGAATTAGCCCTTTTTTTAACTGTTCATCTTTATAAAACCGATAACCGGTCTCTTGTTGAATCTTAATAAGTAAATTGCTAAGCGATAAATAGAGTTCTGAATCTAAATCTTGCTGAATTAAATTTGACTTACTCATTAAATGTAAAGTCAAATACATCTGCTCTTCTTTTGGAAAATGAAAACCGATAACCGTTTCAACCCTATCAATAATTTTTTTAGCAACTTGATATTCTAAGCTCTCTTTAGCTTTATCTGGCAGATCAAGATTTTGTATTGAAAGTCCTGATTGTAAACGTTTAATACTCAGTGACAGATGAAGTACGATGTTTTGCATCATAACATCAGATAATTTGATATTCGCTTCACGACATTCATCTAAGATGATAATGGTCAAGGTATCAAAGCAAATTGCATCACCAAACTTATTGAAATACGTTAAGCGTTGCAAAAAGTTAATCGACTCTTCATGAAAAAAATAGCTCATAATAAAGTGTCTTTTTGCTTTTTCGTCGCCTTCAACAGAAAGCAAAGATTTACTCTTTTTTATGGTAAGCTCAAAAGATTGGAGTTGATTTTTAATTTCTTGGATATCTTTATTTAACTGCGATGAACTAATAAATAATTGTTCGGATAAAGTCTCGATATCAATTTTTTGGCATTCTAATAAAAGCAGATTAAGAATATAGTGTCTTCTTTGACTCAATTCACGGTAATTTGATTGTTCCTCACTGCGATCTAACAAATGGTGTTCAATTAAAAATTGATTAAATGCAGTTCTATCTTTAATTTGCAGCTGGTAACCATAACCTTGCTTACTGATTATCAATCCACCATTTTTTTCAATGAGTGATTTAAGATCATTGAGATAAGTACGTACAGTCCGATCGGATAATGATAATTCACTTGCCAATGTAGCACTGCTCTTAAAAAGGTTTTTAGAACGAACTAATAAACTTATAAGATCACGTTGTTTATTTTTGATCATTATCATCCATACCTATAGTCACTAAAACGATATTATCAATAATATTGCAATTACTCTTATCGTTAAGATAAGTTCTCACATCCAGTAAGATAATCAGGCACTGCTATTAAACATCATCAATAGACAGTGCCCAAATCCTATCGTTAAACTGATAGGATAGTGACAAAGAATTATTTAAGATTTTCCTCTGTTAATTTAGCCAGTTGCTCAATACCTGATTGAATTGGTATATAAGCTTGGAAAGGAATGCTTACCACCGGCTTACCTGCTTCATCTCCCATTTTTTTAAATTTATCGAGCATCATCATCGTTTGGGGGCTAATTAAAAAGAGTGAAAAATCACTGTCTTTAATCATATTTCCACCTTCCGTGGCAGATACTGCGTCCAATACGATTTCTTTGCCTTGACTGGCAAAATATTCTGTTACTTTTTTAGCCATTAATGAGGAAGACATGCCTGCGGCACAAATAATTAACGCTTTTTTCATAGTTTCTCCTAAAAGAGTGATCCATTATAAGATTTCGCCGTTTGATTCAATGACTTTCTTGTACCATGCAAATGAATCTTTACGGCTACGTTTTAACGTTCCATTACCTTTATTGTCTTTATCAACATAGATAAATCCGTAACGTTTTTCCATTTCGCCCGTTCCGGCTGATACTAAATCGATGCATCCCCATGGGGTATAGCCCATTAGATCCACGCCGTCTTCTTCCACCGCTAATTTCATTTGTTTAATGTGTTCACGTAAATATTCAATCCGATACGTATCATGGACACTACCGTCGGCTTCGACTTTATCATAAGCACCAAAACCATTTTCCACAATGAAAAGCGGCAAGTGATACATATCAGTTAGCCAGTTTAATGTGTAGCGCAAACCTTCCGGATCGATCTGCCAACCCCAATCAGATTTTTTAACGTATTGATTACCAATTAAATCGGTTTTTTCGTTATATTCATAGTTATCTGATTTTTTTCTAATCGCATTAGACATGTAATAACTAAAACCAATGTAATCGACTGTACCGTTTTCTAATACTTCGAGATCTTGGCTTGTCACGTCTAATTTAAAGCCTTTGCGTTGCCAGTATTTGATAATATGATTAGGATATTGACCATGAACATGAACATCAGTAAAGAAATACTTACGTTCCATGACTTTTTGAGCCATTAAGATATCACCTGGTTTACAGGTTTCCGGATAGATTGGAACAACGGCAATCATACAACCAATTTGAAAATCAGGATTGATAGCATGACCAATTTGGACAGCTTTTGCACTAGCGACCAATTCATAATGTGCTGCTTGATACATTATTTGTTCACGATCATCGCCAGCTTTATAGTAGATACCAGAGTTAGTAAACGGGGCAAAGTCTTCATCAAAATTGGCTTGATTATTGATTTCATTAAACGTCATCCAATATTTGACTTTATTTTTGTAACGATCAAAGCAGACCTCTGCAAAGCGCACAAAGAAATCAATTAATTTACGATTACGAAAACCACCATACTCCGTAACTAAATAGTAAGGTAATTCGAAATGTGAGAGGGTAACAACTGGTTCAATATTGTATTTTAAACATTCATCAAATAAATCATCATAAAATTTTAGGCCTTCTTCATTGGGTGCCAGTTCATCACCTTTAGGAAAAATTCGAGTCCATGCAATCGAAGTTCTAAAACATTTAAAACCCATTTCAGCAAATAGCTTAATATCTTCTTTATAATGATGATAAAAATCGATAGCTTCATGATTGGGATAATACTCACCTTCTATTATCCCTTCGGTAATTTTTCGATAACTTTTTGGGGAACCAACAGTCATGACATCAGCAACGCTGATACCTTTTCCTCCGGCTTGCCATGCGCCTTCTAATTGATGTGCAGCAACCGCACCACCCCATAAAAAATCCTTTGGTAAACCTTTATTATTCATGATCAAATACCTGTATTAAATGAGAGATTAAATTCAGTATAAAAGGAAAAAATTTGAATTACTAACCAACTTTTTCCGTATTGATCAGGAAAATATAAGCAAAGAAAATAGATATAAAAGCGTGATGCTTAAAAAAATTAAATTGCCCTTACCGTAATTATTAACTAAATAAATTGTTCAAAACCAGTGGTATATTTGGACGGTACAAATTCGATAATATCGTACTGGGCAATTTGCTGAATATAAAACGGATCTTTTTGCATTATAGTTAACGCTTGTTCTTTATTCTCAGCACGACAAAGTATCACACCACCAGTACGTGGCACTTTTCGGCCTGAAGCAATAAAATGTCCCAATCGATAATTCTCTTCAAGGTAATCGATATGCTGCTGTAAAAATTTTTCAACTTCATTAATGGGTTTAATATAAGTGAGGGTGAATATAAACATAATAATTCTCCATATAAAAAACCAGCTTAATAGCTAGTTTTTATTGACTATTCATATTGATAATAAACCCATATCTATAATAACTTAGTTGTGGACTTGATAGCATTTATAGTATTGAGTTTTTACTTGCGTTCCCATTGACCATTTTCATTTTTGCGGTAAACCTTTTCTACAGCTGACCACGCCACTCTAAATGCGATTTGCTCTGGCGAACTTTTATCTCGTCTTTTCTTGGGATCTTGGTACTCTTTTATGGCATTGTTAAAAGCTTCTTTAAAAATATCTTGAGCATGTTCGGGTAAAACATGGCGTACAGATTCGGGTAAATCATCTCGTGTTTGATATGGCATATAACATTTCCTCTATAAATTAGTCATACATGAATGAAAATTTAAAAACGGTAAAAGTTAAAGCTGCTACAAAATCAAAATACGTTTAAAATTTAGTCTCTTTTTGGCAAGAATACAAGTTTTAATTTGCTTTGATTAATCACCCTATCTTTTTCTTTTATCAGCTAGCTCACCATTGCGATATTTTGGCTAAAAATAAGATCCAAATAGCTAACCTTTAGTGTAATTAACAAAACTATCCAATTGAATAGTTGAAAACGGCTAACACATGCAAAGTAGCTAAATACTTGACAGTAAATAATTTAGCTACTATGTTTTGCATAGGTGACGATTTTGCTAATCATAGAAAACCAACAAATCTAAATAAAAAATGAATTGCGTTCAATAACACAGCAAAAATCTGTATTAAATTCAATATAACGTTATTTTATTTGTTCACATCTACCACAAAACGACCTTTTATTTGGCCTGCTATCATGTTCTGCGCAGTATCAACACACTCGTCTAAACGAATAGTATTGCCTATATGAGCCAAAGTTTTATCATCTAAATACTGAGCTAACAAGTTCCATGCGGCAATACGATTATCATAACTTGCCATTACGCTGTCGATACCTGCCAATGTTACCCCGCGCAAAATAAAAGGTGCGACAGTTGCCGGGAAATCCATTCCTTGTGCTAGCCCACAACAGGCTACAATACCACCATATTGAGTTTGGGCACATACATTAGCTAAGGTATGAGAACCAACCACATCGACAACGGCTGACCACTGTTCTTTTTGTAGAGGTTTACCCGCCTCTTTCAACTGTTTACTATCAATAATATTGCTGGCACCAAGTTTGTGTAAATATTCTTTGTCAGTTAATTTACCTGTTGATGCAGTAACTTGATAACCCAATTTGCTTAATAAAGCTACCGCAACTGAGCCAACTCCGCCACTCGCCCCTGTCACAAGTACCGTTCCGCTCTGCGGTTTTATCCCAAAATCAACAATACGTTTTACACATAATGCAGCAGTATATCCGGCGGTGCCAATAATCATCGATTGATAGGGTGTGATATTTTGGGGTAATGGAATTAACCAATCTGATTTTAAGTAAGCATATTGCGCCAGACACCCCCAATGGGTTTCACCACATCCCCAACCATTTAAAATAACAGCATCACCAGCATGATAACGATCATTGCTAGATTCAATAACTGTACCGACACCATCAATACCCGGCACCATAGGCCATTGCCTAACAACAGGACTTTTATTGGTTAACGCCAAAGCATCTTTATAGTTAATACTTGAATATAGCACCTTAACCAAGGTATCGCCTTGTTGAGTAACAAGCAATTGTTTATCAATTGTTTTTATAGAGGCCGAAAAACCGGTAGTATCATTTTTATCTAACAAAATAGCTTTAAATGACATGCTTACTCCTTATTACATATCTGAATGTAAAGTTGGTTTATTTGCTTAATTCATCAAGTTAAATATTGAACTAACCTAATGATTTTCCTTATAGACGATCGGTCTAGAAATTATAGACCGATCGTCTAGTAAAAGACAATACAGCAAAAACAATTTATTTCACATAGCGATAGAAATAAACATAACATTCAAAAGATGTGTTAAGAAATTATTTTATTTAGAAAAAGCTCTATAAAAAGATCGAGTGGTGTTGAGTTTTTGACCAATTTACTACGCGTTACTGCCCCTTCCCAACCAATCCAAAAAAAAGCGGCCAGTGCTTTACAATCAGTATGAGTATTAATTTCTCCTGATTGCTGCGCAAGTAATAAACAATTTTCAATCTTAGTTTGCCAGCTTTGTAAGATTTGCTCCAACAGCAAAGCATAACCACCGGGAAGTAATGATTCTTCTTGAATCAGTTCACCAATCAAACAGCCTCGATTAAAATCATATTTTTCCATTCCCTTTTTAGCATCTTCATAAAAGGCATGAATTCTTGCTAATGGGGAGTTAATTGACATATTTGTTAAATGTTTATCTAATTTATGAGCAAAAAAGCTATCATAACTGGCTATAATCGTCCGTCCAAATTCTTCTTTACTTTTGAAGTAATAATAGAAAGATCCTTTGGGAACACCGACTTGTTTTAAGATACTTTCAATATTTGATGAAACATAACCGTAAGTTGTCATCATCTCGACACCGCTTCGAATCAATGCCGCTTTTGTTCCATTTTCTTTTTTTGTGGTTGATTGAAATGACATGACAAATAAGATCCACTATCAATAATAATCTTGCGCTCAATAATAAATAGTCACTTTCGCAAAAGCAATGAGTTTATTTATTACCATAAATTGAAGAAGAATTTTGAGTAAAGTTATTACAATGATAATGTTGATAAACTCTTAAATTAAAGATTGAATGATACTAAAAATGCATTTCAAAATCATTCAATCTTATTAATTGTGATACTATTTTTCGGCGACTTTTTTATTTTTTGATGCTTCTGATACTGCACCAATAAAAACTACATCGCTTGAAGAATTCAGTGCGGTTTCAACCGAGTCTTGAATAACACCAATTGCAAAACCGATAGTGATAACTTTGAGAGATATATCGTTTGGTATACCGAACATACTACAAGCGACCGGAATCAACAATAATGACCCACCCGCTACACCAGATGCGCCACAAGCACAAATTGCAGCAACAATACACAGCAATACCGCTGAATAAGTATCAACATGAATGTAAGGCATTGAATTAACAGTTGCTAAAGTCAAAACTGTAATGGTTATTGCAGCGCCTGACATATTGATTGCAGCTCCCAAAGGCACGGCTACTGAATAGGTATCTTCATCCACTTTTAAACGTTTACAAATTTCAATATTAACCGGAATATTTGCCGCAGAGCTACGGGTAAAAAATGCAGGTATTGCACTTTCTTTTAATGATGTAAAGACCAATGGGTAAGGGTTTTTACGCATGACTAAGAATGCTAAAAGTGGATTAATCACCAACGCAACAATAAACATACATGATAAAAGCACAATTAATAAATGCGCATATTTATATAACTCACCAAAACCATCTTTTGCCAATGTGGAAGAGATTAATCCAAACACACCTAAAGGTGCAAAACGAATAATAATTCTGACAATAAATGAAATGGCATATGAGAGATCATTCATCATGATTTTTGTTGATTCACTTGCATGTCTTAATGCAAATCCAATACCGACGCCCCAAATGATTAAACCAATATAATTTGCATTAGCAAGCGCATTAACCGGATTATCTATCATTTTATCTAACAAAGTTATTAAAACATCTTTGATGCCACTAGGAGGCTTTAATTTAATTTGCTCAATGTCATTACCTAATGTGATTTGAGACGGAAATAAAAAGCTTGCTAAAGTAGCTAATAGAGCAGCAAATATCATTCCGGCTAAATAGAGTGATAAAAGTATCCCCATATTCGCTTTTTTGCCATGTTGATGGTTTGATATTGAAGCGATAACTAAAGTCAATACCAATATTGGCGCAACTGATTGTAACGCATTAATGAAAAGCCCACCGAGTAACGACATGTTTAAGGCAGTATCTTTGGAAAAAAAAGCCAGTGTTATACCTAAAATCAGGCCCAATAAGATTTGAGGAATCAACCCTACTTTAAAGTAAAAACGTATCAAAGGATTGGTTGAGTGAGTCATGGTATTTCCCTATTTTTCTAACATGAAGCTCAAACCTTAACACAAATAAGATATAAACTTGTAGAAAAAAAATTTATCATAATCTTTTTTTATATATAACTTTGGTTAATTATTAAGATTAATTACCATAAATATGGATCAATAAAAAAACCGATACCTTAATTATATAAAGTATCGGTCAGTTAGATTAAAAACTTAGCTTGCTAGTTATGTTACCAGTTAGCTCTAATACCTATTGAACCATTAATTGGCGCTTTCACATTTGCATCACCACTATTAGACCAAATATGACCAATTTCCGTATAGGCACTGACATCACGATTAAACTCATAACTTCCACCTATAGCAAGTTCTGTACTGGTGTAACCGGCACCACTATTAAACTTAGTAGCAACACTTGGACTTTCAAACGTTACACGATCAGCCCCATCGGGTGAATAGTATAAATTTATACGAGCATAAGGACGCAACGTTCCGGATTCTGTCTGAAAATGATTTTCAAGTCGCGCGCCCACTCGAAAAAGCCAAGAATTGTTATGACTTTGTTTAACGGTAGTGTTACCACTGATATGACTATTATTAATATCTAGCCATTGATGAATAATTTGTAATTGAGGTTCAATTCGCCAATCATAATAATTCAAATCAAATGGTTTACCTGCTTCAGCAGAAACACTTATACCGTAACCTTTTTCAGAGCTGTTCTTGTTGCTATTTGGTTTGATGTCAACTTTATGACGACTGCCTTGTAAGACCAAATCTAAATATGTTCCGTCATCATCCATGTAGTTACCGTACGCACCTAAGAAATAGGAATTTAATTTATTCTTGCCTGCATGACCGTTAATTGTACTAGCAAAACCATTTATATCTAAACTACCATGTAAAAATCCGAAATATGCCCCAGCTCGCCAATAACTATTTTCATCTTTCCAAATATCACTACCAACTTGTAAACCGGCATAATTGCCTTTACTATGCGAATTTGCTATGCCGTTTTGTTTTATATCAGTTCTCTCAGTGATAATTCGCCCCCAACTAATACGAGAATCCCCTAATAAGGTATTACCTATACGTTGATGCATGTTCGCTTGCATAATCAAATCAGCTTGGCGTAATTGTGCAGCAACAGCTGCAAACATTGGCACTTCCTTACGATAAGCAACCTTGCTCGGTGAAACCGGGTTAATCGGTGGTTCTGGTTTATCCGGATTAACCGGTGGTTCTGGTTTATCTGGATTTACTGGTGGGTTTGGTTTATCTGGATTTACTGGGTTAACTGGATTTACTGGGTTAACTGGATTCACCGGGTCAACTGGATTTACCGGGTTAACTGGATTTACCGGGTTAACTGGATTTACTGGATTGGTTGGATTGGTTGGATTGGTTGGATTAGTTGGATTAGTTGGTTTGTAAGAACGTAAATACCAATTGTTATTTTCTTGATTAATATCACCTTTATGTAAATAGTATTCATAAGCGCCGACATCTAAATGTGTCCCATCTAAATTAAAAGCATCGTTCGAACTCACTCCATTTACATTGACAATTTCAATACCATTAGTTGTGCCTGTATCTGCACCTAATCCACCAATATTGGTTATTTTAACTAATGTGTTTCCTGAAGCATTTCCACCAATTATTAACTTATCGGTTAAGCTATTACTATCTTGCACCACTGTATCAAGCAAAAGCTGTCCATTATTACCAATATAATTACCTGTTATAGTAAGATTATCGCCAGTATAGTTATTATTCAGCGCGATAGTACCACTATTATAAACATCGCCACTTACTGTAGCTTGATGTAACGTTGGGACAAAATCTAAAATAGAGTTCGAACTTAGTGTAAGTTTATCAGTATTTAAATTACCAGTTAATGATAATCTGCCGTTTGTACCAACATTAATATTTTCCCAATCAAGAATCGCTATATCGCCACGGCTACCTACTGAATCAGAAGATCCTGTCAGATGAGTGCTAAAGTTAAGTATATCTATTTCATTTGATGAACCAGCTCGAATATATTGATGCCCACCATCAATCTTGGTTAATTCTGAAATATCTGAGCCTTCATTGATATTAAGCGTATCATTACCCGTTCCTAGCAAAATTTTACCGCTAACTCTAGAACCATTATTAAGATTAATTATAGAATTGGTAACTTCATTTTTTATCGCTGTCCCAAGAACTGAATAAACATTAGCGCCATTGTTAAGGTTAATATTGGTTGTTGTATCCGATTTACCTGTTGTATAGATACCCGCATCGAGATTATTGGCAGCATCTGTCCCATTTGCATATACATTACCATTAATATTAATATTTGTTGAACCTAACCCATTGTTATTAATCTTAATGCCATTGTTTTTACCATAAATTACACCTGCTTTTTGATCAACCTCGATATCATGACTCAAGTTACTGTGAGTTATAACGATACCTGACTCATCTTGACCGATGACGACTCCGCTATGTGCAATAAATTTAGTTTGACCTAATCCTGAGTTTTCAAGTTCTATACCATTTTTTTTTCCTTTGATTAACTCAGTTCCTGTTTGAGAAACTAGCAAGTCAGTTGTATTATTCTGATTTGAAACATAAATTGCATCATCTTGCTCGCCTTCAACTCTATTCGCAATGGCAACTACGGTTTGAGCCGATCCTTTATTAATCAGATTAATACCTTTGCTATGACCTTTTATATAACTATTACTTAAGGTCTCCAGATGTAATTGACCCGTAGTTATATCATTCTCCACAACAATCGCATCAGCATTTTTACCTATAATATTACCGGCCAGAGACAGAGAAGTAGTAGAAATGCCCTTGTTAGTAAAATTTAGTCCATTATAATAACCAGAAATCGTACCAGACTGTTGCTCATAAGATAGATTAAGACTGTTGGCTGCATTTACAACAGACATACCATGTTGCTGAATACTTTCAATGACACCCGATGTTGATATCTGGGTTGAGCCAGTGCCTCCATTTATAAGTGAAACACCATTTAACATACCGGTGACAATACCAGACGCTTGTATAAAGATTAATTTATTAGCTTCAATGCCATTTTGGACTATTAAACCTTCATTTACTTGACCAGTGATATTACCAAATAAGTTAATATTAGTATTACCTGTCCCACTATTATGAAGGTTAACACCTCTTAATCTACCAGTAATATTACCGGAAGGTTGAATAAAATTTAAATCCCCTGTTTTGTCAGCGTTTACTGCCACGATACCATCGTTTGAAGCGCCAATAACTTCCTTAGAAATCTCAAGTGAAGTGATACTACCTTGACCATTATTGACTAGATTTATACCATTTAGGTTACCATGAATTTTACCATTCGACTGAATAATAGATACACCATTCAAGGTTTGACTACTGTTGATAACTTTAATTCCGTCGTTTTGCTCTCCCTCAACAGTTCCTGAAGTTGAGATAAAAGTTGATTTTGTTCCATTATTAAGGATATTTATGCCATTATTATGACCTTTGATCGAGCCTGATGTTTGATTTAATCTTATATTACCGGAATTTGCCGCATTTTGAGCAATAATACCGTCTTGCTGCTCGCCTTGGATACTATTTTTCGTTAAAATGCCAATATCGCCATTACCATTATTCAATAAATTAAGTCCGTTTACATGACCGAAAATACTACCACTCAATTGTTTTAAAGACATAGCCGTTGTAGTATTAGCCTGATTTTTCGCTACAATACCATCTATTTGCTCGCCTGTTACCGAACCAGAAATTGTTATATCGCTAGCTCCCAGGCCATTATTCATAATATTTATACCGTTATTATGACCTTTAATTACAGAATCAACCATTTGTGTTAGAAAAACATCTGAGGCTGTACTAGCCGACTCTGAATAAATAGCATCCATATTACGTCCTTCAACATTACCGGCAATAGTGATATCGGTTTGTTGATTACCATTATTATACGTTGCTAAACCATAACTTTGACCACTTACATTACTATCGTCATATTGATTGATTGTAATATTTTTACTGCCTGTGTTATTTTTTACAAATATACCTTCATTACTTAAACCATTTACTTTACCCGAAACAATAATTTCGGATATGCCTTGGCTGTGATTTTCAACACTTATCCCACGATTATGACCTTCAATATTACCATTTGACTGATTAACCGTCACATCAGATGCTTGATTGCCATTGAGTACAGATATACCATTATCTTGATTACCCACAACTGTACCTGAAGTATTAATGATTGTTGAACCTCTACCGTTATTAGTTGCCGCTATACCGGATTTACTTCCTCTCGATTCACCATTAACTAATTGAGTTATTTTGATATCTTGTGAATTACTACTATTTTGGGCATTAATCCCATCCCCTCCGTTACCAAATATTTTCCCCAGCGTATTGATAGTCAAAATACCATTGCCTTGGTGAATAATCTCGACTCCATTTTGACTACCTGTAATAGAGCCATTAGATTGAATAAAAGTAAAATTTGTGACATTAGAAGGGACTGTATTTTCATATCCATTGCCGTTGGTATTATTTACATCACCTGTACATGCCTGATTATTTGGATCATTAGTTATACATTGAGCAAAACTTGGGTTGGTCATCGCTAATGTAATGCTTGTTGTAGTAATGAAATTAAGTAAAAAAGCTTTGCTTTTAGATTTTGCCTTCCCTGAATTGTCAACAGCACATTGACAACGTGCGCTCCAAATTAACTTATTTATTTTATTCATATTCCCTCTCACTGAATCTTATATTGGTTATGATCCAATTTTTAATTTAAAAACATGAAAAACTGAATTAATTGAATTTTTTGAATAATGTGATCCCTTTAATTTCAAAATAAATACTGGATTTATTTTTTAAGTCACTTGGATAACACGTATATAGATAAAACAATCATTACTTTATTGATAAACAAAGCTCAAAATCATTTATAAACATTAAAGATGGAAAAAAGAAAAGCTAATGACAGTCCAGCAAATAACGGGGGAACTAAACATTTTAAAAGATGAACTATCGGTTAATATTTGTACCATATACCGATAAAAACCGCAATAGAATTATAAAAATTTACATATGATTGTGTAAATTTCGTTTTAATAAACGTGAAAGATCCTATATTTAATTAAACTAGAATATTAAATAAAGATTAATTTAACTTATCGTTGAGCTGAAATAAGCTAACCTGTATGTTTCACTATACCAAGGTTAAAACAGACAATTAGTGACTTTTTATTAAGAATAAAAGGGAGAAAAATTGGCATGAAATGAACTCTCATGCCGATAATTAAAACAAGAAATTATTATAATTATTATTGTCGTCGCTAAACAAACTATTAATAAAAATTAATCAATCTGAGCAATCTTACAGTCAGCGTTAATATACTCACCTTCTTTGATTGCTTGTTTTAAAGTTCCTGAACGATGAGCAATAACGGTTACTTCCATTTTCATTGCTTCCATTATAGCAATAACTTCGCCTTCATTAACAATTTGCCCATCCTCAACGACCCATTTAAATAAGTTTCCTGAAACAGGTGATACCACAATAATATTGTTATACTTTACATCTAAATGCTCAGAACTGGCAATAGTTGCATTAGTTTGAAATGATAAGCCTGTTAGCAATTTTGATGGTAACCCCAGTTTACAGCGTTTGCCATCAATTTCTATAAAGGTATGCGTTATACTTTCTTCATTTTGCGGGATTTGTCTTTTAGCCGGTTGAATTTCATTATTAAACTCAGTTTCAATCCAACGAGTGTGTACATTAAATTGTTGGCAAAAATCTGGATGTTCAATGACCGCCTGATGAAAAGGCAACACTGAAGCCACTCCCTCTATGTTAAACTCAGTCAAAGCTCGACGTGCTCGCGCAATTGCTTGCTTACGATCATTCCCAGTAATAATAAGTTTAGCCATTAAAGAGTCGAAAGTAGCAGGAATCGTTGAACCTGTTTTAACACCACTATCTAAACGTACTCCAGGACCAGATGGCGGTTCAAATAGGCTTATCATACCTGAAGTAGGTAAAAAACCGTTACCCGCATCTTCAGCATTTATTCGGAATTCAATTGCGTGTGACCGGGGCTTCGGTGTTTGATTTATACTCAGCGGTAAACCTTGTGCGATGCGTAGTTGCTCAACAACGAGATCAACACCTGTCGTTTCTTCAGTTACAGGGTGTTCAACTTGTAAGCGCGTATTTACTTCTAAAAATGATAATTTACCTGACTGGCTTAATAAAAATTCGACAGTACCCGCTCCGACATAATTAGCTTTGACACAAATGTCTTTCGAAGCTTTAATAATTTGTTGCTCAAGTTGTTCAGTAATAAAAGGTGCAGGAGACTCTTCAATAAGTTTTTGATTACGTCTTTGCAATGAACAATCTCGTGTACCAACGACAACAACATTACCCAATGTATCAGCAAGTATCTGAGCTTCGATATGTCGAGGGTGATATAGAAATTGTTCTAAAAAACACTCTCCTCGGCCAAATGCAGCTGTCGCTTCACGTACCGCTGAGTGATAAAGCTCTTCAACTTCTTCAATTTGCCATGCAACTTTTAACCCGCGACCACCACCGCCAAAAGCAGCTTTGATCGCAATAGGTAATCCAAACTCTTGAGCAAACGCTAATACTTCTTTTACATCTTTAACTGGTTGCTTGGTGCCAGAAACTAACGGAGCACCAACAGATAGGGCTATTTGCCTTGCCTGAACTTTATCACCGAGCATTTCAATTGTTTCAGGATTTGGCCCAATCCATATTAATCCAGCTGCTTGTACCGCTTTGGCAAATTCGGCTCGTTCGGATAAAAAACCATATCCGGGATGCACCATAGTTGCACCGGATTTTTTAGCGATAGTAATTATTTTGTCAATGTTTAAATAACTTTCACTGGGTAAAGTCCCGGATAAACCATAAGCTTCATCTGCCATTTGGACATGTAATGAATCTATATCATTATCAGCATAAATAGCAATCGACTTAAAGCCCAAATCTCGACACGCACGAATAATACGAGTCGCGATTTCACCACGATTAGCAATTAACACTTTATGTGTGATTTTTTTGTAATCAGACATGATCAGAACAACTCCCAATAAATTCTTTAAACATTCCAATAGGATTAAATTTTATTTTAGCATTAACAGGAATTTGACCTGCTAAGTCTAAATGATAATTACAAACTGCACCAATGACGGGATAACCTCCTGTCAATGGATGATCATTCAAAAATAGAACTGGCTGGCCATTAGCTGGAATCTGAATTGCGCCAATACAAGTCCCTTCGCTTGGTAATTCTTGCTGGATTTTACGACTCAATGGCTCTTCACCTAATAATCGTAGCCCAATACGATTAGATGCCGGCGTAACATGCCATAGCTGTGAACAAAGCTTTGTTATCGCCTGTTGAGTAAACCAGTCAGTACGAGGGCCTAATACAATATCTAATTCAACCACATCATCTGAACTAGGATAATTAACTAAAGGTAATTGAGTTAATGATACAGCATTTAATCGTTTTTTGTGTCTAAGTGCTAAATATTGATTATTTTTCAGTGGTGAAGGTCCCACTTGTGCCAACGTGTCATATGAACAACTGGTTAGAACAGGGGCTATTTCAAATCCACCACGTACAGCAAAATAACTACGGACCCCACATTGACAATTTCCTAGCTCAATAATATCCCCTTTTTCTAATTGAATCGGCTCATACATTCTTGTGTGATATTTTTCTTGCTTAGCGGTAGTAATAGTAATGTCACATGTAGCACCAGTTACAGCAACTAGCATGGCGCTGTTTATCTGTGCCTTAAATCCACCTTGAGTGATTTCTAAAGCCGGAGTGTTGATTGAATTACCGACTACTCGATTCACGCAATGTAGCGCACTTTTATCCATAGCTCCGGACTCGGAAATGCCTAATGCTGCTTGACCAATTCGACCATCATCTTGCCATAATGTTTGTAAGCCAGTCTGTAGAATTTTAATATCGTGTTGTAGATGATCGGTTTCTTCGACTTTTTTAGATATCGGTAATGAGTATATTTTCCCAGACTTACTGGCATCAATAAAATTAACTCGACTACCGGGCTTTAGTAATGCAGGTTCTTTTCGATGTAGATCCCATACCGCAACATGAGTAATTCCAATTAATTGCCACCCACCAGGACTAGTCTTTGGATAAATACTGCTAAATTCTCCGGCTAAGGCTACCGAACCAGCCGGAATGCGGATACGAGGTGATTGGCGACGTGGCACATTAAGATTAGCGCCTTTTGATACCATATAAGCAAAACCAGGCGCAAAGCCACAAAAAGCGACTTGATATTCGTGCTCAGTGTGTCGCTCAATAACTTCACTAATCGTGATACCTAAATAATTAGCAACGTCCGCTAAATCCTCGCCTTGATACTGTACAGGTATAGTAATTAACTCACCTGAAGGCATGACTCCCGCTGAAATATCAAGTGTTGCAACATGTTTGGCAATTGTAGAGGCATTAGTAAGAACCGGATTGAAACGAATCAATATCGTTCTCGCTGCTGGCACAATTTCTTCGATATGCCATTGTTTGAACATATTATGCAATAGATCAGTTAACGCCATTGTTTGTTCAAGGCTATTTAGTTCTACCATTAGTGCATCTAAATTAACCGGTAAAAAACGCATCATACACTCCTAGTGCCTAAAACTGAAAATCCATCAAGAATTAAAAGCCAAAATATATAAGGTCGCAGTTGAGATACCTTAAGGAATCTAACCATAAATAATCTAAACAAACGAAGAAACAGTTATACCATTTTGTTGAAATTTATCACGAACACTTTGCGCTATCGCTAACGCAGCAGGACTATCGCCATGAACACAAATCGAACTGGCATCAATCGAAACAAATTTTCCCTCAATTGACATCAGACCACCTTCATTCACCAATTGTAACATACGTTCGGCTACTAATTGAGGATCATGCAACACAGCGCCTTTTTCATGGCGAGAAACTAAAGTTCCATTAGCATGATATGCACGATCAGCAAACGCTTCGGCTACAACATTTAAACCATTTTCCTTTGCCCAATTAATAAGGGGAGATCCAGCCAGAGCCACCAGAACAAGATTAGCATCAAGTGAACAAATAGCATCAATGACAGCCATTGCCTGACGCTTATCATGCGCCATAGTATTATACAATGCCCCATGGGGTTTTACATAGTCAACGCTGGCACCAATTGAAGTTGCTAATCCTTTGAGCGCACCAATTTGATAAATCACATCAGCGGTTAATTCGTCTGATGCAATATCCATATTACGCCGACCAAACCCGACTAAATCAGGATAAGCGACATGTGCACCGATCTTAACATTATTGGCTTTAGCAGCTTTAAGCGTCTTTAAAATTCCTTCCGGGGATCCTGCATGAAAACCACATGCTACATTGGCACTACTGACAATTTTGAGTATCGCTTCATCATTACCCATTTTCCATTGACCAAAACTCTCACCAAGATCACTATTTAAATCTATCAATTTATTAACTGGCATGCTGATCCTTTATTTTAAATAATTAAAGATAGTTACAACTGACATTGCGCCCATATACCAAGTCATAATACAAACAATTAAACCAGACCATAATAACCATCTAGGATAATGATAGCCAGACATAAGATCGGATCGCTTCCAACCAATATAAATAAATATTGTTAAGCCTAGTGGTAAGACTAAACCATTAAAACCACCGGCAAAAACCAATAATGCAACAGGTGCAGTGCCCATTATTAAATAGACAGCCAAAGAGCTGATAATAAATACAATGGTAGCCATTTGACGTTGTTTTTTCGTAATGTTACGTTTAAACGGTGTGATAAATGTCATTGAAGTATAAGCTGCTCCAATAATACTGGTTAATGCCGCAGCCCATAGTATTAAGCCAAAAATACGCAAACCAAGCTCACCTAAAGCAGCTTGAAAAGCCTGCGATGCAGGATTGGCAGCGTAACTTGAAATATCGATTGTCACCCCACTTGCCACAACGCCTAAAATTGCTAAAAACAAAATGTAACGCATAATGCCAACAACAATTATACCTCGGGTTGCCGCCGTCGATACTGGCTTAATATTATGCACACCACCCATATTTTTATCCAACAAACGATGTGCGCCGGCATAAGAAATATAACCCCCGACAGTACCACCTACAATGGTTGTAATCGATGCAAAATCAATATTACTAGGAAAGACTGTTTGCGTTAAAGCTTGCCCGATTGGCGGATGCGCTGCAAAGAGCACAAATAATGTTAAGCCAATCATTAATAATCCTAAACCTATCATTAATCGATCAATAAAATGACTGGCCTTACTTGATGAAAAGATATAAACAGCCAATAAAGCACTTATTGCCCCACCCCATTTAGGATCAAGACCCACCAGTGCATTTAAGCCAAGACCTGCTCCAGCGATGTTACCAATATTAAAAACCAAGCCACCAAATATCACCAACACAGCCAATAGGTAACCACTACCGGGAATTGTCGCGTTAGCAATATCTGAAGAGTACATTTTAGTTAACGATACCACTCGCCAAATATTTTGTTGCACAACAAAATCAATAATAATTGATGCCAAAATTCCGAATCCAAAAGCACTACCTAATGTTACGGTAAAAGTGGCGGTTTGAGTGATAAAACCAGGGCCTATAGCCGAGGTTGCCATTAAAAAAATAGCACTGATTAAAGAAGCCCGACGATTTTTTACAAAAGCGGCTGCACTATGGCTATTTTGATTTTCCATATGCCTGTTCCTTCTATAGTTGCTTTGCTTGTTAACAAATAATTGCAATTACCATACCATAGTTATCGCCAATAACTATGAAAATGGTTAACAATGAGTATTGATATAAATTATTAACCACATTGAAGGAATTAACAGCATTTATTAGCTAAAAAACATTCCAAACACTCAATGAAAGCCTACAAAACAGTTTAATTGTAGCCCTGAAAAGCGGCAATAAATATCATTATTTAAATTTTGGTGCAATATTGCTTGTAGAAAGTGCAAAGTAATTTTTTATAACTTTACTCATCCGAAAAGTTATTATAGAAACTTCCCTCAAAAAAACCAGTTTCGAATGTTCATATATTGAAAATTAATAGACAAAATTAATTCAACTATCATTTTTATAATCACTATTCAGAAAGGCTTACACACTACCCCTAAAGTACTCGAAAGAGACATGATGTGAAATTAATGCAAAAAATCATCTCATTTCATCTAAGTGTTTCCAGGAAACCTCGAAAATAATGGTCGTTTTTATAATCAAAATTTTATACACTCAAAAAGTTGTATTAATGACTATTTATATATCTATAAGAACTAAACAAAAATTATAATTAAGGAATATAGGAAATGAAATATTATCTGGAGTTTAAAGATACATTATCAAACAAATTTTGGTATATCACCCAACAAGACGAATCCCTAACAATCGTATTTGGTAAGATAGGTACAAAAGGACAAACACAAGTTAAAACGTTTTCATCGCCTTACGATGCGGAAAAAGAAGCCAACAAACTGATCAAATCGAAAATCAAAAAGGGCTATGAGGAAAAAGCGATCCCACCAACGCTTGAACAATCAACCTGCACAGAAAAAACAATCATCAAAATGGCCGACGCCCCAAAACCGAAATACCACCCAAAACCCATTCCACCCAAAGATGTGATTGATGATGGTGAAAAAAAACCGTGGAGGAATCTTGTAGCATTTGATTTTGAAGAGTTACGTAAGGTTCCGCCTAAAGAAGTTGTTCCAGTTAAACAACCACCAAAACAAAGTAATACTTCAATTAAAAAAGAGACTTTAACCAAAACACCACAAGAACAAGAATTTGATAATTTAAAAATATTGTTACGAAGTTATATAAAGCAAGGTGTGCAGTTCGATATTGAAGCGACATTTGAACAATTAAAAGCATTAAGCCCCAGCAATAATGAATTTCAAATTTTCATCAAAGATATGCTTCAAATGATATTTTCAAAATTTATGAAGAAAATATCACCTATTCACTTTGATTGCATTCCTTATCTTTTGAGAATCAGAGATCCAGAAATTCTCTTCCAAGAAATCTTTGCGCAAGGTGTGATGAAATATATTTATGACCGTTATCAGACTCATTCCGAATCAATCCATCAGCTGGCTGAACAATATCTTACCGATTATCCGGTACAAATGGTGGATAAAATAGTTAACGGATTACAGCACATTTTTGATACTACCCAAACAGAAGACGAAAAAAATACTCCAGCTGACAAGTTACCTGAAAATGTTTGTGGCTTTAATATTACCTTTGATTATAAAAAGCTGGAAATATATGCTTTATTCAATGAGCGAAGTTACCAATGCTATTATTCAGAAAATCTAAATGAGCTAGAATATGATGGGACTAGTTATGGCGTTGAGATAAATAATCAATATTTTGTTCCATTACTTACCGAAAAACTCCAGAAAATGCTGGATGATGGTTTTTTTGGTGATATGACTAATAAATATTTCAAAATTGCCCTTTTCCAAAAAGATAATATTATTATTGAAATACCACTAGAGCAAACTTACAGCCAAACAAAGATACTTGAGCTTGAAAGCGACCTAAAATATCTCGAGCAATCAGATGAATATTATGCAGATTTGCTAACTGACACGATTGACGAATATTTTGCCTATAATGGCATTATTGATAATTATGATACCGATAGAATTTTAGCATTACTAAAAAAATATCTTTATTCAGGTGAGAAAGAGGCTGAATCTACAGGGCGTTCTCTGTTAAGGAAACACATCCATGTTGATTTTAAAAAATGGTGGTTAGTTTATTTACAGTTTAAATGGGAAAATTTTGGATTTAAATATGCTGATATACATATTCAAGACTTAGTTGATAAAGGATATGAACCAGCAATTCTACAAAAACAAGAGTGGGATAAGCTGGGCATTATTGATAGCAAGTCAGAAAAAAAAGACGATTCACGCTATCAATCAGCAACCGAACGTTTTTATAATACTTTTACTGAAAATGATGTTTTTTGTGAAACTGATACTATTATCGCCAGAGCCATGCCAACAGGCGGTGAAATTTACTTACGCTTTAAACAAGAAAGTGAACAGGCATATTCCGATGCGCTTGATTATTTAAATGGAATAATGGCAAAAGGTTATTCAGAAATATTTCAGGGGCATTGGCTTCATATTTATTTTGTTGCCAAGCCTAAATACTATTCTGAATTTGCTAAATATGTTGAAGACTTTGAATACCTTAAAGACATTGAAGAATCAGAACTAGGGCTAGCGATAGGAGGTATAGTCTGTGGTTCACATGCCTTTTTCCGCAAAGCAGTGATGTACGAAAGTTTACATGATAAAATAAGAGAGTTTGTTGACTTAACCATGTATCAAGATCATAAAAGTTTTGAAATACAAGATGAAAGTTCAGTCGCCGGGACATTCGCCGCCATAGCCTTAGCAATGACGGATGTAAAACATATGGATTTGGCTATTAAATTTGCTAATGAAATCGATAGTTACTATGAAGATTTGGCTAGTAATTTTGGTATTGTTCTTGAAAAATATTGGGGCATTACGCCCGAAACAGCGGTTGCGATTGCGTTATTGCAATTAAGTTATGAGTGTCATACGGCTAAATTATCTAGTCAATTTTATAAAATTCCGCAAAATTTAGCTAGTTTGACGGATTATTACAGAAGGAATGAGCCAAAAAACCCAAATTGTAAATTGACTAATTTAGTAATAGAACTTTTTGATAATTATAAACCTAGTTATGCTCTTAAAAAGTTAAAAAAATTATTTAATAATGCGACTGATCCGCAAGAAAAACTGATATACGCAGATTTTCATAATTTAGTTATAGAAGCTCTTGAGGAAGAAGGAGAAGTTAGCGGTCAACCAATTATCTATAATCTCCCTCCTAAATATGAAAACGATTCCAAACCGTTAACAATAGTTGACCAAAATTTTATCGAAAATCCACCTTGTGTCATTACGCCATTGGAAGCTAAAAAGCGTGGGTTTAATGTTAGAGAATTGGAAACTTATGATTCCTCATGGAGAGCAGTTATTTTTGCGCCATTAACGATAACTAATCCTTACATTTTCGATGCTATTATCCAATATTGTAAGGTGCAAAATGACATAGGTACTCGCTCTGTTATCCTTTGGGGCGCTGAACAGGCATACTGTTTTGGTAAAAAGGTTGTGATTGATTTTAGTGGCACACCCTATCAAGTGGGTATGGGAATTTATGGTATAAATCAAGCTCAGCTAATTTATGGTGTAATGGATTTTGCTAAGATTGCTGTTGCAATGAACAAACAAGCGCCCGATAAAGAAAAATTATTCGCACTGCGAAAACAATATTATTATTTCGATAGTCCAAAAGGGAGTCCTGTTATTGATAAATCTAAGCCTGGTATGATGTATTTGGATGAAGCTTTAGCAGCTGGGGTTTTTGAGGATGATAATTATCGGGCAATCAAACAGCTTGAAAAAATCACCCCAGATATGGGCGAAGTCTATGATGCCTCACTGCTGTTTATGGCATATATACAGCAGAAAAAACTAGATTATGCCATGGAGAAACTGCAAAGAAAACTCGATACTACTGAACTAAAACAGGTGTACCAAACAGCACAAAAACGCCTGCCACAATATCAAGAATACTGGCAGGAAAAGTTAGCCAAATTATAATTAATAAAAAGGCTTACTAATTGGGGCTTAAGCCCCAATTAACAGGATAAATTCAAATTATTCTAATAAATATAAAAAAGATAAGTATTAGGAAAACATAACACAATGAAAAAGTATTTAGAATATAGCGATCTACAGTCAAACAAATTTTGGTATATCACCCAACAAAACGAATCACTAACCATAGTATTCGGCAAGATAGGGACAAAAGGACAAACACAAGTTAAAACGTTTTCTTCGCCTGCCGATGCGGAAAAAGAAGCCAACAAACTGATAAAATCGAAAATCAAAAAGGGATATGAGGAAAAAGCAATTCCACCAACGCTTGAACAATCAACCTGCACAGAAAAAACAATCATCAAAATGCCTGATGCCCCAAAACCAAAACAACACCCCAAACCCATTCCACCCAAAGATGTGATTGATGATGGTAAAGAAAAACCGTGGTTTAATCTTCAAGGATGGTCATATGGAGGTCGATCTAATCCATTTGGTTTTGAAGAGTTACGTAAGATGTCGTCTGAAAAAGTTACTCCTATTCAGCCACAACCAAAAGAAATTCATGCCTCGATTAAAAAAGAGACTGCCATCAAAACACCACAAGAACAAAAATTTGATAATTTAAAATTATTGTTACGAGGTTATATAAAGCAAGGTGAGCAGTTTGATATCGAAGCGACGTTTGAACAATTAAAAGCATTAAGCCCAAGCAATAATGAATTTCAAATTTTTATTAAAGAGATGCTTCTGCTCATTTTTTCAAAATTTATCAAGAATATTTCGCCTATTCACTTTGATTGCATTACGTATTTCTTGAGAATCAAAGATCCAAAAATTACTTTTAGCGGGCTCTTTGCTGAAGGAGTAATGAAATATATTTATAGCCACTACAAGACTCGCTCTGAATCAATCCATAGTCTGGCGGAACAATATCTTACCGATTATTCGGTACAAATGGTAACTAAAATAGTTAACGCATTACAATGCATTGTGAATACTATCCGAGCAGGTGGCGCAGATAATATCCCAGCTTACAAATTACCGAATCAAATTGATGGTTTTTATATTACTTTTGATTATAAAAATCGGGGAATGGATAAATTTCTAGAAATAAATTCTTTAACATATAAATGCAATCAAAAAACATATTATTCAGAAAATATAAATGAGCTTGAATATGATCCGGAAAGTTATTGTGATCAAATAAATAATCAATATTTTTTTCCACTACTTGCCGAAAAACTCCAAAAAATGCTAAATGATGGTTTTTTTGATGGTATAACTGATAATTATTTTAACATTGTAGTTCGTCAAATAAACAATATCATTATTGAAACACCACTTGAACCAAACTATCGACAAACAAGGCTATTTGAGCTTGAAAGAGACCTAAAATATCTGGAGCAATCAGATGAATATGATGCAGATTTGTTAACTAATACTGTTGATAAATATTTTGCTTTTGATGGTATTGTAAGAAAACATGATACCGATAGAATTTTAGTGTTACTAAAAAAATATCTTTATTCGGGTGAAAAAGAGGCTGAATCGAAAGGACGTTCTCTGTTAAGGAAATACGAAGATTTTGATTATAACAAATGGCGTTTAGTTGATTTACAGTTTGAATGGGCAAATTTTGAATTTAAATATGCTGATATCTATATTAAAGACTTAGTTGATAAAGGATATGAGCCAGCAATTATTCAAAAACAAGCGTGGGAACAGCAGCTCATTAATGATTGCAAGCCAGAAAAAAAAGACGATTTAAGTAATCAATCAGAAACGGAGCGTTTTTATCATACTTTTTCTGAAAATGATATATTTTGTGAAACTGACACTATTATCGCCAGAGCCATGCCAACGGACGGTGAAATTTATTTACGCTTTAAACAAGAAAGCGAGCAGGCATATTCAGATGCACTTGATTATTTAAATGGCTTAATGAAAAAAGGTTATTCAAAAATATTTAAAGGGTATTGGCTTAGGATTTATTTTATTGCTAAACCAGAATACTATCCTGAATTAGCCAAGATTATTGAAGAATTTGAAACATTAGCCAGTGATTCACATGCCTTTTTCCGCAAAGCAGCGATGTACGAAAGTTTACATGATAAAATACGAGAATTTATTGAATTAACAATGGAGGTATCTCATTGTTGTTTAGATCTCCAAGATGAAGATAATTCTGTCGCTGGGACATTTGCTGCTATTGCCTTGGCGATGACGGATGTGAAACATATGGATATGGCAATTAAATTTGCGCTTGAGACCGACGATGAACACGATTTTTTTGCAAGTTATTTTGGTGGTGTTCTTGAAAAATATTGGGGTATTACGCCTGAAACAGCAGTTGCGATTGCATTATTGCAGTTAAGTCAACAAGATCCCCCTGATTTATCCAGTCAATTTTATAAAATACCGCAAAATCTTGCTGAGCTAGCTGATTATTTTAATAGCTGCGATTTCCCTTTTAAAAGTCGCAAAATTATTACCTTGGTAGAATGTCTTTGGGGAGATGGCAAATATAGCTTGAAGAAGTTAAAAAATTTGTTCAATCGTGCTACTGATCCTTTAGCAAAAGAGATTTATGCTGATTTTCATAATTTAGTTTTAGACGCTCTTGAGGAAGAAAGAGAAGATAGTGGTCAACCAATTATCTATAATCTCCCACCTAAATATGAAAGTGAATCTGAACCGTTAACAATAGTTGACCAAGATTTTATTGAAAATCCACCTTGTATCATTACACCATTGCAAGCTAAAAAGCGCGGGTTTGATGTTAGAGAATTGGAAACTTATGATTCCCCATGGAGAGCAGTAATTTTTGCGCCATTAACGATAACTAATCCCTATATTTTCGACGCTATTATCCAATTTCATAAAGTGCAAAATAACATAGGTGTCCGCTCTGTTATCATTTGGGGCACTGAACAAGCGTACTGTTTTGGTAAAAGGGTCGTGATTGATTTTAGTGGCACCCCTTATCAAGTGGGTATGGGAATTTATGGTAAAAACCAAGCTCAGCTAATTTATGGTGTAATGGATTTTGCTAAGATTGCTGTTGCAATGAATAGACAAGCCCCCGATACGGAAAAATTATTCGCACTGCGAAAACAACACTATTACTTTGACAGTCCCAAAGGAAGCCCAAACATTGATAAATCCAAGCCCGGTATAATGCATTTGGATGGGGCTTTAGCCGCCGGGATTTATAAGGATGATAATTATCGGGCAATCAAGCAGCTTGAAAAAATCACCCCGGATATGGGCGAAGTGTATGATGCCTCACTACTGTTTAGGGCATACATGATGCAGAAAAAACTAGATTATGCCATGGGGAAACTGCACAAAAAACTCGATAATAGTGAACTAAAACAGGTGTACCAAACAGCACAAAAACGCCTGCCACAATATCAAGAATACTGGCAGGAAAAGTTAGCAAAATTATAAAAAGGGGCTTATGCCCCAAAACAATAGTATAAATTTAATTTATTCTGATAAATATAATAAATAAGATAAATATAATAAATAAGATAAATATAAGGAAAACATAACACAATGAAAAAGTATCTAGAATATAGCGATCTACAGTCAAACAAATTTTGGTATATCACCCAACAAAACGAATCACTAACCATAGTATTCGGCAAGATAGGGACAAAAGGACAAACACAAGTTAAAACGTTTTCTTCGCCTGCCGATGCGGAAAAAGAAGCCAACAAACTGATAAAATCGAAAATCAAAAAGGGATATGAGGAAAAAGCAATCCCACCAACGCTTGAACAATCAACCTGCACAGAAAAAACAATCATCAAAATGCCCGACGCCCCAAAACCGAAATATCACCCAAAACCCACACCACCCAAAGATGTGATTGATGACGGTAAAGAAAAACCATGGTTTGATCTTGATGAATGGGCAGATGAAGGTAAACCTAACCCATTTGATTTTGATGAGTTACGTAAAGTTCCGCCTAAAAAAGTTGCTCCAGTTAAACAACCACCAAAACAAAGTAATGCCCCGATTAAAAAAGAGACAGTCACCAAAACACCACAAGAACAAGAATTTGATAACTTAAAAGTTTTATTACGGAAATATATAAAGCAAGGTGAGCAGTTCGATATCGAAGCGACGTTTGAACAATTAAAAGTGTTGAGTCCAAGTACTAAGGTATTTCAAACGTTAGTTAAAGATACTCTTGAAGTTATTTTTTCAAAATTCATCAACAAAATATCCCCAATGCATTTTGATTGTATAACTTATCTTCTAACAATCAAAGATCCCAATATTGTAGTGAAAGAATTTTATGCTCAAGGAGCATTAAAATATATTTATGACAATTATCAAACCCGTCCCGATTCAATTCATCGCCTGGCTGAAGAATATCTTAACGATTATCCAGTACAAATGGCAGACAAAATAGCCAGCACGTTACAACACATTGTTGACACTATTCGAGTTGGTGGTGAAGATAATATTCCAGCTTTTAAATTACCAAATCATACTTATGGTTTTTATATTACCTTCGATGAAAAATATCTGAAAATATACCCTTTAAATCGAGATAGAGACCCAAAAAGTTATCAATCATTTGCTATTAGTGATATTGAGTATAATGAGCCTCAATATAGTGATCAGATAAATAATCAATATTTTACCCCACTACTTACCGAAAAACTCCATAAAATGCTGGATAATGGTTTTTTTGAAGGTATTACTGATCATTATTTTAGAATTGCTTTCTGCAATAAGGACAATATTTTTATCGAAACACCAATAGAACAAACCTACCGACAAACAAAGATACTTGAGCTTGAAAGCGACCTAAAATATCTCGAACAATCAGATGAATATGATGTAGATTTGCTAACTGACACTGTAGAAGAATATTTTGCTTATAATAGGATCATTGAGCAATACGATACCGATAGAATTTTAGCATTATTAAAAAAATATCTTTATTCAGGTGAAAAAGAGGCTGAATCTACAGGGCGTTCTCTGTTAAGGAAACACATCCATGTTGATTTTAAAAAATGGTGGTTAGTTTATTTACAGTTTAAATGGGAAAATTTTGGATTTAAATATGCTGATATATATATTCAAGACTTAGTTGATAAAGGATATGAACCAGCAATTCTACAAAAACAAGCGTGGGATAAGCTGGGCATTAGAGATAGCAAGCCAGGAAAAAAAGACGATTCAGACAATCAGTCAGAAACCGAACGTTTTTATGATACTTTTACTGAAACTGATGTTTTTTGTGAAACTGAAACCATTATCGCCAGAGCCATGCCAACGGGTGGTGAAATTTACTTACGCTTTAAACAAGAAAGTGAACAGGCATATTCCGATGCGCTTGATTATTTAAATAACTTAATGGCAAAAGGTTATTCAAATATATTTGAGGGGCATTGGCTTAATATTTATTTTGTTGCCAAGCCTGAATACTATTCTGAATTTGCTAAATACATTGAAGACTATGAGGACTTTGAAGAATATGAGCTAGGTATGGGAATAGCTTGCTGTTCACATGTCTTTTTCCGTAAAGCAGCCATGTACGAAAGTTTACATGATAAAATAAGAGAGTTTGTTAACTTAACCATGTATGAATTTCATCATAGCAGAGATCTACAAGATGAGAATAATTCAGTCGCCGGGACATTTGCTGCTATTGCCCTGGCAATGACGGATGTAAAACATATGGATTTGGCAATTAAATTTGCAAATGAAACTGATGGTGACCATGAATATTTGGCAAGTTATTTTGGCATTGTTCTTGAAAAATATTGGGGTATTACGCCCGAAACTGCGGTTGCGATTGCTTTATTGCAATTAACTCATTGTCAATTTATATCTGAATTATCCAGTCAATTTTATAAAATTCCGCAAAATTTAGCTAGTTTGACGGATTATTACAGAAATAACGAGCCCAAAAATCCATATTGTAAATTGACTTATTTAGTGGAATATCTTTTTGGTGAACCTAGTGATAGTCTCAAAAAGTTAAAAGAATTATTTAATAATGCGACTGATCCACAAGAAAAATTGATATACGCAGATTTCCATAATTTAGTCCTAGAAGCTCTTAAGAAAGAAGGAGAAGGTAGCGGTCAGCCAATTATTTATAATATCTCACCTAAACCAGAAAGCGATTCCGAACCGTTAATTATTAATGAGCAAGATTTTATCGAAAATCCACCTTGTATCATTACACCATTGCAAGCTAAAAAACGCGGGTTTGATGTTAGAGAATTGGAAACTTATGATTCCCCATGGAGAGCAGTTATTTTTGCGCCATTAACAATAACTAATCCCTACATTTTCGACGCTATTATCCAATTTCATAAAGTGCAAAATAACATAGGTGTCCGCTCTGTTATCATTTGGGGCACTGAACAAGCCTACTGTTTTGGTAAAAAAGTCGTGATTGATTTCAGTGGCACCCCCTATCAAGTGGGTATGGGAATTTATGCTAAAAACCAAGCTCAGCTAATTTATGGAGTAATGGATTTTGCAAAGATTGCTGTTGCAATGAACAAACAAGCGCCCGATAAAGAAAAATTATACGCACTGCGAAAACAATACTATTACTTTGATAGTCCAAAAGGAAGCCCAAACATTGATAAATCTAAGCCCGGTATAATGTATTTAGATGAGGCTTTAGGAGCCGGGATTTATAAGGATGATAATTATCGGGCAATCAAACAGCTTGAAAAAATCACACCGGATATGGGCGAAGTCTATGATGCCTCACTATTGTTTATGGCATATATGCAGCAGAAAAAACTAGATTATGCCATGGAGACACTACAAAGAAAACTCGATACTACTGAACTAAAACAGGTGTACCAAACAGCACAAAAACGCCTGCCACAATATCAAGAATATTGGCAGGAAAAGTTAGCGGAATTATAAAAAATAAAATCATAAAAAGGGGCTTATGCCCCAATAAACAGGATAAATTCAAATTATTCTGATAAATATAAAAAATTAACCATAAGGAAAACATAAAACAATGAACCAATATTTTGAATGCATTGATGAAGTGAATAATAAATTTTGGTATATCGAGCAAAAAGATAACCTTTACACGGTGCTTTACGGTGCGGTTGGAACCGAAGGGCAAAAACACACTAAGACCTTTGCCTCGCAGGAGGAAGCAGAAAAAGAAGCCTGCAAAATAATAAAATCAAAACTTAAAAAGGGTTATCAAGAAAAAACCATACCAGCAACCCTATTGCCCGCGATAGCCCGATTAAGTCAAATTATCAAAATGCCCGATGCCCCAAAACCGAAATACCACCCCAAACCCACACCACCCAAAGATGTGATTGATGACGGTAAAGAAAAACCATGGTTTGATCTTGATGAATGGGCTGATGAGGGTCAACCTAACCCATTTGATTTTGATGAGTTACGTAAAGTTCCGCCTAAAAAAGTTGCTCCAGTTAAACAACCACCAAAACAAAGTAATGCCCCGATTAAAAAAGAGACAGTCACCAAAACACCACAAGAACAAGAATTTGATAACTTAAAAGTTTTGTTACGAAAATATATAAAGCAAGGTGAGCAGTTCGATATTGAAGCTAAGTTCGAACAATTAAAAGCGTTAAGTCCAAACAATAAGGAATTTCAAATTTTCATCAAAGATATGCTTCAAATGATATTTTCAAAATTTATGAAGAAAATATCACCTATTCACTTTGATTGCATTCCTTATCTTTTGAGAATCAGAGATCCAGAAATTCTTTTCCAAGAAATCTTTGCACAAGGTGTGATGAAATATATTTATGACCGTTATCAGACTCATGCCGAATCAATCCATCAGCTGGCTGAACAATATCTAACCGATTATCCGGTACAAATGGTGGATAAAATAGTTAACGCATTACAGAGTATTTTTGAAACTACCCAGACAGGAGGTGAAAAAAATATTTCAGCTAACAAATTCCCTGAAAATGTTTGTGGCTTTAATATCACCTTTGATTATAAAACGCTGGAAATATATGCTTTATTCAATGAACGAAATTCCAAACGCTATTATTCAGAAAGTCTAAATGAGCTAGAATATGATGGGACTAGTTATGGCGTTGAGATAAATAATCAATACTTTGTTCCATTACTTACCAAAAAACTCCAGAAAATGCTGGATGATGGTTTTTTTGGTGGTATGACTGATAAATATTTCAGAATTGCCCTTTTCCAAACAGATAATATTCTTATTGAAATACCAATAGAACAAACCTACCGACAAACAAGGATATTTAAGCTTGAAAGCGACCTAAAATATCTCGAGCAATCAGATGAATATTATGCAGATTTGCTAACTGACACGGTTGAGGAATATTTTGCCCTTAATGGCGTTATTGAGCAATACGATACCGATAGAATTTTAGCATTACTAAAAAAATATCTTTATTCAGGTGAGAAAGAGGCTGAATCGAAAGGACGTTCACTGTTAAGGAAATACGACGATTTTGATTATAACAAATGGCATTTAGTTGATTTACAGTTTGAATGGGCTAATTTTGATTATAGATATGCTTATAACAGTGTTGAATGCTTAGTTGATAAAGGATATGAACCAGCAATTCTACAAAAACAAGCGTGGGATAAACTGGGCATTATTGATAACAAGCCTGATAGCAAGCCAGAAAAAAAAGACGATCCAGACGATCAATCAGAAACCGAACGTTTTTATGATACTTTTACTGAAACTGATGTTTTTTGTGAAACTGAAACCATTATCGCCAGAGCCATGCCAACGGGTGGTGAAATTTACTTACGCTTTAAACAAGAAAGTGAACAGGCATATTCCGATGCACTTGATTATTTAAATAACTTAATGGCAAAAGGTTATTCAAATATATTTGAGGGGCATTGGCTTCATATTTATTTTGTTGCCAAGCCTGAATACTATTCTGAATTCGCTAAATACGTTAAAAAATATGTACACTTTGAAGAATATGAACTAGGGATGGGGATAGCTTGTTGTTCACATGTTTTTTTCCGCAAAGCAGCGATGTACGAAAGTTTACATGATAAAATTCGAGAGTTTGTTGACTTAACTATGTATGAACTTGATTATAGTTTTGATTTACAAGATGAATATAGTTCAGTCGCCGGGGCATTTGCTGCTATTGCCCTGGCAATGACGGATGTGAAACATATGGATTTGGCTATTAAATTTGCACTTGAAATCGATGGTGACCATGAATATTTGGCAGGTAATTTTGGTATTGTTCTTGAAAAATATTGGGGTATTACGCCCGAAACAGCGGTTGCGATTGCGCTATTGCAATTAACTCAAGGTCAACATATGTCTGAATTATCCAGTCAATTTTATAAAATTCCGCAAAATTTAGCTAGTTTGACCGATTATTACAGTATGAACGAGCCAAAAAATCCATATTGTAAATTGACTTATTTAGTAAAATATCTTTTTGGTAAACCTAGTGATAGTCTTAAAAAGTTAAAAAAATTATTTAATAATGCGACTGATCCGCAAGAGAAATTGATTTATGCTGATTTTTATAATTTAGTTTTAGAAGCTCTTGAGGAAGAAGGAGAAGGTAGCGGTCAACCAATTATTTATAACATCTCACCTAAACCAGAAAGCGATTCCGAACCGTTAATCATCGATGAGCAAGATTTTATCGAAAATCCACCTTGTGTCATTACGCCATTGGAAGCTAAAAAACGCGGGTTTGATCTCAATGAATTATATACTCATGATTCCTCATGGAAAGCAATTATTTTTGCGCCATTAACGATAACTAATCCCTACATTTTCGACGCTATTATCCAATTTTATAAAGTGCAGAATGAAATAAATCCCAACTCTGTTATCGCTTGGGGCACTGAACAAGCCTACTGTTTTGGTAAAAGGGTCGTGATTGATTTTAGTGGCACCCCTTATCAAGTGGGTATGGGAATTTATGGTAAAAACCAAGCTCAGCTAATTTATGGAGTAATGGATTTTGCAAAGATTGCTGTTGCAATGAACAAACAAGAGCCCGATAAAGAAAAATTATACGCACTGCGAAAACAATACTATTACTTCGACAGTCCCAAAGGAAGCCCAAACATTGATTACTCTAAGCCCGGTATAATGTATTTGGATGAGGCTTTAAGCGCCGGGATTTATAAGGATGATAATTATCGGGCAATCAAACAGCTTGAAAAAATCACCCCGGATATGGGCGAAGTGTATGATACCTCACTATTGTTTATGGCATATATACAGCAGAAAAAACTAGATTATGCCATGGAGAAACTGCAAAGAATCGATACTACTGAACTAAAACAGGTATACCAAACAGCACAAAAACGCCTGCCACAATATCAAGAATACTGGCAGGAAAAGTTAGCCAAATTATAATTAATAAAAAGGCTTACTAATTGGGGCTTAAGCCCCAATTGACAGAATAAATTCAAATTATTCTAATAAATATAAAAAAGATAAGTATTAGGAAAACATAACACAATGAAAAAGTATCTAGAATATAGCGATCTACAGTCAAACAAATTTTGGTATATTACCCAACAAGACGAATCACTAACAATCGTATTTGGTAAGGTAGGGGCAAAAGGACAAACACAAGTTAAAACGTTTTTATCGCCTGCCGATGCGGAAAAAGAAGCCAACAAACTGATCAGATCGAAAATCAAAAAGGGCTATGAGGAAAAAGCAATCCCACCAGCGTTTGAACAATCAACCTGCATAGAAAAGCAAAGCCAAACAATCATCAAAATGCCCGATGCCCCAAAACCGAAATACCACCCCAAACCCACACCACCCAAAGATGTGAAGGATGACGGTAAAGAAAAACCGTGGTTTAATCTTCAAGGATGGTCATATGGAGGTCAACCTAACCCATTTGATTTTGAAGAGTTACGTAAGGTATCTCCCGTTCAACAACCAACAAAAGAAATTAATAACCCGGTTGAAAAAGAAACTTTAACCAAAACAGCGCAAGAACTAGAATTTGAAAATCTTAAAAATATGGTTCAAAAGCATATTAGACAAGGTGATCAATTTGATGTCGTAGCTACTTTCAATAAACTTAAAGTTCTTAGTGCATCAGAAACAGTATTTCAAACTTTAATAAAAAATGTACTTGAAGCTATTTTTTCTGATTTTGTTATTTTGGTTTCTCCAATTCATTTAGATATCTTAGCTTATCTTTTACCTATTAAACATTCAAATATATTGATAAAAGAACAGAATGCTAAGGGAGTTTTGAAATACATTTATGACAATTATCAAAGCAATTTAACAGGTATTCATGGTTTAGTTGATAAATATCTAACCGCTTTTTTTAAAGATATAGCTGAAGAGGTGGTGATTCAAGTTAAAAAATTAGTCGAGACAATTCGCTCTGGTGGAAGTGATAATATCCCAGCCTTTAAACTTCCCAATGCTACTTACGGATTTTTCATCAGAACGTTCAGTAAAGGATGTATTAAAATTTGTAGCCTGAACTATGACAATCGCTATATTGATTATACAGAACACAATTGTGATATGCAGTATCATAATCCAATACTTATCATCCAATATTTAACACAATTTTTAAAACCTAAATTACAACAAATGGTTGATCAAGATTTTTTTGAGGGTCTTACCGAAAATTACTTTAAAATTGCATTTTTCAATCAATTTCAACCATTAGCGGATAAACGCTTGAATGAGGATCACCTTAATGAATTAGCAAAAAATATAGAGGCAAATCTTCAAAAACTTGAAAAATCGGATGAATATGATATCGAACTCTTATCTGATACAGTTAAAGCGTATTTTGCTTCAGATGGCGTTATTCTGCATCTTAAAACGGATAGAATTTTAGCATTATTAAAAAAATATCTTCATTCTGGTGAAGCAAAACCCCAAAAAATAAGTATAAGTCTTATAGAAGAATATGCTGATTTTGACTTTAATAAATGGCATCTGGCTAACCTCCAATTCAAATGGAAAGATTTTGATTTTAAAGTTGCTTACAAAGGGTTAAATCCTCTAATAAATGCTGGATATGAGCCAGCAATAATACAAAAACAAGAGTGGGATCAGCTGGGTGAAATTCATTACACACCCCGTGTAATAGAAGATTCAATAAATCAACATGTAAATACATATTCTTATAACTCTTTTACTGAAAATGATGTTTTTTGTGAAACAGATGCTATTATTGCTAGAGCTATGTCAACAAATGGCAAAATCTATCTGCGTTTCAAAGAAGAAAGTGAGAAGGCATATTCACAAGCACTTGATTATTTAAATAGCTTAATGGCAAAAGGCTATTCTAAAAAATTTGATGGTTATTGGCTTAATGTTTATTTTGTTACCAAGCCTGAATACTATCCTGAATTTGCTCGCATCATCAAACAATATCCTGATTTAGCCAGTAATTCTCATGCCTTTTTTCGCAAAGCAGCGATATACGAAAGTTTACATGATAAAATACGAAAATTTGTTGAATTAACAATGGAGAAATTTCACCATTGTTTAGATCTCCAAGATGAAGATAATTCTGTCGCAGGCACATTCGCTGCCATTGCTTTGGCAATGACGGATGTGAAACATATGGATATGGCAATAAAATTTGCACTTGAGACCGATGATGAAGACGAATTTTTGGCAAGTTATTTTGGCAAAATATTGCAAAGACATTGGGGGATTACTCCAGAAACAGCGGTTGCGATTGCATTATTGCAATTGAGCTATCAAGAACAACCTAATTTATCCAGTCAATTTTATATAATACCGCAAAATCTTGCTACGCTAACTGATTATTTTAATGACTGTGATATCCCCTATAAAAGTCGCAAAATCATTACTCTCGCTGCGAGCCTTTTTGGTAACGGAAAATATAGCTTAAGAAAACTAAAAGAGTTGTTTAGTGATGCGACTGATCCTTTGGCAAAAGAGATTTATGCTAATTTTCATAATTTAGTTTTAGACGCTCTTGAGGATGAAGAAGAAGTTAGCGGTCAACCAATTATCTTTAACATCTCACCTAAACCAGAAAGCGATTCCGAACCGTTAATCATCGATGAACAAGATTTTATCGAAAACCCACGTTGTATCATTACACCATTGCAAGCTAAAAAACGCGGGTTTGATGTTGGTGAATTGGAAACGTATGATTCCTCATGGAGAGCAATTATTTTTGCGCCATTAACGATAACCAATCCCTACATTTTCGACGCTATTATCCAATTTTATAAAGTGCAGAATAAAATAAATCCCAACTCTACTCTTATTTGGGGTGCAGAACAGGCGTATTGCTTTGGAAAAAAAATCGTGATTGATTTCAGTGGCACCCCCTACCAAGTGGGTATGGGAATTTATGGTAAAAACCAAGCTCAGCTAATTTATGGTGTAATGGATTTTGCAAAGATTGCTGTTGCAATGAACAAACAAGCGCCCGATAAAGAGAAGTTATACGCACTAAGAAAACAACACTATTATTTCGATAGTCCCAAAGGAAGCCCAAACATTTATAAATCCAAGCCCGGTATAATGTATTTGGATGAAGCTTTAGGCGCTGGGGTTTTTAATGATAATAATTATCGGGCAATCAAACAGCTTGAAAAAATCACCCCAGATATGGGCGAAGTCTATGATGCCTCACTGCTGTTTATGGCACATATGCAGCAGAAAAAACTAGATTATGCCATGGAGAAACTGCAAAGAAAACTCGATACTACTGAACTAAAACAGGTGTACCAAACAGCACAAAAACGCCTGCCACAATATCAAGAATACTGGCAGAAAAAGTTAGCCAAATTATAAAAAATAGGATTATAAAAAGGGGCTTATGTCACAAAAACAATAGGATAAGTTTCATTTATTCTCATAAATATAATTAATAAGATAAGTATAAGGAAAACATAAAACAATGAACCAATATTTTGAATGCATTGATGAAGTGAATAATAAATTTTGGTATATCGAGCAAAAAGATAACCTTTACACGGTGCTTTACGGTGCGGTTGGAACCGAAGGACAAAAGCACACGAAGACCTTTGCCTCGCAGGAGGAAGCAGAAAAAGAAGCCTGCAAAATAATAAAATCAAAAATCAAAAAGGGTTATCAAGAAAAAACCATACCAGCAACCCTATTGCCCGCGATAGCCCGATTAAGTCAAATTGTCAAAATGCCCGATGCCCCAAAACCGAAAAACCACCCCAAACCCACAACACCCAAAGATGTGATTGATGACGGTAAAGAAAAACCGTGGTTTGACCTCGACGAATGGGCTGATGAAGGTAAACCTAACCCATTTGATTTTGAAGAGTTACGTAAACCCTCTGTAAAAAAAAACATATCAAAATCAATCAATACATCGGTTAGTCCATCATCCGCAAAATCTGTGATTGAGTCGCCGCAAATATCCGTGAGTCAATCACCCAAAAGTAGCAAAGAATATCTGGATTTAAGAGAATTATCTCGAAACTATATAAAACAGGGCGTGAATTTTGATGTGGTAGCAACATTTAAAGAATTGAAAACATTAAGTCCGTCTATAGAAGTATTTAATACCTTAGTCAAAAATACTGTAGGAATTATATTTTCAAAATTTATAGAGAAAATAGCTCCGATACATTTTGATTGCATTACTTATTTTTCAACAATTCTTGATCCAAATATTCAAATAGCTGAACGAGAATCTAAAGGTGTATTAAAATATATTTTTAATCGTTATCAAACCTGTCCTGTTTCTATTCATCATCTGGCTGAACAATATCTTACCGATTATCCGGTACAAATGGTGGATAAAATAGTTAGCGCATTACAACACATTGTTGACACAATTCGAGCAGGTGGTGAAGATAATATTCCAGCTTACAAATTACCAAATCATGTTTATGGTTTTTATATTACCTTCGATGAAGGATATCTAAGAATACTTGCTTTAATTCGAGGCGAGAATCCAAAAAGTTATCGATCATTTGCTATCAATGATCTAGAGTATAATGCGCTTCAGTATAGTGATCAGATAAATAATCAATATTTTATCCCACTACTTACCGAAAGACTCCATAAAATGCTGGATAATGGTTTTTTTGAAGGTATTACAGATCATTATTTTAGAATTGCTTTCTGCAATAAGGACAATATTTTTATCGAAACACCAATAGAACAAACCTACCGACAAACCAAGATACTTGAGCTTGAAAGAGACCTAAAATATCTGGAGCAATCAGATGAATATGATGTAGATTTGCTAACTGACACGATTGATGAATATTTTGCCTATAATGGCATTATTGATAATTATGATACCGATAGAATTTTAGCATTAATAAAAAAATATCTTTATTCAGGTGAGAAAGAGGCTGAATCGAAAGGATGTTCTCTGTTAACAAAATACTGCAATCTTGATTATAACAAATGGCGTTTAGTTGATTTACAGTTTGAATGGGAAAATTTTGCATTTAAATATGCAGATGTACATATCAAATACTTAGTTGATAAAGGATATGAACCAGCAATTCTACAAAAACAAACGTGGGATAAGCTGGGCATTAGAGATAGCAAGCCAGGAAAAAAAGACGATTCAGACAATCAATCAGAAACCGAACGTTTTTATGATACTTTTACTGAAAATGATGTTTTTTGTGAAACAGACACTATTATCGCCAGAGCCATGCCATGGGGCGGAGAAATTTACTTACGCTTCAAACAAGAAAGTGAACAGGCATATTCCGATGCGCTTGATTATTTAAATGGTCTAATGGCAAAAGGTTATTCAAATATATTCGAGGGGCATTGGCTTCATATTTATTTTGTTGCAAAACCTGAATACTATCCTGAATTTGCTCGCATTATCAAACAATACCCCGGTCTGGCCAGTAATTCACATGCCTTTTTCCGCAAAGCTGCTATGTATGAAAACTTACATGATAAAATTCGAGAGTTTGTTGAATTAACTATGTATCAATATCACTACAGTTTAGATTTACAGGATGAAGAATCATCGGTAGCGGGAGCATTTGCCGCCATTTCACTTGCCATGACCGATGTAAAATATATGGATGTGGCAATCAAATATGCTAATGAAACTGACGGTGAACATGAATTTTTAGCAAGCCGTTTTAGCAATATTCTTGCAAAACACTGGGGTATAACACCAGAAACCGCCGTCGCAATTGCCTTGTTAAAATTGAGTTTTGACTGGTTATCTGGTGGTTTATCAAGTCAATATTATAAAGTACCACAGAATCTTGCTGCATTAACTGAATTTTTCCAACATGATTCAATGTATCATAATAATAAGATTATAGAGATTGCCAGTCGTTTATTTTGGTTTGGCTTTGAAGATGATACGGATATAAAAAGTATAAAAGCTTTAAGAAAAATTAAAGAGTTATTTAATTCTGCTAGCGATTTCGACGAAAAACTAATTTATGCTGATTTTCATGATCTGGTTTGGGAAGCATTGAATGAAAAAAATAAAGCGGTGGGTAATAAAATTGAATTTACATCACCTAAACCAAAAAGCGATTCCGAACCGTTAATCATTAATGAGCAAGATTTTATCGAAAATCCACCTTGTATCATTACACCATTGCAAGCTAAAAAGCGCGGGTTTGATGTTAGAGAATTGGAAACTTATGATTCCCCATGGAGAGCAGTAATTTTTGCCCCATTAACGATAACGAATCCCTACATTTTCGACTCTATTATCCAATTTTATAAAGTGCAGAATAAAATAAATCCCGACTCTACTATTATTTGGGGTGCAGAACAGGCGTATTGCTTTGGAAAAAAAATCGTGATTGATTTCAGTGGCACCCCCTATCAAGTGGGTATGGGAATTTATGGTAAAAACCAAGCTCAGCTAATTTATGGTGTAATGGATTTTGCTAAGATTGCTGTTGCAATGAATAGACAATCCCCCGATAAAGAGAAGTTATACGCACTAAGAAAACAACACTATTACTTCGATAGTCCCAAAGGAAGCCCAAACATTGATAAATCCAAGCCCGGTATAATGTATTTGGATGAAGCTTTAGGCGCTGGGGTTTTTAAGGATGATAATTACCGGGCAATCAAACAGCTTGAAAAAATCACCCCAGATATGGGCGAAGTCTATGATGCCTCACTACTGTTTATGGCATATATGCAGCAAAAAAAACTAGATTATGCCATGGAGAAACTGCAAAGAAAACTCGATACTACTGAACTAAAACAGGTGTACCAAACAGCGCAAAAACGCCTGCCACAATATCAAGAATACTGGCAGGAAAAGTTAGCGAAATTATAAAAAATAGGATTATAGAAAGGGGCTTATGCCCCAAAAACAATAGGATAAATTTAATTTATTCTGATAAATATAAAAAAGATAAGTATAAGGAAAACATAAAACAATGAATCAATATTTTGAATGCATTGATGAAGTGAATAATAAATTTTGGTATATCGATCAAAAAGACAATCTTTACACAGTGCTTTATGGTGAAATTGGAACCGAAGGACAAAAGCATACCAAGACCTTTGCTTCGCAGGAGGAAGCAGAAAAAGAAGCAATAAAAATAATAAAATCAAAAATTAAAAAGGGCTATCAAGAAAAAACCATACCAGCAACGCTATTGCCAGCGATTGCCCGATTAAGTCAAATTATCAAAATGCCCGATGCCCCAAAACCGAAATATCACCCCAAACCCACACCACCCAAAGATGTGATTGATGACGGTAAAGAAAAACCATGGTTTGACCTCGATGAATGGGCTGATGAAGGTGAACCGAATCCATTTGATTTTGAAGAGTTACGTAAAACAAACATTAGCAATACGTCTAATTCAACTAATAGTCGAAATATTAATGAATTTAAAAATCTAAAAAATAAAGTACAAATACATATAGAAGAAGGTAATCGCTTTGGTTATCAATTCGAAGTCGTTGCTACTTTAGACAGGCTTAAAGCGTTAAGTTCGTCGGAAAAAGAATTTCAAAATTTAATTAAAGAATTTCTTGAAATGATATTTTCTGATTCTGATTCTATTTGGCGGGTTTGCCCAATCCATTTAGAGCTATTAGCTTATCTTTTACCACTTAAAGAAGCAAATATTATGGTAAAAGGAAAAAATGCGCAAGGAGTTCTGAAATATCTTTTCTCTCATAATCCAAGCGATTTGAACATGATAAATATGTTGATTGAAGAGTATTTTAAAGGATTATGTGAAAATATTTCCGCTCAAATAATTCACTTTTTGAAAGAAATAGTAAATTGCATCCGTTAGGGAGGAAAAGGTAATATCCCCCCTTATAGACTTTCTAAAAAAAGCTATGGTTTCGGTATAAAAATAGAAAATTTCAGGGATAGTGGTATTTATAATTTAGTTCATAAGAACGATCCAACTTGCTATGCTCAATTCAGCTGTGATACACAAAATCATGAGTCGAAGTTAATTATAAAATATTTAACCCCTATACTTAAACATAAACTTGAAACTATGCTTAATGAAGGCTTTTTTGATGGATTAGCGACAAATTATTTTAAAATTACATTTATAGGCGAAATAGAGCCATTAATTGAAAAACGCATTAACGAAAGTTATCTCAAAGAGCAGTTAGAAAAAATAGATGAATATCTTCAACAACTCGAAAAATCCGATCTGTATGATGTGACGCTATTGTCTATATTATTGAGAAAATATTTAGATACTTCCTGCCTTATTCAAAAATCTTTTACCGATAGGATTCTAGCGTTATTAAAAAAATATCTTTATTCAGGCGATGAAGGTATAGAACACCATACGTGGTCTTTAATACCGACTTATGGATACTCTCAAACAGATTTTGCTAACGAGCTCAAACTCATTTCAGCTCAATATTTGTGGGAAAATTATCGATATGATTATGCTATAATGGAAATTAATGAGCTGGTTCAACGAGGATACCTTCCAGCAATTTATCAAAAAAGAGCATGGGAAAAAAAATTCATCACCGATGGATATAATAATTATAATTATGCTAATCAATCTGAAATAATGTATGATTATGAATCGTTGATAGAACAAGATATTTTTTGTGAAACGGATGCTATTATCGCTCGAGCCATGCCTGATGGTAATATCTATTTACGCTTTAAGTCAGAAAGTGAACAAGCATATTCAGAGGCACTTGATTATTTAAATAGCTTAATGGCAAAAGGCTATTCAAAAATATTTGAGGGTTATTGGCTAAGAATTTATTTCGTCGCAAAACCTCAATTCTACAGTGCATTTAACAATATTATTGAAGAATACCCAGCATTAGCCAGTGACTCTCATGCTTTTTTCCGCAAAGCAGCCATGTACGAAAGTTTACATGATAAAATACGAAAATTTGTTGAATTAACAATGGAGAAATTTCACCATTGTTTAGATCTCCAAGATGAAGATAATTCTGTCGCAGGCACATTCGCTGCCATTGCTTTGGCAATGACGGATGTGAAACATATGGATATGGCAATAAAATTTGCACTTGAGACCGATGATGAACACGAATTTTTGGCAAGTTATTTTGGCAAAATGTTGCAAAGACATTGGGGGATTACTCCAGAAACAGCGGTTGCGATTGCATTATTGCAATTGAGCTATCAAGAACAACCTAATTTATCCAGTCAATTTTATAAAATACCGCAAAATCTTGCGGCGCTAACTGATTATTTTAATGACTGTGATATCCCCTATAAAAGTCGCAAAATCATTACTCTCGCTGCGAGCCTTTTTGGTAACGAAAAATATAGCTTAAAAAAACTAAAAGAGTTGTTTAGTGATGCGACTGATCCATTGGCAAAAGAAATTTATGCTGATTTTCATAATTTAGTTTTAGACGCTCTTAAGGAGGAAGGAGAAGGTAGCGGTCAGCCAATTATTTATAATATTTCACCTAAACCAGAAAGCGATTCCGAATCGCTAATCATTAATGAGCAAGATTTTATCGAAAATCCACCTTGTATCATTACACCATTGCAAGCTAAAAAGCGCGGGTTTGATGTTAGAGAATTGGAAACTTATGATTCCCCATGGAGAGCAGTAATTTTTGCCCCATTAACGATAACTAATCCTTACATTTTCGATGCTATTATCCAATATTGTAAGGTGCAAAATGACATAGGTACTCGCTCTGTTATCCTTTGGGGCGCTGAACAGGCATACTGTTTTGGTAAAAAGGTTGTGATTGATTTTAGTGGCACCCCCTATCAAGTGGGTATGGGAATTTATGGTAAAAACCAAGCTCAGCTAATTTATGGTGTAATGGATTTTGCAAAGATTGCTGTTGCAATGAACAAACAAGCGCCCGATAAAGAGAAGTTATACGCACTAAGAAAACAACACTATTATTTCGATAGTCCCAAAGGAAGCCCAAACATTGATAAATCCAAGCCCGGTATAATGTATTTGGATGAAGCTTTAGGCGCTGGGGTTTTTAATGATAATAATTATCGGGCAATCAAACAGCTTGAAAAAATCACCCCAGATATGGGCGAAGTGTATGATGCCTCACTGCTGTTTATGGCACATATGCAGCAGAAAAAACTAGATTATGCCATGGAGAAACTGCAAAGAAAACTCGATACTACTGAACTAAAACAGGTATACCAAACAGCACAAAAACGCCTGCCACAATATCAAGAATACTGGCAGAAAAAGTTAGCGAAATTATAAAAACGCTAATGAAATTAAAATTGATCTCCTTCTGGGCTTACAGGGCTAGGAGGAGGTCAAATAAAGGCAATATTTGATAATTTTCATATATTTATTCCCTTGTTTATCTTTCTCTTAATTTTTATCATAGTTTAATTAAAACTTATATCTAATAATGAATTAATCCTAAATTGTGATGATTTTTTTAGCGATATATAACTCTTATAGTTCTTTTCAGTAATCAAGAAAAAGGTGAAAAGGAAAAGATCAGTAAGATCATAGTTACTTATGGGTATACTAGTAGTTGCAGCAAAACATACTAATCCCAACACTGCCTCATTAATACCTAATGGATATCTAATACCCCTAACTGCAGAAAAACTATTATTCAACGTCCGATTTCAGCAGTTGTTAAATGTTATCCGACAAAGTATGTGATTATTATTTTTATAATTTAAACAACTTTATCTTGCTCCCATTGAATGCTTTGCAGAACTGGGGCAACAATTTTCTGCTTCTTAAAATTATCACAAACAAAAATTTATAACATTAATAAAATAAGCATATCTTATTAAGATTTCTGTATTTTCATTTTGAAAATGTCTTGACAAGTGTTTGTACCTTGGTTACTCTAACAATAGTTAGATATCTAACTATTTTCTTGTGAATTATTAGATACTCAACAAATAAAGGAAAATTTGATCTTATGAATTTAGAGAAAAAATATAAATCTTTAGCAAAAATCATTAATAAAGATAATTTAGCTAATAAATTGGCAGTAGATGCATGTTTTAGTTTACTTTCAGCTGCTAATAAAATTGATAAAGAATGTGCCTCAAGGTTAGGAGATTATCAACTTTCAGAAGGTCGTTTCATGGTATTAGTTTTATTACTTGAGTACGAAGTACTTTCTCCACAAGAAATTGCAAAATTAAGTGGAGTAACTAAACCAACTATAACTACGTTCATATCTTCTCTATTAAAGAAAGGATTGATCAATAAAACTGAGGCCGAAAGTGACGGTAGAAAAATGAATATTACATTGACAGCGGATGGTCGTGAACTCATTACTAAATTATTTAAATCCCATAGCCAATGGATTACTAACATTACAAATGAACTGACTAATTCTGAAATGGAAAATCTTATATTTTTATTAAATAAAATGTTTCAGCATAAAGGGGATTGACAACTTTTATCATTTGAAGGATGGCTATTATACTTCAGTAAGGAAAAATTCTTTTAGCCGTTTCACATTTAAATAAACAGTCTGAATGCAAGGATAATTTAAAAAATAAATAGAGTGTAGGTATTTAGAGTTTACCAGAAAAACAATGGGTAATTATTACATGGTGATATCTAACCCTTAATTAATAAAGAATTCATTATGTTTCTTAAATTATTAACTTTCATTGCAAGGAAAGTTTTTTTGCCCAAATTTTTATGGCTGTAAAAAAAACACCTCTTATACTTTTAAAGTTAAACAACTTGTCATGTTAGTAAACAGCAGAGTTTAAAGCTTGAACCAGATTATAGAACGACACTCAATTAACACAACGTTTTGTTAAAAAGCACTACCTACAATTGATAAACAAAAGAAAGGAATATAATTATGAAATTAAATGAAAAATTTAAACATATTCAAGAAGAAATGGCGCAACAATTACCTAGCGATATTTTAAATATCTTCGGAAAATCACTACAAGACCTTCTAGCACAAAAATTAGAAACTAACGCACTTAAATTAGGAGATATTGCTCCAGATTTTACTTTACTTGATACAAACGGTTTACCTGTTTCGCTTTATGATGTCTTGAAAGATCATCTGGTAATACTTAGTTTTTTCCGGGGTAACTGGTGTCCATTTTGTATAGCAGAATTAAGACATTATCAAGAGGCTATAAACAACGATAAAATAAAGAGCAGTACAGTTATTGCCGTTTCACCTCAAACAGTTAATTACAATTCTCAAGTTTCTAAACAAAATGATCTTCAATTTAAGATACTATGTGATCAAGGTAATAAGATTGCTGAAAAATATGGACTTGTATTCGTACTTCCTGAAAACGTCAGAGATCTTTATAAGAGTGTAGGTGCAGATTTAGAAATATTTAATAATGATAATACTTATAAGTTACCTATTCCTGCAACTTACGTAATTGATCAAAACAAGAAGATTATCTTTGCTTCGGTTGATGCAAACTATATGGAAAGAGCTGATGTCTGCGATATCGAATTTAAATAATGATTGTATAGCTCATTAAGCTCCTAGGTTATTCGTCTACCTTCTTATAATTTAAATAGTTTTACTTTTGATAAAGATTTACGTGAAATTAACTCAAAACGAATATTACCGTTAGCAACAGTATTGTCATTGATGTTTGATTAATAAATGCAGGACAAAAGCATCAGATTTATGATATTGAAGCTGATTAAAAAATTTAAAGATCGAATACGACTGGATCACTCTGTTATATTGGAAATTGAAAACGTAATATCATTTTTAAATTTTAATTTTTGTAGACTTTAAAGGACTATACTCGAAGTAATATTGGAGCGGGAAACGAGGTTCGAACTCGCGACCTCAACCTTGGCAAGGTTGCGCTCTACCAACTGAGCTATTCCCGCTTATTGAACTCTTCGAAAGAAGAGGTGTGCATTATACAAAAATTTTGATAACTAGCAACCTCTTTTCTGCACTATTTTTTATTTTTCCAGCTAAGTGTTTCAAAAACACCAAAAATAAAAAGTCTAATTGCTTTAAATTTGTCCTCTTGTTTTTCTTGATTAGTCATTGTTGTCTGCAAAATCAATGCTTGTAAACCATGAATAATAACAAAAGCCGCTAAGCCAACATAGGCAACAACATTTGCAGGTTTTGGATAAGGGAAGATCAAATTGAATAATAAAAATAACCACATGAAAGCGTAGATAACTTTACCAACAAATATAAACATATTAACTGTTTTCTCTAATAAAAAGATAACTATGAACCTGACCAGCTGTTTTTTCTCGATGTAGATGCCAATTACTCGGAATCTTGTTTAACAAGTTTAACCCAATTTCGGCCTCAATATAAATATAACTATTATCATTAAGCCAATCATTATCCTCCAATTGACTAATTGTTGTGGCGACTAATGATTGATGAAACGGCGGATCAATAAATACTATATCAAATTTCTTATGTGCTGGCTTCGAGAGCCAAAGTAACGTATCAGTATGAAAAACTTCTATACCTTCCGCAACAACAAGCTGTTTGTTTTTAATTAATTGATTGGCAACTTGCTTATCTTTTTCCAGCATAGTGACATTTTTAGCGCCTCGAGAAGCAGCTTCAAAGCCCAGAGAGCCACTTCCTGAAAAGCAATCTAAACATTCACTATCATGCATAACAGGCATTAACCAATTAAACAAAGTTTCTTTGACACGATCTGTTGTTGGACGCAAACCCTGTTTGTCCAGTACTGATAATTTGCGTCCACGCCATTTTCCAGCAATGATTCTTATAAAACCATTCATATTGTACCCTTGATTAGAATAGTTCCGTTGTACCGCCTTGTGAATCAGTGACACTGGTACCCACTTCTTGTGTTGCATAAGTAGTTGGCTCAGTACCTTTTATAAAGTACTCAGACATCGTTTTGGAACCAGATTGTGGTAATAATCCTGTTCGTTGATCAATAGTGACGCTAACAACATTAGCAGGTTGCTTATCTTGCACAACTGGAACATCTTGTAGCGCAACTTTCATATAATCAACCCATACCGGATTAGCAGTCACAGCACCGGCTTCAGCACGATATGTGCGCCCTAGTTCGCGGCGATGATCATCAAAGCCCATCCAAACAGTTGTCACAATGTTACCACCGAATCCAGAAAACCAAACGTCTTTTGAAGCATTTGTTGTACCGGTTTTACCACCGACATCTTTTCTACCTAATGCTTTTACCCGCCAAGCTGTGCCATTCCAATCTGAGCCACCAAATACAATTGAGCGCAGGCCATCTTTCATAATAAAGGCTATTCCACTGTTAACAGTGTGCGGTGCATATTTTGGTGTAACATTTGTTGAGTTTTCACCATTAATATCAGGTAAAATAAGATTATCTTCTGGATTAAGGTTCGCTTGTTCAGGTTCCTCGTTGCCAGATTCATTTGATTCATTTTCAACATTATCTAACGATACAGGCATGGTTCCAATTGCGATATCATCATTATCACAATCATGACAAGCAATGAGTGGTTGATGCTGATAAATCACGTCATTACGATCGTCGTATTCTATTCGTTCAATTAAATATGGTTTGATTAAGTAACCACCATTAACAATGACCGAATATGCCCTAGCAACTTGTAATGGCGTAAAGGATGCTGAACCTAAAGCTAACGATTCATTGTATGAAATATTTTCTTTAGGAAATCCAAAACGCTCTAAATAAGTTGCCGCATAATTAAGTCCAACTGCTCGTAATGCTCTAACCATCATTACATTTTTAGACATGCCTAAACCAATTCGCATACGCAGTGGACCGGCATAAGTTGGTGGTGAATTTTTAGGGCGCCAAGTTACACTTCCGGTTGTTCTAACAATTGGCGCATCATTAAGCAATGTTGCCATTGTTAAGCCTTGTTCTAACGCTGAAGTATAGATGAAAGGTTTAATGTTAGAACCTAACTGACGAAGAGCTTGTGTAGCACGATTGAATTTACTGAGATTAAAATCATACCCACCAACAATCGCTTTAATTGCACCATTATCAGAATCTAATGAAACCAATGCCGCATTAACCGCTGGTATTTGCGCCAGTTCCCAGATATCGTTATTTTTTTTAACCCAAATAAGTTGGCCTGCTTTTAACACATCAGTGACTTTTTTAGGTGATGCGCCTTGTCGTGTATCACTAATAAAACGTCGTGCCCACTTCATTCCTTGAAAGTTAATGGTGATATTACTTTTATCCGTCAAAACTGCCGTTGCTTGTGTATCATTAGATTCGGTGACAACTGCTGGACACATACCAACATGACAAGGGTATTTGTTTAAAATAGCTTGAATTTGCTCAGCATTCCATGGCGTTTCATTTTTTTGCCATAACTCTTTTTCCGGCCCACGATAACCGTGTCGAATATCGTAATCAACGATATGTTTTTGTACAGCTTCGTTAGCTGCTACTTGGTCGGTTTTGGATATCGTTGTATAAACTTTATAACCATCTGTATAAGCATTCTCCCCAAATTTGTCATACATAAATTGTCTTGCCATTTCAGCGACATAAGGAGCGGAAAATTCAATTTGAGGTTCATGATAACTAACGTTTAAAGGTTTTTTAATTGCTTCATCATATTCAGCTTGAGTAATGTAAGATTGATCTAACATTCGCCCTAATACCCAATTACGTCTTGTTAAGGCACGTTCTGGGTGCGCAATTGGATTGAAAGCAGATGGTGCATTAGGTAGCCCTGCAAGCAACGCTGCTTCATCAACAGTAAGCTGATCAGGTGTTTTACCAAAAAATGTATAAGACGCTGCCCCAACACCATATGCTCGAGATCCAAAATTAATCATGTTTAAATACAACGTCATGATCTCTTCTTTGGATAATTCTTTTTCCATACGTATAGCTAAAATCATTTCTTTAACTTTACGGGCAATACTTTTTTCAGGCGTTAGGAAGAAATTTTTCGCAACTTGTTGGGTTATCGTACTCCCACCTTGTGAAAAGCCATGTTGGGTTACCCCAATGTACATAGCTCGCATAATACCAATAGGATCGATACCGAAATGCTCGTTAAAACGTGCATCCTCAGTTGCAATAACCGCATTTACAACTTGTGGAGGAATTTGGTTATACTGTAAAGGCGTTCGGCGACGTTCACCAAAAATAGCAATTAATTCTCCGTCTTTACTTAACACTTGCATTGGAGTTTGTAATTTTACGTCTTTTAAGGTAGCTACATCCGGTAAATCTTTGGAATAATAAGCATACCCAGCTATGCCTATTATTAAGCCACAAATAAATAGCGCGAAGAAAATTTTCAGAAAAAATTTCAAGATTTTAAGTAATATCACAAAATATTCCTATCCAATTGATTTTATTTCAAAAATAGTACAAGTATCTATTTTATATTGCTTTATATATTTTTAAACGACGAGTATATACTAGTTATGATAAAAGACGCAAAATAAAAACGAGTAATTATTATTTTAATCATGACAAATATTTACACCTGTTCAAGACATTGAGGTTATAAAGGTAACGTCGGTAAACAGGTTACTTGCTTTACACAATTAAAGCAGTTCTGCTTTGGTAGCGCTTAAATATTATCAAGTAAAAAAATAACTCGTTTCTGTGTATTATCTCACAATATTTATTGATATTAAAAAATTTCTAAAAATTATCTGACATCATTCCATTTTATTAGTCTTTTGAATTTCGATTATGTGGAGCACACAACTTAATATCTCTTACTTACAGATATATATGAGTACTGCATTTTATTGTTTATTAACCTGCGCTAGTTTAATAATATTTGCAAATACCGCTCTTAATGCCTATACGTTTGTCATTGTACTTCTATTAATTACTCAATGGTGGCGTAGTATTTGTTACTTTAGGACGATCAAAGGAGAATTAGCACTTTTTGATTATATACACCAAGTTTACTGGCATAATCAACGCTGGCATATAATGCGTAAGCCCCTACTGTTTCGTTATGTGATCATTTTAAATTTAAAATCCCGCCATGTCGGTAAAAGGCATACGCTTTTTTTAATGGTTGATAACTTAATGCCTAATGATTGGCGAACATTGCATTACCATTTAAATATCATTGAGTTAAGCTAAACAGATAGCGTTTCAATTTTTAATTGATAACAACTATTGTGATTTTTTTATCCAATATTGGAAAGGTTTTGTTTCGATTTGTGAATTGATTAACTCATGATCCATATATCGACAAAAACTAGGAATATCACGAGTCGTTGCTAAATCATCCGCAATAACATAGAGAACTTGCCCAACAGCAAGCTCTCTAATTGTTTTGCGGACCAACATGATTGGTTCGGGGCAACGTAAGCCCAATGTATTAAGCTCTTTATCAAATTTCATCATTTATAACTTTGCTTAATTATTTATAAAAATAGCTTTTCCAAGTAATGTGGCACAGCATCATCAGCATTTGAGCCAATAACTTCATGGGTTGGTAATAATGATTTTAACTCTGAACTACCGTCTTTCATAATACATCCCTTACCGGCCATTTTTAACATTTCATAGTCATTCATACCGTCACCAAATGCAATGCTATCATTAAGGGTAAAACCTAATTTTTCAACAACTTGTTTTAATGCACTACCTTTAGAAACATTTTCAGCCATAACTTCAAGGCAGTTGAGTGTAGAAAATGCGGTACTTACTTTATTACCAAATTTTTGCTCTATTCGATTTTTTAACTTCACTAAGTGAGGATATAAAGCATCATCAGTAGTGGTAAAATAAATTTTCGCAATATCATTGGTATCAAAATCATGTGGATTGAAAAACTGATAAGTAAAATGAGTATCTCTATGAAAACTCAATGAAAACTCATCTTCCTTATTGATCAACCAATTGTCTCCATGATAAATATGTGTGTAAACTAATGGATCATCAACACACTCTTTAGCAAGTTCACTTGCGATACTTGGCTCAATACTATGGCTGACGATTAAATTACCTGCACTATCATGAACTCTGGCACCATTAGAAGTTATCATAAAGGCATCAATTTCCATATTTTCTCGCATTTGAGCAACATCAATATGATGCCGGCCTGTTGCAAAAACAAAATGAATATCCTTATTGCGTAATGCTTGAAGAATCTTTTTCGTATAAGGTGATAAGCTATGCTCAGGAGTTAATAATGTGCCATCTAAATCAGAAGCTACAACACGAAACATAATATTTCTCTACTTTGGTAATCAATTGAAATCCTACCGATAAAACTGTACTTTGAAGCAATATAAAAGTAAATCAAAGTAAAACGGTAAAAATGAGATTGATTATGATACAACTCTGCTGAGATTTACTCAACTAATTGTGGTGTTATAAAGATAACTAATTCTCTTTTTTGCTGCTTTTTACTTTTATTATTGAATAAATTACCAATTATAGGCAGTTTACTTACTCCAGGCACCTTACGGGTATGACTGTTATTAATCTGCTGAAAAATTCCGCCTAACACAACTGTTTCACCACTTTTTACCATTACTTGAGTTTTGATTTCTTGCGTTTCAATTGCTAATGCTTCGCCACCATCACGCCTTTTTATCGATTGTCCTGCTGTATTTTGGGTAATGAAAAGATCTAAAATCATTTTATCATCGGCAATAATTTTCGGTGTTACTTCTAAACCTAAAACCGCTTGTTTAAATTCAATTGATGTTGCCCCATTACTACCACTTGATACTTCATAAGGAATATCCGTTCCTTGTTTAATGGATGCTGTATTTTGATTAGCTGTGAGTAAGTTTGGGCTAGCGATAATTTCTAGCTGATTTTCAGCCTCTAAGGCAGATAGCTCTAAGTTGAGTAAACCGCCTGAAAGTTTAGCTAAATTAAATCCCACGGTAGAAGTTGCACTTGCTACATCAAGCCCGACATCAAACTTATTTAAACCCAGCGAAGATCCACCCGAATATCCCCATTTAATTCCTAATTCATTCATGCTCTCTTCACTCATTGTTACAATATGCGCTGATATATGAACTTGAGAAATGGGTTTATCAAACGCTTTTACCAATTTTTTTATACCTTCAAAACGTTCAGTTATATCAGTAATAATCAGTGAATTTGTTCTTTTATCAATAACGGCTTTGCCTCGTGGTGACAATAATTCTTGCTGTTCTATTGCTTCAATTAAAGTCATTGGTTGCGCATGATTAACCGCAATAGACATTATCTCTAATGGTTGTTTTAACTGTTGTTCTTTCAGCTCTTGTTGTTGTCTTTCTAACAAAATCTGAGGGGCAACCGCTTTTGATACAAATAAAATATTATCTTCTATTTGAGCTTGTAACTTAGCCGAATGTAAAACAATATCTAACGCTCTTTGCCAATCAATATTTTGTAGTTTGATTGTTTGTTTAATTGATACATCATCATCCAACACTAAATTCAACTGTTTATTGTCAGCCAAAGCTTGCAAGATAATTGCAACATCAGTTTGATAAAAGTTGATTGAAATGAAGTTGTTTTGTTGCTCATCAAGGGGAAGCTCGGTTTGTGCTGAACTAAGCGGTATGCTAAATAAGAAAAAAAGTGAAATCATAAAGAATTTTGAGATAACACTTTTCAATATTGACCTGAAATTAACCATTTCTATAAACCTTTTAGCTGATAAATAAAACATTATTTATGAATCGGCATGATCCATGTCACCTTATCGGGACAATAATGAGCTAGCTGAGCTTGCCAAAAAATCTTATTATGTTGCAAAGATTCAATTGACCATGGAAAAAGTTCATTGGGGATCAGATTGTCAGTTATAGCTAGCCACTGGTTGTCTTTAGTTAACCAGATCTGTCGATATTGATTATTTGATTGCTGGACCATACCAATAAACTGCCAATCTTGTATTTGACTAATTAGCATTTGAGTTTGCGCTTGGCAGGTTAATCGTTCGGATTGATGAAAGGGGTCACGTAAAACTGCAATGACTAAGGTTGCATAGCTATTTATAAATAGAAACAATACTATTTTAAATGCGTTATTCTTCACTCTAATTCCTCTTTAAATGATAAAGTAAATGTTATTTGTAAATAAGTTTCTTGATTGGTAATTTTCAAATTCTGAAAATCTAAATAGTAGTAATTATCATCAAATGATGAAATTAAGCTGATAAAGTCAGCAAATTGACCATGTAATTGTATGTCCCAGTTAACCGTCGATTCAGCTTGATAACGTTTAAAGGAAATTAATTTTAATCGGTTAGACTCGAAAGCGAGTGCTAATTCATTTTCTGAAATAAGACTTAATAAACTCTCTTTGCTGGCTTGATAACGCCGTAATTTCGATTCTAATAATTCTATTTCGGCTTTCTTTTCGTGGTATAAATTGGCTTGTTGTTCAATCTGTTGCTTAATGTCTTGAATAAATAAAAAATATCCTATTAACACCACTGTTACTGACAATATAATGATGATTAAATACTGTTGCCAGATAGGTCGACTTAAAAAATCACTCATCATTTAGTTTGATATCCATTTCAAATGAAAGCATATCTTCATGATTGGTTAAAGTTATTATTTGGCTTTTACTTATATTTTCTAACTGCAATAACACCTGATTAAAATGGATAATTTCAATATAACTTAAGCTATGTCCTGTTATGGCAATATTTTGAGGGACATATTGATATGAATTTAACCAAACCATGCCAGGTAGCTTTTCGGAAAGTGTCAATAACGACTGTTTAATTTGCCGTTGACTTGGTGAAGGATTGGGTATGTAAGTTGACAATTCTGCCAAATACTGTTGCTTGATAAGTTGCTGCTTTGACAGCTTAGCTTCATAATCATTCAGTTGAGTTTGCGCGTTTATCCACCAAAAGATAAATTGACAGATAAGCACGCCAATGAGGCAAACAGTCATCAGGGTTAGCTGGAATTTGTGCCGGCTTAGCTTAGTTTGACGCCATGGTAAAAAATTGAAGCGAATATTGTCATTAACATAGCCGATAAAAACCAGATTCAATTCATTTTTGTCGAACAAATCAATCCAATAATTAACATCACTACGTTCACAGACTGTTACTTGAACGCTATTTTTGGGGCGCCTAAAATAAACATAATCAAAAAAGAACTCTTTTGCTGAGCGCCCAAACAACTTATACATTGAAGCTTCAATATATAAAGCCAGTTCATTTGAGCTGAGTTTAACATCGGGTAGTGTCAATGTTTGTGACTGTACATAGCTTTCACTAAGATTTAGTTCATATTTACTCTGTTTAGGGTATTGGTTTTGTAATTCAGCGACAAATTGTTCAATCTCATCTGGCGATTGGTAATAATACTCCCCCTGCCCTTGATGATCGCTTACGTTTAAATGAGTTTTAGGCTTAACAATTTTATAACGCAAAATGCTAGGTTCAATATTGATAACAATACGGCTTTTATTAAAAATCATGATCGACTGTCTTTTTTTGAGCTAATGATATTTTTTTAATGCTAATGCTATTTAGCAAAATAAAAGCTTAAAAAAGGCATTTTTGGGAACTAACATCCAAAAAATGTTTAAAATTACACCGAACGGGGCTAATTTCGTAGAAATATAAAAAAAAAGGTTGACTGAAATAAGACGTGCCTTATAATGCACATCCACACGGTAAGGGTGATTAGCTCAGTTGGGAGAGCACCTCCCTTACAAGGAGGGGGTCACTGGTTCGAACCCGGTATCACCCACCAATCTTTACCGTGACGTTTTAGAAATAAAACATGGGGTGATTAGCTCAGTTGGGAGAGCACCTCCCTTACAAGGAGGGGGTCACTGGTTCGAACCCGGTATCACCCACCACTTTTGTTTACTTTTTCTATATGGGTTGTTAGCTCAGTCGGTAGAGCAGCGGACTTTTAATCCGTTTGTCGAGCGTTCGAATCGCTCACGACCCACCATTTTCTTCTCGTTATTTTTAACACAAACTTGAAAAACATTGCCTTAGACAAATACTACGATACCTTTAAGTCTCATATAACATAAAGTGATGAGATAAAAAATTCTAGCAACAAAAAGCGATTAAGGTAAAACAGGAAGGCAAGAGAGAATAGCTTGTAAAAACAGGATTACTATGGCTGGATAATCATCATCAACCACAGTAAACATTTAAGTATGCGTTAACTTCCTAAAAAGACATACATGATTAATCGATAAGCAATATAAAACATTACTAAACCAACGATACAATCTAATATCACCCACATTCTTTTTTGTTTAAATAATGGGGTTAAAAGTCTGGCACCATAACCAATTCCAAAAAACCAAAGAAACGAAACACAAACCGCACCAATTAAAAATGCCATTTTTTGTTCGCTACTTAATGTGCCGGCAATGCCACCAACAATAACCACCGTATCTAAATAGACATGTGGGTTTAGTAACGTCACAGCTAATGTCGCAAGCACAACTTTCATTAGGCTATTATTTTTATTATCTTGCGATTCAACTTGCATGCTGCTTGTCCCTTTTAAGGCACTTTTAAAAGCATTATATCCGTACCAAATTAAAAATATTGCACCTAATATAGCAAGTATATTGGTGATTAATGGATTGGCACTGATAAATGAGCCCACACCTAAAATCCCAATTGACATTAAGGTAAAATCACAAATAAAGCAGATTGCTGACACAAAAAAGATATGATTTTTTAATAAACCTTGTTTTAGTACAAATAAATTTTGCGCACCAATTGCGATAATCAAGCTAGCTGAAATTAATGCGCCTCGCATTATCTCTGAAATCATGTTTTTATAACACCCTAAATAAATTGAAAAATATTAGCATATTATTACCAGCTTAAAAAGGTGACTCAACGACAATTTCAATGATCAAAATGCGTTACTTTTTCCAATCAGTCAAGAAGCGTTGATGACGATTAAATAATAACATGACAACACCAACAATAAGCCATAGTAAGCCGACGATTTTTGCATCGTTATCAATATTTAGTAATACCGGTAATAAAACTAAAATACCAATAACGGGTAAAATAATATCGAAAATCAAAGAAGCCACGCCATTATGGCCTTTAACGAATTTAAAATAGCCTATCACTGAGACATGTAACATGATAAATGCCGTCAGTGCCCCTATATCGACAAAGGAAACTAACGTAGGGAGTCCTCGATCACTATTTGCTGCAATGGCAGCTATGCATAAATTAAAAGTGGCAGCAAAAACAATAGCGATTGTTGGCACGCCCGTTTTCTTTCCTACTTTAGATAATATTGAAGGTAAGCGTTTATCTCTGCCCATACTAAATAATAAACGACTAGCAGCAGCTTGCCCAACCATAGCAGCGAAAGAAGCACCAATTGCTTTCATTAACCCTAAAGCCCAGCCAAGGTAAATACTAATTTCATCGTTGACGATAGTGTAGTATGCCTTTCCTTGTAATTCTGGATGATTATTTAAATATTCCGGCGTATAAGGGCTGAGTAGCGCGCCGATATAAATTTGTGATATAAACAAGCCACCGGCTAAAATTAGACAGCAGATAATCGCTTTACTTACTAAACTCGATTTACCATTGTTCTCTTCGGCAAAAGCAGCAATCGCATCAAAGCCTAAGAAAGATAAAACTGCCACTGAAACACCTGAAAATAGGTTTCTCCAAGTAAATAGGTCGCCGCCAATTAATGGTTGTAACCAATCTCGTTTAATTCCCGTGGTTGCCAGTATCCAGATACCGGCAATGAGCACACAAGCCAGTACCGTGATTTCAAGTATTAATATAATTAAGGTGATTTTTGCCGATTTTTTAAAACCAATAAGGTTTAGACAAGTGGTGACAACCACAGCCAAAAAAGTCCAGATCCATACAGGAATTTCAGGAATTAGCGCATTGAGCGAGATACCGCTAAAGAGATAAGCTACCGCAGGAATAAACATGTAATCGAGTAACAACAACCAGCCAACCAAAAATCCCGCATTAGGATGAATGCCGGCTGAGCAATAGGCATAAACAGCACCAGCATGAGGTAAGGCCTTAACCATTCTCGCATATGAACATGCCGTTAATGCCATAACAAGTGTTGCCACTATGTATACTAAGACAACAGCACCGTCTGTCGACGCATCTAAAATACCATACAAACCAACTGGCGCAGCAGGTCCAATAAAGAGCAATCCCAAGATCACCAGATCTCTAAATCGCATGGTTTTATTTAACTGTTGCATAATCATTTCCATATATAGATCAATTGAAGTGATCAAAATGTTAAATGATTATTAAAATAATGACTAATATCAACTTGTTATAAATATATAACCATTTGATTTAAGCATTTAAGCATGGTTCTTAACGTGACGCTCTAATTTCATAGCTATAAACCATTTTTGCTGTTTTTCCCAGCATAATTGATGCACTACAATATTTTTCTGAGGCAAGCTTTAAAGCTTTTTCAACAGACTCGGTTGTAATATTTTTTCCGCTTATAACAATATGAAAACGAATTTCAGTATAAACTTTAGGATGAGTCTGTGCTTGTACTTTTTCGATATCAATCCAAAAATCAGAAACATCTTGTTTGGCAGTTTTCAAAATGGCGAGAATATCATAAGACATACAGCCAGCAGCGCCATGTAGAAGTAGCTCCATGGGGCGTGCACCTCGATTTCGTCCACCATGCTCAACGCCACCATCCATGACTAAAGCATGGCCACTTGCTGTTTCACCAATAAAACCAAAGTCATCAATCCATTTCAAACGATCTTTCACTTTTTTATTCCTTCTATATCAAGTTAATGGTTAAAGTTTAAGTACTAACATAATTTATTTTATTAATTATGTCACTGATTTACTGATGATGTTGCCATTAAGTTAGCTTACTGCTGTTATATTTATAAAAGTATTAATTGAAAAAAAGTAATAAATGCAATTAATATAGGATAATTCATTCAATGCTCACAATAAATACTCAGTTGTTTTATCTATTGTTTTTCATAATGATTAAAAACTTAAACAGCAATTAATAGGCATTATTCAAAGGCTTTATTATGATTCTTGAATTTTTGATCTTAATTTTTATCGGCGCAGTAGCCGGGCTATTAGCGGGTATGCTCGGTATTGGTGGAGGCGCATTAATTGTTCCGGCTCTTATTTTCTCCCTTGATTATTTCGATATTGGTGGGCATTGGACGAGCCATATCGCTGTGGCATCATCGTTAGCGACAATTATCGGCACGAGTTTGTCTTCCAGTTGGTTGCATAATAAAAATCATAATATTGAATGGTCAATTTTAAAGAAAATGGTGTTAGGTTGCATTATCGGAACGATTGGCGGTTCATATTTGACGCCTTACATTCCCGGAATGTGGCTAAGAATGATATTTGTTATTTTTCTAACTTATATAGGTTTAAAATTTATTTTTAAAACTCGCAATGTTGCTAACAATCAGACTAATGAAGTGGCTTTATTGGGTAATCATATTTATGTTATTGTTGGTGCGCTTATCGGTATTTTTGCTGCGCTGGTCGGCATTGGTGGTGGAATTTTAGTTGTGCCCTTTTTGAAAAAATGTGGCGTTAATATGCGTAAAGCAATCGGCACCTCAGCAGCCTTTACACTACCTGTAGCAATTGGCGGGACAATTGGCTATATCATTGCGGGCTGGAATATTGCTGATTTACCGCCTTACAGTCTTGGTTTTGTCTATTTGCCGGCTGTTATTGCTATTATGTTGGCAAGTATACCCATGGCCAAAGTGGGGGTGCAACTTGGGGAAAAATTATCAATCGATAAGCTAATTAAGTTTTTTGGGGTATTTTTGCTGTTAATTGCAGTTAAATTATTGTTATCTTAAAAAAGCATAATTATTTGATAAAACGAAACGAATTTAAAGCAAAAAAGGTCGCAATGCGACCTTTTTAAGTTCAATAGTGCTAACTAGCAATTGCTATCTAGCATCTTTAACAGCTAAACCTAAATGCCATACTGCCATTGCATAATGCGTGCTGTGATTATAACGGGTTATCACATAAAAATTCGGTAAACCATACCAATATTGATAACGATCACCCATATCAAGGCTTAATAAGCTCACTTCTTTATGCCCATCGATTGAACTTTGCGCTTTCAGCCCTGCTTTATTGAGTTTCTCTACTGAATATTTAGTACTAAAGCCTGTTTCTAAAGAAGGAGCTTGACCATCAGCTTTTACCGCCACTTTTTTATCTTTTTGCCAGCCGTGTGCTTTAAAATAGTTGGCAACACTTCCAATTGCATCTACCGGATCCCATAAATCAATATGACCGTCGTTATTGAAATCAACCGCATGATTTCTAAATGCTGACGGCATGAACTGACCATACCCCATTGCACCAGCAAATGAGCCACTTAAATCGAAAGGATCCACTCCTTCATCCCGACACATAATTAGATAATCTTCCAGTTCGTTAGAAAAGTATTGAGCACGTCTTGGGTAGTAAAATGCCAATGTAGATAAGGCGTCGATGATTCTCGTTTTACCCATTACTCTACCCCAACCTGTTTCAACACCGATAATACCAACAATAATTTCTGGCGGTACACCATATTGTTTATATGCTTGTTGCAACTCTTTATTGTATTTATTCCAAAAATCTACACCTTTAGGTAGATTACTTGGGGTAATAAATTTATTTTGGTAACGAATCCATGCACCATTTGGTCCCGTTACTGGCCCCGATTTTGGTGCTTGTTTATCCATTAAATTAATCACCCAATCAAGCTTATTGGCTTGCGCCAGCACATCACGTAATTGTTGGCGATCGAAACCATGTTTTTTCACCATTTTATCGATAAATTTTTCTTTATCTGTCGCTAATTGAGCGTTTTTCGGTTCAGGCCGATTATGATCTTTTTCTAAATAGACACCACCGGAGACATTTGAATGCCCGCGGTGCGCAACCATTGGTGACGTTTGTGTTTTCTGGCTACTACAAGCAGCAAGCGATAAAATCATAACTACACTAATAATGAGACGTTGCATAAATTATCCAAAATTAAATTATTTAAGAAATCGACAATATCATAAATTATTACTTGTTATTCAACAATATTCGGACAAGATTTTCCTTCCGATACTTGTTCAATATTGGTTAACGTTGTCTCTGAAATATTTAATAAGGCTTCTTGAGTTAAGAAAGCTTGATGACCGGTAAAAATAACATTATGACAGGCTGATAAACGACGGAATACATCATCTAAAATGACATCATTGGATTTATCTTCAAAAAAGAGGTCTCGCTCATTTTCGTAAACATCCATACCTAGCGCACCGATTTTGGTCTGTTTTAAAGCATCAATTGCCGCAGTTGAGTCAAGTAAACCGCCACGGCTGGTGTTGATAATCATCACGCCATTTTTCATTTTGTTGAAAGATTCTTTATTTAATAAATGATAATTTTCTGGTGACATCGGGCAATGTAAGGTAATCACATCTGAATTTGCATATAATTCATCTAATTCGACATACTTTGCACCGAGTTGAACTGCTGCATCATTAGGATAGGGGTCGTGCGCTAATATGTGCATGCCGAAGCCTTTTAAAATCCGAATGACCGCTAAACCAATTTTACCGGTGCCAATTACGCCAGCAGTGCGATTATGCATATTAAATCCGGTTAACCCGTCTAATGAGAAGTTAGCATCACGAGTACGTTGATAAGCTTTGTGTGTACGACGGTTAAGGGTCATCATTAAAGCAACCGCATGTTCAGCAACAGCTTCTGGCGAATAAGCTGGCACGCGAACAACGGTAATGCCCAATTTTTTGGCTTCAGCTAAATCAACATTATCAAAACCCGCACAACGTAATGCTAAAATTTTAACGCCATAATGGGCTAATTTTTGTAATACTTGTTTATTTACTTCATCATTTACAAACACACACACCGCATCGTAATCTTGCGCAGTCACAGCCGTTTTATGACTTAATTTGTGCTCATAAAACTCAAGATCGAATTTAAATTTTTTATTCGCAATTTCTAAGTATTCTTTGTCGTAATGTTTACTGCTAAATACAGCAACTCTTATTGTTTGTTTCATTTTACTGCCTCTCTTGTAGCGTAACGGTTAATGTTGACTAGTTTGATTTTCCATTTTTATACTGAAACGTATACATTTTCTGAAACTTCTTGACAAACATAAAATTTGAATAGGTATTAAAAAATTGGTTACAGATTGGCAAAACTAGTTTTTAATTGATTCTTTACAGTAATAACGCTTTATGCCGGCTTTAGCAATTATTTTTTTTATTACTGTGTTATCATAGCACTTTGCTAAAAACTAACCAATAAAGTTAAATAATGAATGATACGCAACATTCCATTTTAAAAACTGTTTTTACCACTAAAATGCTGATCTGTATTTTTACTGGTTTTGCTTCAGGGCTTCCTTTTTATATATTATTACAACTCTTACCTGCATGGCTGGAAAGTGAAGGGATTAATATACAAACAATCGGCGTTTTTTCATTGACCCAAATTCCTTATATCTTTAAGTTTGTTTGGGCTCCATTTATGGACAGAATCTCACTTTTTGGCTTAGGTCGGCGACGAGGTTGGATGTTAGCGTCCCAGATGACATTGCTAGCCTTTATTGCGATATTAGGTTTTTTATCGCCCTCATTAAATATCTGGTTAATCGCTCTTATCAGTTTTATTATAGCCCTTTTTTCAGCGACACAAGATATCGCACTTGATGCATTTAGGCGAGAGTTATTGCTGGATAATGAATTGGGTCTTGGCAATAGTATCCATACCAATGCTTATCGTATTGCAGGCTTAGTACCGGGTACATTATCGCTGATATTATCCAATTATTTACCATGGAATAGTGTGTTTATTATCACTGCACTTTTTATGCTTCCGGCCATTATCATGACTTTAATGGTTAAAGAGCCTCCTAATCAAGCACCGAAAAATCAAAGTATTGAAGATATTATTACCAAACCATTTAGCGAATTTATTACCCGTAATGGTTTAAAATCGGCCATGTTAATTTTAGCCTTCATTTTTCTCTATAAATTAGGGGATAGCATGGCTACTTCGTTGGCAACACCTTTTTATTTAAAAATGGGCTTTAGCCGTTTAGACCTAGGCTTGATTGCCAAAAATGCATCGTTATGGCCAAGTGTATTTGGCGCTTTAATCGGTGGTATAATGATGATTAAAATTGGCATTAACCGTGCGCTCTGGTGTTTTGGCGTTGTTCAAGTTGTTTCTATTTTTGGTTTTATTTGGCTATCTATTGAAGGACCATATACAGTCATAAATTTAGAGCAAAAAATTTCATTAGCTTTAGTTATAGGGTTTGAGGCATTAGGAGTAGGTTTAGGCTCAGCAGCATTTGTTGCATTTATCGCCAAAACAACAAATCCTCTTTATACAGCAACCCAATATGCTTTATTTTCCAGTATTGCATCAGTCCCCAGAACATTAATTAACTCAACCACCGGATTTATGGTCGCCTATTTAGGATGGACGACATTTTTTATTTTATGTGCAGTTTTAGCTATACCCGGTATGTTATTATTATTTAAAGTTGCCCCATGGAATACAAAATCTCAGGAGAATAATAATGGACAAATTAACTCAAGCATTTAATTTTAGACACGCATGTAAAAAGTTTGATACGACTAAAAAAATTAGCCGTGAAGACATTGAATATATCTTAGAAGCCGGGCGACAATCTCCTTCAGCATTTGGGCTTGAGCCTTGGCACTTTGTTATTATCGACAATGACAAAATAAAAAAAGAGTTGCGCACGGTGTGTTATAATCAGGAGCAAGTCACAAGTTGCTCACATTTTGTTATCGTGCTTTATCGTAAAGCAAATAATTTCACGCTACAAAGCGAGTACTTTCGCCGAACAGTTGCACGCACACTACCCGATAGTGATGATCAAACAGCGATTGATAACACCTGCCAATCAATTATAAATTTTTATAATCATGGATTAGCCAATGGCTTAACGATTGATCATGCTTGTGAAATGCAAGATTATATCGCTTGCGCTAATATGTTAACAGCAGCGGCCTATCGAGAAATCGATTCTTGCACAATCGGTGGATTCCAATATGACGGTATTGTTCAAATATTAGAAAAATATATGCCTAAATTTAGCGCTGAAACCTTTGGTATTGGGCTTTGTTTGGCTTTTGGTTATCGTATCAATGAGCCAACCGAGCACGTGCGTTGGTCTCTTTCTGAAATCACAACCCACTTATCTGAATAATTGATAGGTGACTTTCCCGGTCGTCGCAAGGCGACTCGGAAAGACTCATCGATGTCCAATAACCGATTTCAATTTTAAGTTATTAATGACCAATTCATACATACGCTAAAAATCTAAAGCTCAACATAATATTTCAATTTTCTGGCGAAAATGGTTAATAATGTCAAAACAATAATGGCTCTGGCATAAGTTGTTTTGGATTGTAAATATGACTTTTGTTTTTAAGCCTATATCACTTCCTTTAATTACAGCCGAAGAGCCAAATAGACGGGTTAGTAAAACTTTATGTTTGGAAAAGTAGAGATGAATCTTAAATCTAAAAAATAAATCAAATTTATGTTGTTAATCAATTACTATTGCCCTAGCCTATTGCTGCAATAATCATTTTTTTTGCACGAAAGAGCTTGATAATGTTAGACTTATCAACCACTAATCGTTTCAATTTTGCTTAATAATGCCGGAATGTTTGAAAGGAAGGAATTAACATAATGAAAACTAAACATGCACGTTTATTAATACTTGGTTCTGGCCCTGCCGGTTATACAGCTGCTGTCTATGCCGCACGCGCTAATTTATCGCCAGTACTCATAACCGGTACGCAACAAGGCGGTCAACTTACCACCACGACAGAAATCGAAAACTGGCCAGCAGGCGCTCCTGAATTAACCGGCCCGGAATTAATGGTAAAAATGAAAGAGCATGCAGAAAGATTTAATACTGAAATTATTTTAGACCATATAGATCGGGTTGATTTTAGTCGCAAACCATTCAAACTTTTCGGCAGTGAAACCCAATACAGTTGCGATGCACTTATTATTGCAACTGGTGCATCAGCACAATACCTTGGCTTACCCTCAGAAGAAGCGTTTAAAAGTAAAGGCGTTTCAGCCTGTGCAACTTGTGACGGATTTTTTTATCGAAATCAAAAAGTCGCTGTTGTTGGTGGTGGTAATACAGCCGTTGAAGAAACACTATATTTGGCAAATATCGCCAGCGAAGTCCATTTAATTCACCGCCGTGGTAGCTTTAGAGCTGAAAAAATCCTAATGGATCGATTGGCTGAAAAGGTCAAAGAAGGAAAAGTTATTTTACATACTCATCAAATTGTTGATGAAGTACTTGGTGATAATATGGGCGTAACGGGTGTAAGACTGCGAAGCACGCAAGATCCTAACTTAACCGAAGAGTTAGCGGTATTAGGTCTATTTATTGCAATTGGGCATAAACCCAATACCGATATTTTCGAAGGTCAACTTGAATTGAAAGATGGTTACATTAAAGTTAAGTCGGGCACACATGGTAATGCAACCCAAACAAGTATAGAAGGAATTTTTGCCGCTGGCGATGTAATGGATAATATCTATCGTCAAGCGATTACTTCGGCAGGAACAGGTTGCATGGCTGCCTTAGATGCTGAACTTTATTTGGATAATATTAAGTAAATAAAACAGTCCATGTCATTAGATAAAAAACGTCAAACTTACTTACTTAGCTGGTTGAAACAACACGCAAAAAAATACCAATCAAATCTGCGTGCCTCGATTTTAACCGGCTTTATCTTGACTCTTTTCATGATTGCTCAAGCTGCATTGCTTGCCACTATTTTACAAAAAATAATCATTGAACAAGTTAATTTCTCAGAAGTTTTAATCTACTTCTTGCTATTAATTGTCATCCTATTAGCGCGAGCAATATTGATCTATTTTCGGGAAAAAATTAATTTTGCTTTGGGCAGAAAAGTACGTAATCAAATTCGGCAGGATTTAATTAATCAATTTGAAGCACTGGGTCCAGCTTATTTAAATCAAAGTACCACTGGTGCCTTAAGTACTTTAGTTATTGAACAAGTTGATAATCTGCAAGATTTCTTTGCGCGTTATTTACCACAAATGCGATTAGCCAGTATGGCGCCTATCATAATTTGTATCGCAATTTTACCTTTTAATTGGGCTGCTGCGGCTATTTTATTATGCACTGCCCCACTTATCCCAATCTTTATGATTTTGGTTGGTATGGGCGCTGCTGATATTAATCGCCGGCACTTCAAAGCATTAGCCTATTTGAGCGGACATTTTTTAGACCGGTTAAAAGGTTTAAGCACTATCCGATTATTTAATCAAGGTGAAAAACAGGCGAACGAAATTAAAAAAGCGTCAGAAGATTTTCGAGTTAAAACCATGCAAGTGCTTAAAATGGCATTCTTATCTTCAGCCGTTCTAGAGTTTTTTGCCTCTATCTCAATAGCTGTTGTGGCGGTTTATTTTGGTTTTTCCTATTTAGGCGAGTTCGATTTTGGCTCATATAGTGGCAGCGTAACTCTCTTTGCCGGTTTTTTTGCCTTAATTTTAGCACCTGAGTTTTTTCAACCATTACGCGATCTTGGTACCTATTATCACGCAAAAGCTGAAGCGATTGCCGCGGCAGACAATATTGAAACTTTTTTAACGCAAAAATCAGCTAAACAGCAATTTGATAATGCTACAGCAACAATTGATTTTAATGATTCACTACAAACCATTGAAGCAGATAACTTAATTGTGTTATCAAGTGAGAATAAGCCGATTGTTGGTCCATTATCTTTTACGCTTAAAGCGCCGTTTAAATTGGCTTTAATCGGTACCAGCGGTGAAGGTAAAACGTCGTTGATGCAGGTGTTATTAGGATTTTTACCCTATCAAGGCTCATTAAAAATTAATGGAATTGAGTTTAATCAGTTAACATTGTCAAGTTGGCAAAAGCAGATAAGTTGGATTGGTCAAAATCCTTATTTAATTAACGGCTCAATACGTGAAAATATTTTACTTGGTAATCCAAATGCCACCGATCAGCAGCTGGCATCTGTCATTTCACAAGCGCAATTAGCGGAAGTTATCGCTAAATTACCCAATGGATTAGATACTCAAGTGGGCGAAGATGCCATTCGTTTATCGGTAGGGCAAGCACAACGTATCGCACTGGCAAGAGCGATGCTAAAACCATGTCAATTACTTATTCTTGATGAGCCGACCGCCAGTTTAGATAAACAAACGGTGCAAAATTTAGAACATCATAATATTGCAACAAACAGTATAACAATTACTCACCAAAATGAGGATTTGCATTCGTATGATTCAATTTGGCAACTTTCTAAAGGGCTTTTACATTGTCATATCAAGGAGAGTTTATGATAGCAACATTACGCCCCTATATTGCACTTTATAAACACTATTTTTGGCAAATTTTACTCGGTTTGTCGTTGTCGATACTTACCCTTTTTGCCAGCGTATTTTTACTTTCGTTATCTGGCTGGTTTTTAGCCTCTACGGCTTTTGTTGGGGTCGCTGGACTCTATACTTTTAACTATATGCTACCGGCTGCCGGGGTACGTGGCGCTGCAATCACTCGTACAGCTTCACGTTATATGGAGCGGTTAGTTGATCATAATACGACTTTTCAAATTTTGTCCTATTTAAGAACGCTAGCTTTTCAAAAGATTTTACCTCTTAGTGCAAACCAATTATCTCAGTACCAACGTGCCGATTTACTCAATCGCTTTATTGTCGATATCGATGCGCTTGATCACTTATATTTAAAACTTTTCTCACCGATTATCACTGCTCTAATCACTATTGGCGTGATGTTTATTGCACTTAGTCAGATTAATCTACCTGTTGCATTAATTATTACCATTGTGCTGACACTTACTTTACTGGTCGTGCCGGTGGTTTTTTATTATGCAGGTAAGCAATTAGGTGAAACGCTTGCTAAGCAACAAAGTGAATATCGCTTATTGCTGATCAATTATTTACAAGGACAAGCTGAGTTGACACTATTTAACGCTCAGCCTCGATACCGCACTAAATTAGATCAATTAGAATCAAGCTGGCTAAATAACCAGCAAAAACAGTCAGCATTAATGGCATTATCAAGCGCATTAGTCCTACTTATTACCGGAATTTTAACACTGCTCGTACTGTGGTTAATTACTCAATATACTCTATCACCTATAGTTGCGCTATTTGTGTTTGTCTGCCTTGCCAGCTCGGAAATTTTAGCTCCAATCCCAACGGCCTTTATTTTCTTAGGGCAAGTATTAACTTCTGCGAAACGTACAACGGCAATATTTAACCAAAAACCGGAAATTGAATTTATCCCGCATGGGCAATCGCTGGATTTAAGCAAAGCTAAAGTCCAATTTGATAACATCAGTTTCAGTTACCCTAATCAACCATTTGCCGTATTGAGCAATTTTTCATTAACCGTCAATGCCGGTGAACATGTTGGCTTAATAGGCAAAACAGGCTGCGGAAAATCGACTTTGCTAAATTTAGTTACCCGCAGTTGGCAACCCAATACTGGGCAGATCTACATCAACGATGTCGCAATTGATGAGCTCGATGAGCCAACGCTTAGACAGGCCATAGCAGTTGTTCCGCAAATTATCACGATTTTTAGCGATAGCTTACGACAAAATTTATTAATTGGTAACAGCTCAGCTTCTGATCAGCAGTTAATAGAAGTCTTACAGCAAGTTGAGCTCGATAAGCTTCTTACTACTGAGCATGGTTTAGATTTACCCCTTGGACAGGGTGGGCGCTCGCTATCGGGGGGCGAAATTCGCCGCATCGGTATTGCCAGAGCACTACTGCATAATTCACCATTAATATTAATGGATGAACCGACAGAAAGTTTGGATCAGCACACTGAACAACAAATTATTCAATTAATTAAACAGGTTTGCCATGATAAAACATTGCTAATGGTCACGCATCGTTTGACTGATAATCCGTTATTTGATCGAGTCATTTCGCTCTAATGGAATAGAATGCAAAACAGCGGTTTTATACTTTAACGTATAGTAAATCTGAAACTTCTTGTCAAAAAATGATTGCTTAGGCTGATCTGCTCGCTATTTTTAAAAATATGCTATACTAGCGCTTTATTTATTCGAATAGAGAGTTTATTTTGCAACAATCGTTACAAGATTTTATTATAGATAAAATTGATGATCTAAAAGGTCAAGATATCGTAACTCTTGATGTACGTGGTAAATCAAGTATTACTGATTATATGATTATTTGTACTGGCACATCTAATCGTCATGTAGCATCAATCGCCGGTCATTTACTTGACGAAGCGAAGAAACACGGGCACCTTGTATTAGGTAGTGAAGGCCAAAACGATGCCGATTGGGTCGTGGTTGATATGGACTCAGTTATTGTACATATCATGCAAGAACAGAGCCGCCAACTTTACGAACTCGAAAAACTTTGGAGTTAATGGCGTGAAAATACAGCTTATTGCTGTTGGCAATAAAATGCCGAGTTGGGTCATTACCGCCTTTGATGATTATCGTTCTCGATTTCCTAAAGATATGCCATTAGAGCTTATTGAAATACCAGCCGGCAAACGTACTAAAAATGCTGATATCGCCCGTATATTAGACAAAGAAGGCGAGCTTATGTTAAGCGCATGCGGCAAAAGTAACCGTATTGTGACTTTGGACATTCCGGGTAAACCTTATACCACCCACAATTTAGCTGAGCAGTTGGAGCGCTGGAAAACAGACGGTCGAGATGTTAGTTTATTAATTGGTGGCCCTGAAGGTCTATCACCTGCATGTAAAGCTGCAGCTGAACAAAGTTGGTCACTCTCACCACTTACTTTACCACATCCTTTGGTGCGGGTGATTGTTGCTGAAAGCTTGTATCGAGCATGGAGTTTAACCACTAATCATCCTTATCATCGGGAATAAGAGCAATAAAATGAGCGCAGTTATTTTAGATTTGCAAATTGCCACCGAGCATAATGAAAATTTACCCACCGAGCAGCAGATTATGCAGTGGTTGGAAGTCATTTTGCCACAATTTATGGAAAATGCTGAAATTACCATTCGTATCGTTGATGAGCAAGAAAGTCAGCAATTAAACAATACTTATCGTCATAAAGACAAACCAACTAATGTGCTGTCTTTCCCTTTCGAGTCACCGATTGAAATTGATATACCTTTGCTGGGCGATTTAGTTATTTGTAAACAAGTGGTTGAAGCCGAAGCGAAAGAACAACACAAATCATTATCTTCACATTGGGCACATATGATCGTTCATGGCTGTTTGCATTTATTAGGCTATGATCATATCCTTGACGAAGAAGCTGAAGAAATGGAAAATATCGAAATTGATATTATGAATCAATTAGGATTTGATAACCCTTATCAACCAATTGACTAAATAAAATTTTTAATATTACTTCTATCAACTAAATAGAATCTTTAAAACAACAAGACAGAAAGGAAAAGAGCAAATGAGTGATGACAATCACCGGAGCCCAAAAAAAGGGTTTACTTTATGGTTAAGTCAGTTATTCCATTCAGAACCAAAAGATAAAGAAGAACTGATTGAAGTGATTCGTGAAGCAGAAGAAAACGAGCTTATCGATCCTGACACCCTTGATATGATTGAAGGTGTAATGGATATAGCCGAACAGCGAGTTCGCGATATCATGATTCCCCGCTCTCAAATTGTAACAATTAAAGATAATTATACACTTGATGAATGTTTAGATATTATTTCTGAACATGGTCACTCCCGATATCCGGTAATTAGTGAAGATAGAGATCATATTGAAGGTGTTTTATTAGCCAAAGACTTACTTATCTATATACGCCAAGGCGTTAATGATTTTGATTTAAAAAAGATCTTAAGACCAACTGTAGTTGTGCCGGAAAGTAAGCGTGTCGATCATATGCTCAAAGAGTTTCGTATGCAGCGCTACCATATGGCAATGGCGATTGACGAATTTGGCGGGGTATCGGGACTTGTCACTATCGAAGATATTTTAGAGCTTATTGTCGGTGATATTGAAGATGAATACGATGAAATTGAAGATCGTGATATCCGTCGCTTAAGCCAATCGGTTTACACCGTGCGCGCACTTACACCAGTTGAAGATTTCAACGAAATTTTCGCCACTTCATTTAGTGATGATGAAATGGATACAATTGGTGGATTGGTGATGCAACATTTCGGTCGTTTACCTTTACGTGGTGAAAGTATCACAATTGACGGCTATCAATTTAAGGTCACAATTGTTGATAGAAGACGAATAATTCAATTACATGTCACCATACCTGATGGCGCAACCGTGCCAAATTTAGAGATGCCGGAGCATGCTTAAACAGATTTTATTCAGTCTAGTATTCGGTGCCATTGCTGTTTTTAGCTATGCGCCTTTTCACATCTGGCCTTTGGCGTTTGTGTCATTTGCCGGACTGTTATGGTTAATAGCAAACAAATCCAAAAAACAAGCTTTAGTTCTAGGACTTTGCTGGGGTATTGGATATTTCTCAGCTGGCATTCACTGGATATATTTCAGTATTAAACAGTATGGCGAACTCCCCTCCTTTATTGCCGTTATTATTTTAGGTTTTTTAGTTTTATATTTATCACTCTTTCCAATGCTGTTTGCTTTCCTTATTCGCTCAGCTGATAGAGTGGCTAAACCATTTACGTTTAAACAACTGGTACTGATAATGCCAATTGTTTGGCAAATAACCGAATTTTTACGTGGTTATATTCTTACTGGTTTTGCTTGGCTACAATTCGGTTACAGCCAACTTGATAGCCCATTACGGAACTTTTTTCCAATTGTGGGGATTGACGGGCTTAATCTTATTTTCACCATTTTATGTGGATTATTAGTTTTTAGCTTACATAAGCTGATTAAAACAGTCCAAAAATGGCACGCATTTGGTGCAATTATTGCACTGTTAGTGATCTTAATTGCACCAATTTCACTCAAAAATATTCAATGGACAACTATTGATAATCAGCGTTCAGCCAATTTTGTTTTAGTGCAAGCAAACATTGCTCAGTCAATACGTTGGTCATCTGAGCAACTGAATAATACATTACTAACCTACGCTAAGCTGACCGAAGACAACTTAGATAAAAACAAAATTATTATTTGGTCTGAAGCCAGTATCACCGATTATGAACTCAACCAGCAACCCTATTTGCAATATATTGATAATCAAGCCAGAGCGAATGATTCAGAGGTCGCTGTAGGAATTATTGATTACCGCTTTAGTCAATTTGGAAACAGCCCAACTAGCGAAGTTTATAATAGCTTGATCGTGTTAGGAGAACCAAAACCTTATCAATATCCAACAACTAATCGCTATCAAAAACACCATTTAGTACCATTTGGTGAATTCACGCCTTTAGAATCCGTACTTCAACCTTTGACCAATATACTCGATATTCCTATGTCCTCGATGCAACCGGGGGGAGTAAACCAACCGCCACTGACCATGAAAGGATTTAAATTTACCACTGCTATCTGTTATGAAATCATCTTATCTGATTTAATGTGGCAGAATTTCACGGCTGATACTGATTTTTTATTAACCGTTTCCAACGATGCGTGGTTTGGTGACAGCATTGGGCCTAAGCAGCATTTGCAAATGGCGCAAGCTAGAGCATTAGAGTTTGGTAGACCGTTAATTCGCAGTACCAATAATGGTATTACAGCGATAATAGACCATAAAGGTAATATCATTAAACAATTACCTCAATTTAAAACTGATGTATTAATCGACACGATTTCACCCACCACTGGTCTAACTCCTTATGCCAAATGGGGAAATAAGCTCTATTTTTTAATCATATCTTTAATGCTTATCTCACTTTTTATAAAAAAACGTCATAATTAGTAAGACTGGCACAATTATTGCTTATATGTAATTGGTTTCTAAAGAAATTGGGTAAAAATCTATTGTTAAAATGCCAGAATCTGACGTTGTATCTAGCTCCAATTATCTACAAATAAATAGTAAAAAGTACTTTTATGCTAAAAAATAAGTTATAATATACGCCCTTTGTAAAAATATTAAATAAATTTAATATGATACAAATTAAACAGTAGGAGATGAGTATGAACAAGAAGACAAAATTAACCAAATTAGTATTATCATTTGCAATGTTAGGTCTAATTAGCGGATCAGCGGTTGCAGAAGAACTAACTGGTACTTTAGCCAAAATTAAAGATAGTGGTGTGATTGTTGTTGGTCATCGTGAATCTTCTATTCCATTTTCCTACTATGGTGAAAAACAAGAGGTCATTGGCTATTCACAAGATTATTCGAATCTGATTGTAGAAGCAGTTAAAAAAGAGTTAAATTTACCAGATCTAAAAGTAAAATATTTACCTGTTACTTCTAAGACTCGTATTCAACTACTTAATAACTACACTTATGATTTTGAATGCGGTTCGACCACTAACAATCTTGAACGCCAAAAAACGGTTGATTTTTCGAACAGCATCTTTATTGTTGGTACACGTTTCTTAGTGAAAGCTGATAGCGACATTAAAAGTATTGAAGATCTTAAAGGTAAAAATGTCGTTACCACAGCAGGTACAACTTCTGAAATTCGTTTAAATCAAATCAATAGTAAAGAAGGCTTAGGCATTCGTATTATTACGCCAAAAGATCATGGTGATGCATTTAATGCTCTTGAAACTGGTCGTGCAGTAGCATTTTTAATGGATGATGCTTTGCTTGCTGGTGAACGTTCTCGCGCAATTAACCCAACAGAATGGAAAATTGTTGGCGAACCGTTATCTTATGAATCTTATGGCTGTATGTTAAGAAAAGGCGATACTCAATTTAAACAATTAATGGATAAAACCATTGCTGATGCTCAAATATCAGGAAAAGCACTGGAATCATATAACAAATGGTTTACTCAACCAGTACCGCCAAAAGGCGCAAATATGGATCTGGAAATTTCACCTAAAATGGTTGAGCTTTTTGCAAATCCTAACGATAAAGCATTAGATTAATACTTTTCTTATTCTTTCTAATCCTGTGTACTAAATGTAATTGGCATTTAGTACATAATCTAATTTAGTGAATTAAATATATTATGAGTTTTAATTGGACACTATTTTTTGAACCCACCCCTTATGGTGACGGAATTTACCTAAACTGGTTGTTGGACGGTATTTTTGTCACAGTTTCATTAGCCGTTACCGCATGGATTATTGCATTTGTGTTAGGGTCTTTTGTCGGTATATGCAGAACATTGGACAACAAATTTTTAAATAAATTTGCCGCTGGCTACATTCAGCTGTTTCGTAATATTCCCTTACTTGTTCAAATGTTTTTATGGTACATGATACTACCTGAATTATTGACCGGGAGTTTAAAAACTTGGTTTATTTCGGGATTATCACCAAATATCAGTTCATTTATTACAGCATCAATTGCTTTAGGTTTATTTACCTCTGCTCGTATTGCTGAACAGGTCAGAACCGGTATTCAAACTTTGCCAAAAGGACAAAGATATGCCGCAATTGCGCTTGGTTTAACAAACCGACAAGCTTATCAGTACGTATTATTACCAAATGCTTACAGGCGTATTATTCCACCATTAACTTCGGAAATGACCAATATTATTAAAAATTCCTCTGTTGCATCAACCATTGGGTTAATTGACTTGATTGGACAAATTGATCGCATCAATGAATCGACCAATAGTATTGTTGAAATATTGTGTGGTGTAACAATTGCCTTTATGCTTATTAACTATGCTGTACTTACCATTATGCGAATTGTTGAGAAACATACTCGTTTGCCAAACATGAGTCACGGAGGATAATATGCAGTTATATACTTGGATTGCCAATATACCTTCACTGGTAAGCGATAATTATCATCTATTATTAAGCGGATTATGGTTAACGACTAAAATTACTTTGATTGCTGTTATTTTCGGCATTATTTGGGGAACAGTCTTAGCATTAATGCGCCTATCAAATAATAAATTTCTTAATATTTTTGCAAAATGTTATGTTAATTTATTTCGTTCCATTCCATTATTATTAGTATTGTTATGGTTCTATTTAGCGTTACCACAAGTAATAAAATTCGTCTTTAATCTGCCGCCTTATGCAGATGTACGAATTGTCTCAGCGATGATCGCTTTTGCCCTTTTCGAAGCGGCATATTATTCAGAGATCATTCGTGCTGGTATCAATGCAGTTACAAAAGGCCAATATCACGCCGCCTATGCACTCGGTATGACAAAAGGTCAGGCTATGCGTTTAATTATTCTGCCGCAAGCATTTAGATCGATGGTGCCACTATTATTAACTCAAGGTATTATCTTGTTCCAGGATACTTCGCTTGTTTATGTCATGAGTTTAATCGACTTATTTGGCGCAAGTGTGACGCAAATCGGTAATGTACAAGGTGGTACAGTTAAATATTCAATGATTATATTTGCAGCGGCAAGTTACTTTATAATTTGTTTTACTGCTTCACGTTTAGTTAATTATTTCAAGAAAGGGATAAGTCGATGATCTCCTTAGAAAATGTATCAAAATGGTATGGACAATTTCAAGTTTTAAAAAACTGTAGTACCAAAGTCGGTAAAGGCGAAGTTGTTGTTGTTTGTGGACCTTCAGGTTCTGGAAAATCCACACTAATAAAAACGGTAAATGGTTTAGAGCCAGTTCAACAAGGTAAAATCATTATTGATGGAACAGAAGTAACGAGCAAATCCACTAATTTAGCTAAATTACGTTCTAAAGTGGGTATGGTATTCCAACATTTTGAACTGTTTCCACATTTAACAATTTTAAAAAATCTTACGCTTGCTCAAATCAAAGTATTAGGTAGAGCTGAAGATGAAGCTCGTGATAAAGCGTTAAACCTTCTTGAGCGAGTCGGCTTACTTGCCCACGCAGATAAATACCCTGCACAGCTATCGGGCGGTCAGCAACAACGTGTCGCTATAGCTCGCGCACTTTGCATGGATCCAATCGTTATGTTATTTGATGAACCAACATCAGCGCTCGATCCAGAAATGGTTAACGAAGTACTTGATGTTATGGTTGAGCTTGCGTATGAAGGCATGACAATGATGGTTGTAACCCACGAAATGGGCTTTGCTCGAAAAGTTGCGCATCGTGTCATTTTTATGGATGCCGGTGAAATTATTGAAGATACCTCTAAAGAGCAATTCTTTACCAATCCTCAATCTGATCGTGCTAAAGACTTTTTAGCCAAGATTATTCACTAATCAATTACACAGGGCAAATTGCCCTGTTTTTTTATATCTCGCAATATTTGTAGTTTTTAGTTCGCCGTTTGGATTGTGCTACAAGCCTCAAAACGTAATATTACGATTGTTTATTTTCTAATAAATTAACTAATCCGCTATGTCTAACGGTTTGTGTTTTGATTGCTTGTGATAAGATCTGTTCATTAGCGTAAATGGATACAGATTTTTTAGCACGTGTAATTGCTGTATAAAGCAATGAACGATTGAGCAGTGGTGAATAATCGGTAGGTAAAATAATATTGACCTTATCAAACTCTGAACCTTGAGATTTATGAATCGTCATCGCATAAGCTGTTTCATGTTCCGGTAGTCGAAAAGGCGAAAATCCCTTAATCGATCCGTCAGCAAAAGGAAAATAGACTCGCAGTTTAGTATTATCATGTTCTGCCATTAACGTAATGCCAATATCGCCATTATATAAGCCTAACGATGAGCTATTACGCAAGATCATAATTGGTCGGCCAACATACCAAGCTTCTTTGTTTTTCAAATGAATTAATCTTTTTTCGGCTAACAGTGATTCGATTTGTTTGTTTAATCCTTCAACACCAAACATGCCTTCACGTACCGCGCAAAGTAACCGGTACTGAGCAAATTTTTCTAAAATGTCAGCAATATCATTATTGCCTCTAGGATTGATAGCAGTTAAATAACTTTTATAATGGTCAACACAATCATGCAATACTGCTTCATATGCGTGCTGGGAAGTTAAAAGGTGGTAATGAATATCATGAAATAATCTATCAGCTAAAAGCTTTTTAGCGGTGGCTACTTGCCCTTCTTTAACCGCATTAGCCAGTAATCCTATTCCGGATGATTCATTGAATCGATAGCTCTTTTGTAATAAACAAATACTATCGGTTATTATGGCCACTTGTTGACTCGATGGAATAGCATAACCCGTTAGTTGGCTTAATTGTTCTGCACGAGCGGGGCTATATCCGGTTGAGATAAATTCACATAAGTCACCAAATACTGCGCCGGCTTCAACTGAGGAGAGCTGATCTTTATCACCTAATAATATCAAGCGTGCGTTTTTAGGCAAAGCATCGATAATTCTTGCCATCATATTTAAATCAACCATTGATGCTTCATCTACCACTAACACATCAATATTCAAGGGATTATTTTTATTATAACTAAATTCACGATTATCTGCCTTCGCACCAAGTAATCGATGTAGCGTCACTGCTTCAGCTTTAATGTTTAAATGATCAAAGGAGAGTTGCGAAATAGCACGACTAAGTGATTCTGTCAGTCTTGAAGCAGCTTTACCCGTCGGTGCAGCGGTCACAATTCTTGCATTCGGTTGAGTTAAGACGATTCCGGCTAAAATTTTTGCTACCGTGGTGGTTTTACCGGTTCCCGGCCCGCCGGATATAATGGCAACTTTACGAGTCAATGCCACCGCAACGGCAACTTTTTGCCAATCAATAAAAGTTTGGCGGTCGGTAAAAAGTTGGTCTAATATTAACTTCAAATCAACATTGTTCCCTGAATTTTCAGTCAACTCATTACAATTAAAATACTGTGCTACTTGCTTTTCATCGTGCCACATTCGTTGAAAATAAAGTTTATTATCGATAAGAATAAGGGGGGAAAGTTTAGAGCCATCACTCACAACTTGTGTATGTTGAGCATGATCTAATGCATCTAGCCAATCCTTTGTTGTAGGTGAAGCTAAATCCAGCCAGACATCTGGCGCTATAGTTTGTTGGTTCAAGTTGGTAAGATCAAGGCAGACATGCCCTGACCTTACCTCTTTACTCAGTGATAGCACCAAAAAGCTAAAACGTTTGAGGATTAACTCATCATGCAACTTAGCTTTGTTAGTTAAAAACACAACCAAATGAATATCAAGCAAACTGATTTGGCTGTCTTGTTTAAATTGGTTTAACCACTGATTTAGCATACTTTGTTTCTGTTTTAATGAAATTATAACCCTATTATATCGTCAACTCGATCTTTAGGATAAGTCAGTTTGAAACTTAAATTTAGAGTTTTACTTTCACTTGGGTTTAACTTCAATTGCCACGAGAGTTTGCCTGTTGTTTGGTCATATTCGGCGCCATCATATTTGGTATCATTAAGTGATATAATTTTATCTCTAATTACCGGTAGTTGGTCATAAACCATAATATCTATCGGTAATGATTTAGCATTTTTTACATTTATAGTATAAGCATATTTTTGTGTAATATCGTTACCAAAAAATGAAGGTTTAGATGTTTCATTCACATTGCGATTACGTGAAACATAAATATTTTTATCATGTCCCAGAGCAATATCAAGTGTATCTGGCAAATCCTCAGTATTAATATAACTCTCACCAATATAATTACCCGCAAAAAATACTGTTAATTTACCTGGTAGGAGATTAAGTTTTTCCCAATCTGCGACTTTTGCTTGCAAATAAACACCATTATCCAATTTTGGTAATGCAACATATTGATATTTTGCTTCAACTTCTTTAGTTTGCAAAGTTAGCATATTATTTTTAGAATTGGATTTTATAGTATTGGGTAAATTAACCTTAAAAATGGTATTAATACCTAAAGTATTAACCGTAACATTATTTACATTTGAATTAACTTGATTCGAATAACTGCTGTAACGATTGCTGTCGCCAAAGTCGTCAGCTGCCAGTTTTTTATACCCTTTACTGCTCACCGTTTCAATATACCATGGCAGGAAAAAAGGAGCAGTTATCCCTTTACTTGGATTAGATGTGGATAAAATAAAATCAACATCTTTCCAATCCAGGCCACTATTTTGATAGATATCAGCTTTATATGTTAAATACATTGGTGAATTTATATCATCAACTCGTACGTCATATGCAGGACTCCAACCAGCAACATTGGTGACATAAGATAATCTAATTGGTAAAGTGATATCTTTATTCGAATAAACCGTCACATTAATTGCATTAGTTGAGTTTTTGGTTGATTCTTCTAAATTCGTAATCTCCTCTTGGCATTTTAGAATTTGCTCTTTCAATTGGTCGATTTCTTTCTGTAATTTGTATTCTTCACTTAAAGCAGTAATTAAATTAGTTTTAATAAACTCCAACATATTTTTTAATTCAGTTACATTACTATTTGCCCCTTTTGATAGCAATTCCAAATGATTTCCACGTAAAAGAGTGACTTGTTCGGTTGTTGCTTGCAGTTGAATTTCAGTGTTATCGTATTTTTCTTGTAACTGTTTTAACTTTTCAAGTAATGGCTTTGCATCATCGTTTTGTTTATTATCAATATAATTTTCATTTAATGACGTTGATAAAACTCTTACGTCATTATCGTCAAATCCTACATTAATGGAGTTAGCTCTTGTGCCATTTGCAATATTGGTTAAAACTAATTGATTTTCACCTTTTTTTAATGAGACCCTAGACTCTCCTTCCAATTCTGCACCTTTCAAAAATAATGTTACTTTATTTAGCGTCACATTATTATCTGCAAAAGCACTTCCGGAGAAGCAAGCGATCAAAAGCACAACTGTTTTAATTTTCATGTAATTCCTTTCCTTAAATATAATCATAATAATAAAGTTGATAAGAACATTTTTATCAACAAAATGAATAAAGAGCTAGAACACAAAATCATTGTATGTCTAATTCCCTAAAAACACAAAATCATTAATATTAATTATTTTGTTTAATATATTGAACATTTAATAAAAATAATGTAAATTTTGTTACAAATAAAAAACAGAGAAGGAAACAAAATGAATAGCTTCAGTTATTTAAAAAAAGCAATAAAACGCAAAAATTTATCCCTACAAACTGTTGCTGATGCCTGTCAAATGACAAAAGGTTATTTAAGTCAACTTGTTAATGACAAAATTAAGAATCCTAGCGCACAAAAACTACATTCACTTCATCAGTACTTACAAGTCGAAGAATCCGCCAAAGATAAAAAAATTGGTGTTATTTTTGGTAAATTTTATCCTTTGCATACCGGACACATCTATCTTATTCAACGAGCAATTAGTCAAGTAGATGAACTTTACGTTGTTCTCTGCTCTGATACTAACCGAGATATGGCATTGTTTGAACAAAGTGCTATGTCTCGCCAACCAACAATTAACGATAGAATTCGGTGGCTGTTACAAACGTTTAAGTATCAGAAAAACATCCATATAGAGCTTTTAGAAGAAGACGGTATTCCTGCTTACCCTAACGGTTGGCATCAATGGAGTGAACGTGTTAAAAAATTATTTAGAGAAAAAGGCATCAAACCTAACTGTGTTTACTCGAGCGAACCGCAAGATGTTTCGATGTATAAAGACTTATTTGATTTAGAGACAGTGCTAATCGATCCTACGCGGCAATTTATGCAAGTGAGCGGCACTCAAATCAGGCGAGCACCATTAAAAAATTGGCAATATATTCCAACTGAAGTAAGACCCTTTTTTGTAAGAACTGTCGCAATACTAGGTGGTGAATCAAGTGGTAAATCAACCTTGGTCAATAAATTAGCAAACGTATTTAATACTACCAGTGCTTGGGAATACGGCCGAGATTACGTTTTTTCTCAACTTGGTGGGGATGAAAGAGCTTTACAATATGCCGATTATGATAAAATTGCGCTTGGTCACGCTCAATACATTGATTTTGCAATAAAACATGCAAATAAGGTTTCGTTTATCGACACCGATTTTGTCACCACTCAAGCCTTTTGTAAAAAATATGAAGGCAAAGAGCATCCTTTCTTACAAGCAATGATCAACAACTATCGTTTCGATTTGGTCATTTTATTGGGCAACAATACACCTTGGGTCGCAGACGGTTTACGACATTTAGGCAGTCCAAAACAACGTAAAGATTTTCAACAATTGCTTATTACATTGTTAGAAAAAAATAATATTAACTATATTCAAATAGATTCACCCGATTATGAAGAACGTTACTTACGCAGTATCGAATTGGTTAATCAACTTATTAATGATGAAGAGTATTAATTATGAATAAATTAAGCCAAATAGTTATATCAGTAGGACGCAACAAGTTATATCCGTACTTTTGTATACTTTGTGTCACTATCGCCTTTTTATTTACCGACCCTTTTGAACAATTAGATTTACGTTACTCTGTTTCTTACATAGGTGCTGTGTGTGGTTTATTATGTGTTATTTTATTAGCCAAACGTAAGAATATGGGCAACGTTGTTGGAATGCTGGCTGTGATGGCTGAGTGTTGTGCCAACTTTTTAGGTGGCAATATCGGGGCTGGGTTACCAACATTTTATTATTTTGGTTCACATATTTATGGTTTGTTCACTTGGAATAAAAATCAAGACAATAATGACAAGGTCAAAGTACGTTCGTTAAATGAACACATATTTCTTTGCTCCATAATTTTCCTGATTGCTGCTGTGTTTTTCAATGTTTATTTGACCAACACATTAAGTGTTGATAACACAATCTATCAACTTATTACCAACAGTTTTATTTTTGGTTTAGGCGTGGTTGCTCAGTTACTGTTAATGATGCGATATGCTTTTAACTGGTATTTATGGGTAATATTAAATGTGTTAGTCATTGGATTAAATATTTATACCAATAATATTGTGATAGCGACCCAGTATCTGATTTACTTATTTAATGCGATTTATGGTATCTGCGAATGGAAATTATCAGAACAAAAAAATAGCTGATTTAAGTTAATACTGCTAGCGATACTCAAAAGAAAAAAGTACTAACACTAAAAGAGTAAAAACTAAGTTATTAGCATAGTCATAAAAGCCATCATTCTAACTGGTGGCTAGTTTATGCAATATCGCCTTTAACTAATGGAACAAACCTTACATCCCCCATATTTTTAGAAATAAAGTTATCACCATCACGTTCAATCAATTGCAAAATCTGCTTATTCTCACCAACAGGAATCACTAGTCGGCCTTTATTAGCGAGCTGTGCTAACAAGTTTTGCGGAACTTCTGAAGCCGCAGCTGTAACAATTATGCCATCGAACGGTCCTCTTTCTGCCCACCCTAACCAGCCATTACCATGACGTGTTGAAATATTATGAATATCAAGTTGTTTTAAGCGACGCTTAGTGTTCCATTGTAGGCTTTTAATTCTTTCAACCGAACATACATGATCGACTAATTTAGCTAATATCGCTGTTTGATAGCCGGAACCTGTTCCAATTTCAAGGACTTTAGAATTTGGCTCTAATCTAAGCAGTTCAGTCATTCGGGCGACAATATAAGGCTGAGAAATAGTTTGACCACTACCAATTGGCAGTGAACGATTATCGTAAGCTTGATGAGAAAGCGCCTCGTCAACAAATAATTCACGCGGAATTGAAGCAATTGCACTCAAAACACGATTATCTTTTATCCCTTGCTGCTTAAGTAATTTAATTAAAGACTGCATTTTCAAACTTTGCATTTGTGTTACTCATTTCTTATTATCAATTCACGTATCACACTTGTTGCGTAACTACCAGATGGCAAATAAAAACTAATTTCAAGGCTATGTTCTCCCAGCCATTGCCAGTTTAATTGCTCCGGACGTAGTAATAATGATCGTCTTGCCGTTTCAAGACGCTCTTTTTTAAACAGATCAGCAAAATTAGACCATTTATTCAAACAGCTTTGCTCAAATTGTAAAGCAACACCTTGCGTATTTAAAGATGAGTCACCTACCATTGGAGCAGTAATATTGATCTCTCCTTGTTGCAAGCGTTGTTGTAATGTTGCTATTTCATCCGCTTTAGAAACAAACCAACTGCCACGATTGGCAAGCTGCAATATATCACCTTCAAGCACAGTTTGATGAATGTTCTGTTCAATTCGTTGACTAACAATATCATTAAAGATAGCACTACGTGCCGCAGACAAATAAAAACTACGTTTCTTTCTATCTTTAACCGATATTTCTCCTTGTGCCCATTTGATAGCTTGTTCAATATTATTTTGGTCACGCCCAAATCGTTGTTCACCAAAATAGTTAGGAACGCCATGTTGTTTTATTAATGCTAGTTTTGTTTCTATCTCAGCATGCTGACTTAACTCTTTTAAAATAATCTTAAAATGATTGCCCTGTAAAGCACCAATCTTGAGTTTTTTGTTATGTCGAGTCACTCGCTTTATCTGACAACCCGCTAAGTCAAAATTGGTAAAATCGGGCGTTTCTTGTCCAGGCATATGTAAACTAAACCATTGTTCAGTCACTGCCTGGCGATCTTTTAATCCAGCGTAACTTACTTGTTTAGCGGCAATACCAACATATTTTGCCAATTGCTCTGCAACAAAAACCGTATTGCAATCTCTTTTTTTAAGATAAACAAGAACATGTTCACCTTCCCCAGTAAGCTCAAAGCCTAGCTCTTCTTGAACAATAAAATCTTCATATTGTTGCTTATAAATTCCAGCTGTGGTTGGTTTCCCATAAAAATAATTTAGTTCTGCTAACACGTATAATGCCTACTTTTAGGTTGGATTTTTTGTTGATTTTTTTATTAACAATACTACCGCTTCACAAGCTATACCTTCTTTACGTCCGGTAAAACCTAATTGCTCAGTTGTGGTTGCTTTTACACTGATTTGATCATAATGAACGTTAAGATCTTCAGCAATGTTGACTCGCATCTGATCAACATATGGGCGCATCTTAGGCTCTTGAGCAATAATTGTTGTATCCAAATTCGCAAGCTCAAAACCTTTTGCTTGAATAATTGAGTAAACCTCTTTTAATAATATTCGGCTATCAATGCCTTTATATTTAGAATCGGTATCGGGAAAAAGTTTACCTATATCACCTAAAGCGAGTGCACCAATTAAAGCATCAGTAATGGCATGTAAAACGACATCACCGTCAGAGTGTGCAATTAACCCATATTGATAAGGAATTTTAACTCCTCCTAGGGTAATCGGTCCTTCACCGCCAAATTTATGCACATCAAATCCATGACCTATTCTCATATTTTACCTATTTTAAATCTGCTTAGTTAAATAAAAAGAGGCTAAGAGTAAATCTTCTGGTCGAGTTATTTTTATATTATCTCGACGGCACTCAACCAATAAAGGATGGCCACCACAATACTCAATAGCTGAAGCTTCGTCAGTTATTGCCACTTGATGAGTTAAAGCTTTTTTTAAGCAAGATTTCAACTCAGCGGCTTTAAATAATTGTGGCGTTGCCGCTCCCCATAAAAAAGTACGATCAATTGATTGCTCAATGATTGTATCGTTATCTTGATAAGCTCGTTTAATGGTATCACTAACACGAGTTGCTAAGATTCCACCTTGTTGTTGTCTTGTAACTGTTTCAATCAAACGAGTGATATCTTGGTGAGCAACACAAGGTCTTGCAGCATCATGCACTAATGCCCATTGATCATCATGTAGTAATTGTAAACCAGCTAAAACCGAATCCGCTCGGGTTTTACCGCCAATAGTGACACTAATTTTCGGATGCGATGCAATTGACAGTGTATTAAATAATTTATCCTTAGAACTAATAACAACAATAATTTTGGCTATTTGGGGATGTGTTAATAATTTATTTAACGTATGTTCTAAAACTGTCATTGTTCCTATTTTTAAATATTGTTTAGGTGTTTGGCTATTCATACGGGAACCTATACCCGCAGCAGGAACAATCGCAATAATATTACTTGTATTTGTCACGTAAAGCCTTATTGTTGTTGAGTGTTAGAATCAATTATAATTCGATAAAAATATTCGTCTGGTTTAACCATTCCTAAATGACTGCGTGCTCGCTCTTCTACCGCCTCAAAACCACGCTGTAAATCATTAATTTCAGCAAACATTTGTTCATTGCGGCTTTTCAATTTTTCATTTTCCTGATGAAGATTGGCTAACATCTGCAAGTTATCTTGATAATCATGAATATTATTCTTACCGTACCATAATGAGTATTGCAAGTAGCCCAGCACGATCAATAATATTAATGGTAGTTTCCATCTCATCATCTGTTTTCCCTTAACCTAAATACATTTAACTGGTTTAGGTAGACCTGCAAGTTTTGTCGCTTGTTTTGCAGGACCATCCGGAAATAATTTATACAAATAACGGCTGTTGCCTTTTTCAGCACCAAATTTTTTTTCCATAGCTTTGACTAAAGCTCGAATTGCGGGAGAAGTTTTATATTCTAAATAAAATTCACGAACAAATAAGATAACTTCCCAATGTGCATCAGTTAATTCAATCGACTCTTTTTCAGCTAATTGAGGTACTAAATCAGCAGTCCAATCCTGCCAATTTTTTAAGTAACCTTTATCATCAGTCTCAATTTGCGTTAACATTTTTTCAATACGTTATTTTATTTGCGCTGTATTATACTCAATTAATTTGATTCCAACACTATTTTTGATGAGCAAAGCATCATCAAGTGCGCAATTTTCACAAAATATGATGAAATTTAGAGCGATCAACAAAAAATATTAAAAAAGCTATTTACAAATAACTCCGTCTCCTTTAATATTCACAGCCATTGCGGAAGTGTGGCTGAGCGGTTGAAAGCACCGGTCTTGAAAACCGGCGAGGGGCGACCCTCCCAGAGTTCGAATCTCTGCGCTTCCGCCATCTTTCGATACTAACATGTCAAAATATAAAGCTTTTACTCATATCGAGAATCCATACTAAACTTGTCAATAATTATTCTGACAGAAATAGCCCAAATTTTACTTTCTAAATCAACTTTGTAGCTTCAAAATCAAATGCTATGAATCAGTAAAACCCGTTTCGATATGATTAACTCCTAAGGTTTCTAACTCTAGAGCTAATTAAAATTTCTGTTTTGTATTCATTACGTTTTTTGGCACCAATTTCCTAGCACTTAACGTTGTATCCAATATAGATATTTCTTTCATTCTTCCCTCTTTTTAATTCGATACATACCAGTATGTATCGAATCGTATAGATAAAACTTGCATACAAACCAAATAAAAATATTTAAATATCAATATTTAAAAGGATTTAATTAATTATTGCTTTTTAAACAGTGTGGTGTATTATCATCTTACATACATACTAATTGGTATGTTTTATTAAAATATAAATGTAAATGGAGATAATTATGATTAATGTAGCTATTAATGGTTTTGGTCGTATTGGACGTAGTTTTATGCGTGCATTGTTTGAGAGTTCGCATAATATCAAAATTGTTGCGATCAATGATTTAGGTTCGATTGAACAACTAGCACATCTTTTAAAATATGATACGGCTTTTGGACGTTTTGCCAAAAGTGTCGAAGTAAAAAAAGGCTTATTGGTGATTGATGGTCATGAGATCGTTGTATATCAAGAGCGTCATCCTGAAAATCTCCCATGGGCTAAACACAACATCGATATTGTACTGGAATCAACAGGTGTGTTTAACGACGGGAAAAAAGCTCAAGCCCATATCAAAGCTGGGGCTAAAAAAGTTCTTATCTCTGCACCTGCATCAAATGTTGATTTGACTATTGTTCAAGGTGTTAACAACCACATGTATAATAAAGATGAACATCACATTATTTCAAATGCCTCATGTACAACAAACTGTTTAGCTCCTTTAGTAAAAGTACTACATGAAAATTTTGGTATTAAATCCGGTTTTATGACAACTATCCATGCTTATACGCAAGACCAAAATCTTCAGGATGCTCCACATCGTGATATGAGGCGAGCGCGTAGTGCTGCTCAAAATATCGTTCCTACATCAACAGGTGCTGCGCAATCAATTGGCATAGTCATTCCGGAGTTGAATGGAAAATTAGACGGTGGATCTGTTCGGGTTCCGGTAATTACAGGATCAATGATAGATCTTACTTTAAATCTAGAGAAAGAAGTGACAGAACAACTAGTAAATGATACTATTAAACAAGCAACTAGCTCTAAAACAATAGATGGTATTCTCGTTTATATAGAAGATGAAATTGTTTCATCTGATGTTATTAAAAATCCAGCTTCATCTATTTTCGACTCTAAGCTCACTAAGGTCATCGATGACAAATTACTCAAAGTTGTTAGTTGGTATGACAATGAATGGGGTTTTTCAAATCGTTTAGTAGATACTATTTTACAGATTAAATAAATAATTATAATCATACCATCGACTGGTGGTATGGTGTTTTATGGTGAAAATGAATAACAAACAAAATTCTAAAGAAAAGTTGATCAAAGCTATGGCTGAGCTCCTATTAGAAAAAGGTCTAGCTGCTACTAGCCCAAGAGATATTTTGACTCGTGCTGAAGTCGGTCAAGGTAGCCTCTATCACTATTTTAATGGTAAAGAGGATCTGTGCCTACATGCAATAAAATATAATGTCGATCAACTGATAAGTTTTAATGCTTCAGTGCTAAATACAGATAAAAAAGCATATAATAAACTTTCAGATCTATTATTTAAAGCTCGTAATATAGATAGAGGATGTGTGGTTGGTCAAATGGCTCGAGACAGAGCTATTATGGAAAACAAAAAGTTAGCGTCAGAGGTTAATCGTGGATTTGAGTCTATGAAGAAAACGCTAGAAAGTCTTATAAAAATTGGGATTGCTGATGGTAGTATTTCTAATATTCTTGCACCATTAGAAGCAGCAACGCTCTTAATGTCTGCTTTGCAAGGTGCTTATATTTCTGCAAAAGGATTGCAAGATGACTCCTATTTTCATCTAACTATTAATACATTATTGAAGATATTTACTCCATAACTTCTTTTTTACAATTAGATTTGTTTTTATACTTACCATATATCAATTTCACAAATTATCAGCCGTTGATTATATGATAGCGCTTCACTCTAAAGTGAACAGCTCTCATCTTTGTGGTTTAGATAAATTCTAGGAGAAAATTTTATATTTACTTTAAATTTAGCATTCTTATTTGCCCACTGAATTCCTATCCAACAGATCCAACACTAAATTAATGGCATCTTGTTCAATCTGATCATTAAGATTCTTATCATTTTTATACTCCACACCAATATTAATAAGTCCTTCAAGAATCACCATCAGTTTATTTGTCAAAGACTCTTTATCAGAATAATCTTCAAGTTTTGAATAAATTAGGCCTCTAACAAATTCTTTATGCTCTTTAAGTATATCTGATACGCAAGGCAAGGTTTCACGCATTTCCTCTACTGCTCGCATGAATAAGCAGCCGTTATAATCCACTTCGGAAAACCATTTTTTATGCCATTTAAATATTCCCAAAATAGCATTTTTTCCATTAAGCCCAGTAATAGAATTCACAAGCTTTGAACGGAATATTGAGTCTCTATGTTTTAATACTTCCACTATAAGTTTATCTTTACTTCCAAAGTGATTGTATAAAGTGGTTTTAGAGCAGCCTGACATATCCCTAATTTCATCAACGCCTACACTCGAAAAACCAGTTCGATAAAACAGTTTTTCAGCAGTCTTTATAATTAATTCATATGTTTTTTTCAAAATAAATCACCTAAATAAATTGCAAAGTGAACAGATCTGTACTACTATCAATTTTGTGTACAGATCTGTTCATATTTTCTATTCATATATTATAACTTATAAGGAAAACAATTAATGAAATTCTTTCTTTGGGGTAGTGAAAAACTACCTAATAGACCTAAATTACTTGATTTATTTCAAGGACTGTTAGGCGGAACTTTGGCAATTTTAACTCTGGAATATCTGACTATCTATTCTGGTAGCTATTTTATTATGGCTCCGTTTGGAGCTTCATGTGTTATCTTATTTGCTGTTTCTCAGTCTCCTCTTGCACAACCAAGGAATGTAATTTTTGGGCATCTTATATCAGCATTTATTGGTCTTATATTTTTGAAATTATTTGGTGATTCAATTTTTATTACTGCTTTAGCGGTGGGTTGTGCTATTGCAGCAATGCAATTCTTTAGATGTGTACATCCACCAGCAGGCGCTAATCCGTTGGTTATATTGTTAACAGCAAATCAGGTTAATTACGATTTCAACTTTTTGTTGTTTCCTGTGCTCTCAGGTTCCCTTTCTTTAGTAATAATAGCCTATGTGGTTAACAATCTACTATCAAAAAGTAAGTGGCCAGTTTATTGGTTAGCATTTTTCAATAATAAAAAGAAAGAGTAATAAATATACCTTTAATTGAGATAAATATTTATTGGATAGCTTAGCAAAAAGGTGCAAAGACTATAGCTAATAGTGATGTCGATGCAGTGGTTAACATTTCGGAAAAGACAAAGCAGTAACCACTGTTGTTTTAAATAATTTTTAAAATAGCTCGCGCGAATATTTACATGTTAGATTGAATAAAATTCAATCTCCTCTATTTCTTGAGATAAATAGGCATACATTTGCAAAAATTGTATATTTAAGTAATTTGATAGACGACTATAATTTTCCTCATCTTAAATTTTATTCATATTTGATTAAAGCCGATTAATTTTAGGTTTTAATCAATATAAAGAGGAAATAAAAATGATTAAAAAAATGGTTATGGCAACGGTTGTTTCAGCCTCATTAGCTGGTGGTGCAGTCGCTGATGATTATCGAAAAAATTCATTTACATTGACTTATCAAGGTGCGATTACTGAAAATATAAAAGGTAAAGTTAATATTCATCCTGTTACCTACCAACTTCATGGCATCAAAATAGTTGCTAATATTTATACCCCTCCTAATTATGACCCGACAAAAAAATATCCTGTAGTAGTTGTTGCTCATCCAAATGGTGGAGTTAAAGAACAAGTCGCAGGGCTTTATGCTCAACGCTTAGCTGAGCTTGATTATATAACTATTGCAGCTGACGCTGCTTATCAAGGTGGTAGCGGAGGTGAGCCACGTTATGTGGATAAACCAGCTAATAGAATTGAAGATATTCATGGTATGGCAGACTATATAAGCCAATACGCAGGTGCCGATACCGATCGAATTGGTTTGCTTGGAATCTGCGGTGGAGGCGGTTATTCAATCAAAGCTGCACAAACTGATAAACGGTTTAAAGCTGTGGCTACATTAAGTATGTTTGATTCAGGTTTAGTTCGCCGTAATGGTTATATGGATTCTCAGTTAGATACTATTCAACAGCGATTAAAACAAGCTACTGATGCAAGAGCTCAAGAAGCCGCTGGGGGTAGTGTTATTTACGTTGGTGGAGATAATAAGTTAACTAAAGACCAAATTGCGAGTTTGCCTTTCGAACTCTATCGTCAAGGAATGGAATATTATCAATATACTCACGCCCATCCAAATTCAAGTTCTAAATACACTATGAGCAGTTTACTTGATTTGATGCATTTTGATGCGGCCAGCAATATGGATCTAATAAATCAACCATTATTGATGATGGCTGGTAGTAAAGCTGATTCTTTATATATGACAGAAAAAGCGTTCAAAGGTGCTACGGGAACAAAAAACAAAGAACTCTATCTTATCCCTGACGCAACACATATCGAAACCTATTGGGTACCTAAATATGTTGATCAAGCTGTAGATAAATTAATTCAATTTTACGATAAAAATCTCTAAACATTAATTCTAATACATTTTAAAAACGGTACAAAGTGTTCAATTTTTTGTAACGATGAGTGAGTTACGATGCATTGTACCGTCTATTTTACAGAAACAACGATATGTTTAATAAGTTTCGAATATTTTTTGCCAGCATTCTGCTGGCAATATTTAGTAGTGGTTCAAATGCCAATACTTTACCGGAGAGTGAAAGTTCAACTCTTACACCAAAACAACAAAGTATTATATTAATTGCTGCTTTAACCGCTCAAGGTGATTTGGAGTCATTAGCTGCGGCATTAGATGAAGGGCTGACTTGCGGTTTAACAATTAATGAAATAAAAGAAATATTGATTCAAATGTATGCTTATACAGGTTTTCCTCGTAGTTTAAATGGTATTATTACTTTTGAAAAAGTTCTTAAAAGTCGTCAAGAAAAAGGGATTTATGATGAGATTGGCGTAGAACCTAATCAAGTTCGTACAGACAAAAGTAAATACGAGATAGGCAAAGAAAATTTAGCCTTACTAACTGGCGTCCTTCCATCTGGTCATTCAACTGGTTATGCTGCATTTGTGCCTACCATTGAAGTTTTTTTAAAAGAGCATCTATTTGCAGATATTTTTGAACGTGGTGTATTAGATTATCAGACTCGTGAATTAATAACGGTATCTGCCTTAACCAGTTTAGGTAATGTAAACACACAACTCAAATCACATATTAATGTAAGCATGCATAATGGTATAACTGAGTCACAATTACGAGATTTAATTGCTTTAATTAATAATCATATTGATAAAGATATAGCCAACAATGCAACAACAGTGCTTAATCAAGTCTTGAGCAATCGTCAACAATAACTTCAATCTGGAAAACAACATGAAAAGTACATGGCTAACAACACTCTTTTTATTTACTTTCAGCTTTAGCACTCCTAATGTTGTAGCTAACGATCAGGAGGAAATTAAGGTGGATAATAAGATTTATATTATTCGACATAACATAAATACAATGGTTAAAGGCTCAGAAAATAATTTTACCAGATATGTCACTATCTCACCATTAATTACAGCTAAAGATCCATTAGATAAATCCGCTGGATATGTTACTTTTCAAGCAGGTGCAAGAACCAATTGGCATACTCATCCTAATGGCCAGATGCTAATTGGCGTAGCCGGTAAAGGACGTGTTCAAAAATGGGGTGATGACATAATTGAGATTAATCCGGGTGAAGTTGTATGGGTACCTGCTGGCGTCAAACATTGGCATGGTGCGTCACCTGACTATTATTTTACCCATTTTGCTCTCGCCGATATTGTCGATGGTAAAAGTAGTGATTGGCTTGAAAAAGTAACTGAATCACAATATCAGAGTAAATAAAATCAACTAAGGTTTAGGATGAAAATCATCTAAAACACTCAGTTGTTAATGCCGTATATTCATTATTCGTATATGTTTATCTAATATTGTTAGGGTCGCTTTAATGGTTGGCTTATATTGCTCAAGTGAAGCATTATGTTTGTTTCGGGTTTCCGCTTTTTTCGCACCCAGGTAAAATTCTTTTAAACTGCTGGTTTCTATAATCTCCTTAAAATCAAACCAGTCCCAACAACTGACTTTTTTTACGCCTTCACTCCCGATGGCTGCCCAACCGTGGACAGGTAGATTGTCACTGCCTAATGCATCTTTTGGGATTAAAATCCATAACGTACCTTTGTCGTCAACTGCGCGGGCATTTTCTGCTTGAAATTCTTTATCATTCAGAGTAAATATCATCGGTATTTGAACTACATTTTGGCTGCCGGTTAATTCACTCTGCTGTAGAGGATGTTGGCACCAGGCGGGGTTGCTTCGGCTAATTCTATATTCCCTTCAGCTTTGGCTTTTTCGGCTATCTTTTTACTATTTTCTACCCATAACTTTTTAGTTTCGGTCTCAGATGTGTTAATCTCAATTTGTAACCAGTTCATATTAATTTGTTTACTCAATACTTTTATTTTGGTGTCTTTAAGTACTTGACCTACGGTTGTATCCGATTTTGATGGTGACGCCAGTGATTTTGCACCTTTTGATATGCCAACCAATGTTTTATCTGCATCAGGAATTTTGCTTGCCTCTGTCTGCGTTTGGGTGATGAAAGTCGGCAAATCTTCACAAGTAAAGTATTCCGAATCTAAATTTGGTTTAAATTGTCTTGCTGTTAAACCTTTTTTAGCGGTAAAGTCGCCATATCTATATAATTACCATCTTTTTTTGTTAGGGTTTTCTTTTTTTAATTGAGATTTTGTGACAATACACCCTTTAGTAAAAAACCTGATTTAAAATATATCTCCATTTAGCATAATATATTTATCAGGTTACTTACTGTTAGGTGTGTAAAGAAAAACTGTTAATTATAGCATTTATCGATAATGGTTTTTCGTTCAATTGATTTGTCCAGATTATTACTCAGATAATCAATAATATCAGTTAAGCACTCAATACGTTGTTTACTAATAAGCAACATGTTTTTTTCTTTGGTATCTAATATACCTTTTTTTTCTAGCATAGAAGATAAAATTTTAAATTGTTTAAGCATAAAGAAGTAATATAAACAATCCGAACATGTTGGATCATCCCAATTTATTTGTTTACTATCATATTCATTTGTCCTGCTAACTTTTTCATCTATTTTTAATTTAGTAAACAGTACTTTTGATGTTGGATAATCCTTAAAAAGATAAGAAAGCTCCTCAGCTATAACCCATACAGGTACTGTCCTTTTGTCATCTACAATTCTTTTAAACTCATCTTCAAAATATTGCTTTTGCGTTGCCGTCAATGATGAAATTTTCTTTTCATATAAATCTGTGCATTCTTCAATAGGATGCTCTACCATCCAATTCAAATCACAGTCATGAAAACTCTTAGCAATAGCTTGACTTGCACTGCAGCTAAAAAAACAAATAAATAAAAATTTACTTAATAACTTCCAAAAGTGCGACAATATCATCATTATTTTTTCCTTTTCCTCTATGTTTAACTAAATAATCATGTATTTCTGGATATTTTTCATAATCAACAATAGATACACAACCATGAGATAGATGACCAACATGAATAAATCGTTCTTCAGATAAAGGCAAAATAGGAAACCAAATTTTATAATTTTTCACAGGACGATTACCAACCGTATAAAAATCGGTTTGTTTAGGATTATGACCGCCATCAGGGACAGAAATTTCATAAATTCCTTCAGGTAGTGGTGTTCTATTTGGCGTGTTCCAATCTGAATTTAACGTAACCTGTACCGATATATTTCCTACAGTTAACGTAGCAAATTGTTGATCTAATATTTCATCTCTAGGTTTAGAATACCAATTAGTAACAAATTTACCATATTTTACTTTAATCGTTGGTATGCTATTATCTGGTGAGATTACACCAAGATGGGTATCAACACCTTTTTTAATTACCATAGAACCTATACGACCTTTATATTCACCATCTTCTATTTTAAATCTAACTCTATCACCATTATTATTGATTCCAAATAAAGTTAATTTGGTATACATATAAAGACCAAATCTCACTTCTCCTTCACCATCAAGAAGTACGGTTACATACCCATCATCCGCTACTTTATTAACATAAGCAGTCATCGTTACTCCTATTGAAGTAATATTATTATTTCCTTGTAAAGTTGTTGTTGTTTTCCGCTCTTTTTGCTTATTAACCCAATTCATGACTACTGCTGACATCATTTTCTCCTAATCTATCTATATCTATTTCCACATGTAATGGTATTTCTGCTTCAGAATAAACAGTACTGGTATAACCATTTGAATCAGTCGTTCCTCTAGCATAAACACTTTCACCATGCCAAATTTTATATGGCATAAATACAACGGGATTATCATCATTGTCAGTCAACAAAAACTTCATGTTATATTGACCTTCACTACTGCTACTGACATTATTTTCTCCTAATCTATCTATATCTATTTCCACATGTAATGGTATTTCTGCTTCAGAATATACAGTACTGGTATAACCATTTGAATCTGTCGTTCCTCTAGCATAAACGCTTTCACCATGCCAAATTTTATATGGCATGAATACAATGGGATTATCATCATTGTCAGTCAACAAAAACCTCATGCTATATTGACTTACGCCGATAAAATTAAAAATACCAGGTAAAATAATTTCAGGTACAAGCTTTGTTTTCGGTCCCATTTTTTGCATCACATTACATTTAAGCTTAACGTTATCTGGTGTGCCTAGCTCTATGCCTTTACTGCTGATTTTGATGTACAAGCCGCCACAGATTAAGGTTAGCTCTTTGCTGGCGGTAATGGTCAGTTTGCCGTCAACACTGTCAATGTGGATATCTTGTTTTGCGGCCATATTCAGGTTGGCATTTTGGGCTTGTATGTCAATATCCCCTTGATTGGCAAAAACCTTCATCCCTGATTTGTGGGCAAATAACCCTATCGCTTCTCCCGATGATACCGTGATGTTTTTTAATGCCGTAATGTCAGTTTGGTTTTCCGCCGTGATACTCACGCTGTTACCGGTTGATAGCTGAATGTTTTCCGGGCTGGTTAATGCAATGCCTTCTTGCGCATAAGCTAAGATGCCACTTTGGGCCAGTTCAGTTAAGTTGGCCTTGAGCTGGTCCTGACTGTCGGTATCGGCATCGTGGGCTTCGGATTGTTGAGCTGCTTGCTGGAGTGATTTGGCTATCGATAAGGCATTTTCCAGCTGGGTAATCGCACCTTGCATATCCAGTTGTTTGCCTTGCGCTTTTGGCTCGGTTTGGCTGGTCAGGTATAAGCCCTTTTCAGCTGCAATGGCACCCCAGTCATCCGTGCGAAGTTCAAACCCTTCACCCCGTGGCGTTTTGTTTTGGTCAACTAAGTGACCCAGATTAAGTTGCGTTTTACCGTATTCAGTCGCCAGTTTGATATGCTCCTGCCCCCGTTTGTCATCCATCCGCAATTTATTATTGGCCGGAGTACGTATCACATTACGATGTTTGTTTATCGTGGTGACATGGTCAGGATGGGCACTGTCGTGCATGGCATGGGCAATATACGGGCGGTCGGGGTTGCTGTCGGTAAAGGCTATCGCCACTTCTGTGCCGTCAATTAACGGAAAGTGAAAGCCATAGGTGT
>NZ_JAFNOK010000020.1:0-5772 GCF_026536305.1 Gilliamella sp. B3892
CCAAATTTACCACCTAATCCCATGACTTTTGGTGATAGCTTACGATATAACGAGCATTTATTAAATGTCATTGAGAAGTGTAATTCAGATAAAAGGGCGATAAAAGAAATTGCTAACGAATAAAAGCACGTCGGCTGAGTGCTGGTGCAACTAAATGAAAAATCACTCAGCCAATTTTAAATAATCATTCACTACTACCGCATAAAGCATAGAATTTGCCGTGTTTATAATTTAAAAACTAAATTTTATCTAGTAATCTGAGGTATTTTTCTCATACTATAACCCATTTGGATATTTTCCCGCTGCCAGTTACTAATTTAGGAAATATTAACGTTAATATGGTTTATAATAGTATTTTATTCATCAGTTAAGGTTATTAAAGCACATGAAAACAGATTTAGAATATTTAAAGGGATTAATGGCTGTTTTTTTGGAATCACCAGAGCCATTTATAGAGATTTCTGATTTAGATGAAGCTGGCTTTGATATAACAAGTGGCAAAGGATTACATCATTACAATATATTGATAGAAAAAGAATATGTTAGTGCATTTAACTTAGTCAGAGGAAATCCAGAAGAATTAGGTTATTTTTATACTTTAAGCTCAATAGAAAAAAATGATGGAGCTTTAGTAAGATTAACCGCGGAAGGAATAGAGTTTGCGCAAATGTTACAACAGCCTTCAATATATGAGAAATTAAAAGAATTTAGCCAATCCCCTTTATCTGTTATGAAAGATGTCGGTGCTGAATTATTAAAAGTATACCTTAAAAATAAATTAAATTTATAAAATTTCAATTAACTATTTTATAAGTAACCACCTTCGGGTGGTTTTTTATTATCTAAAGGAAAAAAATATGACAAAGGGCGAAAAGAAAAAAATAGGTCGCCCAAGTGAGTTAGCCGATTGTTTAGTCAAGGCTAAGGAGTATTTGCTTGGGGACTATGAAACATTTGGTGATGTAGTTCCAAGCGTTGCAGGTTTAGCATGTTATCTTGGTAAGCATAAGTCATCAATGTATAGCTATGCCGAGCAAAGTAAGGAATTTTCCGACACGTTAGAAGCAATTAAGACGTTACAAGAAAATAAACTCATAAATGGTGGATTAACTAGTTCATTTAACCCAACCATAACCAAATTAATGCTATCTAATCATGGCTATAACGAAAAACAGAAAATAGATCATCAATCGTCTGACGGAAGCATGTCACCAAAACCAACTCGAATAGAATTAGTCACGCCTAAAGAGTAAACACCATGACAACAGAACAAATACAGTTACCTAAAAAATTGATATCTGTGTTTGTAGCTGAAAATGTCAGGTATCGTGGTGCATACGGTGGTCGAGGTAGCGCTAAAACCCGTTCATTTGCATTAATGACAGCGGTTAAAGGTTATCAATTTGCAGAAGAAGGAAAAAGTGGCGTAATACTATGTGCTCGCGAGTTTATGAATTCATTAGCTGATTCAAGCATGGAAGAAGTTAAGCAAGCCATTCACTCTATTGACTGGTTAAAAGATTACTATGATATTGGACAGAATTATATCAGAACTAAAAACGGATTAGTTAGCTATGTATTTTGTGGTCTACGACATAATCTGGATAGTATTAAATCAAAAGCTAGAATTTTATTATGTTGGGTTGATGAAGCGGAAAATGTTTCGGAGATTGCGTGGCGGAAACTAACCCCTACTGTACGCGAAACTGATTCCGAAATATGGGTAACATGGAATCCAGAAACTGACGGTAGCCCCACAGATAAACGATTTAGACAAAATCCGCCTGAAAATTCAATTATTGTTGAACTAAATTATAGCGATAACCCATTTTTTCCCGATGTTTTGGAGCAAGAACGATTAAACGACTTGGCTAGATTGGATTATGCATCATACGCTTGGATATGGGAAGGCGCTTATCTCGAAAACTCGGATAAACAAGTCTTAAGTGGTTGTTACAAAGTTGAAGCTTTTGATAACAATCTCTATAAAAAAGCTGACCGATTATTGTTTGGTGGTGATTTCGGCTTTGCCAATGATCCGAATACATTAATACGGTCATTTATTCTTAATGATTGTCTGTATATAGAATATGAGGCGTATGGTCTTCATATAGAACTGGACGAAATGCCGGCTTTTTATGATTCAGTCCCTGAATCAAGAAAATGGATTATCAAAGGCGATTGCTCAAGACCTGAAACAATCAGTCACATCAAACGTAAAGGCTTCAACATCTCAGCAGCAAAAAAATGGCAAGGCAGTGTTGAGGACGGTATTGCATATCTGCGAGGATTTAAACAAATCATCATCCACCCTCGCTGTAAACATACAGCAGAAGAAGCTAGATTATATAGCTACAAGTCCGACAGGGTGACAAATGAAGTCCTACCCGTTATCGAAGATAAAAACAACCATTGTTGGGATGCGGTGCGTTACTCGCTGGATGGTTATATTAAACATAAACGCTCAGCAGGATTATTTATGAGGTAACAATGAGTTATTCTAATTTAACAGATGAACAGTTATTAAATACCGCTCAAACGGCAATTAATAATAATCATGATATAAGTCGTCAACGATTAGTGTACGCATCACAAGGCTTAATTAATAACACTAAAAGGGCTTACATCGATCGCGAGTTCGGTTATCCAGAAAACCTTACTTTCACAGACTTCTATAAGCTGTATAAGCGTAATGGTGCTGCACGTGGTTTTGTTGAGCGATTAAATGATATTTGCTGGCTAGATTACCCTAAATTCATTGACGGCGACATTCGGGAACAAGATTCAAAGCTGACAACGTGGGAGAAAATAGTTACTGATTTATTTAACGATAAATTGTGGTCAGCGATCACCGAAGCTGACAAGCGCGGAATCGTCGGCAAATATGCAGGGCTCATTATCCAACTTCGAGACGGCAGGCGGTGGGACGAGCCTGTGGATACCGTCGTATTGAATCGACTAAATCCACAGGATGCCATTGTTAAGTTAATTCCTGCATGGGAAGCTCAGTTAACCGCGTGTGAATGGAATAATAACGAAGCTGATGAAAACTATGGTCAAGTCACAATGTACCAATTTAATGAAATAGCGGTAGGTGACAAATCAGGCAAGCCAAATATTTCTCGAAAAATAAACCCAGAGAGAGTGGTCATACTCAATGAAACATCCGTTATTAACGCCATGGATGATGGCGAGTCACAGCTTGAGGTCGGCTATAATGATCTAATCGACATGATGAAATATTCAGGTGGTAGCGCAGAGGGCTTTCTTAAAAATGCCAGTAGACAGGTTCACTTGAATTATGATGCTGACTCTGACATGGAGGAGCTGGCGCGAGAATTAAGAAATCGAGGTTTTGAAAAGCCTGCTGATGCATTAAACCGACAAATCGCATTGTTAAATTCAGGTACAGACAGCGCACTAATTACCTCAGGTGCTACAGCTAACATTCTATCGGTTGCTCCTGCCGATCCAAGCGCTGGATGGTCAGTATCTGCAAACAATTTCGCTGCATCTGTTAGAATGCCATTTACCATTATTTTTGGTCAACAAACAGGGCGGTTAGCATCAAATGAGGATAAGGCTGATTATGCAAAACGTGGGATGTCACGTCGTAATGGATTTTTAAGCGTATTAATAAAGCAAATTGTTAACCAGCTTATTAAGCTAAAAGTGATCCAACCACTAGTTAACAACACACTCACTCTCAAATGGTCAGACCTATTATCACCAAGCCAAGTTGAACGAATTGAACTCATGCTCAAGATGGCGGACGTTAACGTCAAAGCGCAACAATCAATGGGTATTGCAGTGTTTACACCAAACGAAATACGAGAAGCTGGCGGTTATGAGCCCGATCCTGATTTAGAGGATATCGATATTGAAGAAACCGAAGATAATAAAGCCGATTCCGAAGAATCCGATATTGCCGAGAAGCAAGAATAATCCTACACTCACCAACAAACAAATTCTCCAAATGCGTAGCGAAATACAAAAACGCTACAGAACAATCAAACAATCAGTTATTGAGTATATCGAATTAAGCTTAGGCTACTATGCTAAAGAGCCGACTAAAACTGCGATATTTATCGATAACAATCTCTATGTCGTTAATGCCAGTGTTAATTACACGGTTGATGGTAATCAGCTTGCCAGAGTGTTAACTCGCATTCAAGAAATTGTTGATGAAAACCTGATTGATGGCGGTATCGAGAAGTTTTGGGCTGGCAAGTTTGTTGCTGATATGTATCAAATGGGTACTAATCGGACATTTCAAAACTTATCTATACAATCGCCACTATATTCACAAGCTACATCATTGGAATCCTTATTATTTAGTGATGCTTACATTCGTCGAATAGGGCTTGCCTATACCGCAACATTCAACGACTGGAAAGGACTTGCGGATAATCTAAAGAGCGATTTGGGTTCCGTTTTAAGTAGCTCTGTGGCAAGAGGAGTTAACCCTCGAGAAACTGCCGATATTATCATTAAGCGCATTGATATCTCACATAGTAGAGCTAAAGCCATGGCACAAACTGAGCAAGTAGGCGCACTTCGTCAGGCTACATGGGATGAAACTAAACGTACTCAAGAAGATTTAGGACTAAAAACAGGCTTATTACATATGTCTGCATTAAAGCCTAATTCTAGAGCTACGCATGTTACTAGGCACGGGAAAATCTATACTGTTGAGCAGGTTGAGGAATGGTATGAAGAGAATGGTAACCGATTCAATTGTTATTGCGCTCAAATAACTGTACTGCTTAATGAAAAGGGCGAGCCATACAACCAATCTAGCATCGACAGATTATTAAAAGAAGCCGACGAATGGGAAGAACAATATAAACCGAAACAGCAGGCATCAACGGAAATTGAAGAGCTTAATGACTGGTCAAGAAAAAATATCACTGAAATTTCTAATATACCTAATGATATTAATGTTAAAGAACTAGCGCCATGCTTACAATTGGTATCAGAAATACAGGAACGGTTCGATTTACCACAGTTTAGATATACAGGGTCAATAACTGGAGATGTTTATAAATATAGAGAGCCGCCTAAAGAAATGTTGGCAGCATACTCACACGAGGTTAAAGCGCTTCTTATCACATCTGGAAGTGTTGATAAAAAAGCGTTGCTAGAATCTGATTTGCACAGTAAAGCGAAAGGGTATAAGCAAAGTTCAATGCTGATGGCAATCAAAGGCAAAAATGAGGAATTAGCTAAAATAATTTATGAAATGGATTATATGCCCTGGAGTGCGGTATCCACGCCGAGAGGTGTTTTTGCTCATGAAATGGGACATGCTTTGCATTATCATTATCGAGAGGAAATTGATGTCATCATTGGGAAGGCTTGGGGACGAGGCTGGGCGCATGCGATTAGTAAGTACGCTCAATATAATAAACTGGAATTTGTAGCTGAGTCGTTTTCGCTGTATATTGAAAACCCAGTTGAAGCAAAAAAACGTTTATATCCAGAATTATTTAAGTTTTTTGAGTCACTAGACAAGAGGTAAAAGTGAAAGACGATGAATCACTAGTAGATATAGCATCTAAACTCATTAATACGACACCACTGCCAGATGACGCAGAGGAGCAATTAGAGCGTTTGATTGAGCAAGCAAGCACTGATTATGGGAAATTCCAATTAGGCTGTTTAGCAGAAGCGCTTTTCGTTATAAGACATTCATAATCAAATCTCTTAAACCGCTTCGGCGGTTTTTTTATATTTAAAATCCACACGAGGTAAAGCATGACACTTAAAATA
>NZ_JAFNOK010000020.1:5867-9187 GCF_026536305.1 Gilliamella sp. B3892
GAGAGACATTCATAATCAAATCTCTTAAACCGCTTCGGCGGTTTTTTTATATTTAAAATCCACACGAGGTAAAGCATGACACTTAAAAGTGTGAATGTTTTATCTGTCGTTAATAGTAAATCCAAAATATCAACACAAATCATCGACGGTAAAGAGCACATTGTTATCAATGATGTGGTCCCCATTGTGGATGACATTGTCATGAATGGGATTTTCTATCCGGCAGATGAAATTAACAAATCATATATGACATTGAATGACAATTTAATGCCATTAGACCACCCACGAATAAATAACGAGCATGTTTCTGCATTAAACCCACAAGCCATTAATAATTTTTATATTGGTGCGTGGGGTAGAAATGTTCGAAAATCTAAAGACAGGGTGCTTATGGATGCGTATATCGATAGGAAATTTGCAGAAAGCACCGAAAAAGGGCGAATGCTTGTAAATCGCCTTGATGACATGATGAGTGGTAAAAACATCACGCCAATTCATGTGTCAACAGGGTTAACTTACACGCCCGACAATCAATCAGGCATATCAAAAGGCAAACGCTACAAGTCAATAGCTCGAAATATGAAATTCGACCATGTCGCTATATTACCCGATAAAAAAGGCGCGGCCACACCAGATGATGGTGTTGGTATTTTTGTTAACTCGGATGGTGAAAAATCGCCAATTGAAAATGTAAGTCTTATCGAGTGTTCAGAAGATTCAATAAGCAACGTAATTAGCAAAACTATTAAAGAAGTTTTAAGCGTATTTAAATTTAATCAAAAAGAGGAAGAAGACTTAATGAAAGAAAAAATCATAATGGCTCTAGATGCTGCGGGTATTAAAACCGATGGCTTATCAGATGAGCAACTGTTAAAGGTTTATAACGAGCAAATAACCAAGGATGCGATTGATAAAAAGAAATCTTCTGAGGAAGAAGAAAAGAAAAAAGCCGAACAGGAAAAGAAAAACGCAACGAATGCCGAAAATGCACCAGCATGGGCAAAGTCATTAATGAACAAGGTTACAAATTTGGAATTAGCTGTAAATGCAAACACAGAAAAAGAACTCTCTGTTAAACGAGAAGCAGTAAAAGCTAAGTTCAACATGACGCAAACTGCTGTAAATGCGCTAACTGGTGAACCACTAGATGCTTTATATGCACAGTGCGTTAAAACAGCGCCTATTAGCGGTGGTTTTGCCAATAATTCAGATAATTCACTATTAAACATGGAGGCTCCAGAGTAATGATTCGATTTAAAACCGTGATTGGTGGCCCTGCACGTAAAAACGACCCACAAACGATTGACTTAAAAACAGGTGAAGCGATTGCTCCGTGTTCACTAGTTGCCGTTATCAACAACAAGCTAGTTAAACATTCAACGGCAGGTGAGCAAACTCAACCACTAGTTATCACCAATGACTATTTGGGTGGTCATGATATCCGTTCGGATGTCCCCGCTGATACAACCGGTATAGCAATCATTTGTGAAGATGATGTTACTTACCATGTTTTAGTGAAAGCTGGTGAGACTTTGAAGGTTGGCGATAAATTAACTTCTAACGGTGATGGCACATTAAAAAAAGCAAGCGGTGCTGATGCTGTGCTGTTCTATGCATTTGAAACCTATACCGTTGGCACAACCGCTGAACAAGTCCGAGTTCGTAAAGCTTAAGGAGTAATAATGAAGAACGAAAAAATTATTTTTAACAAGAAACTGATTACCAATTCAGCTCAAGTTGCTCAGGCTTGGAATCAATTAAAAGCAAGTCGTCAAATCTTTAACAACGCTCAAAAACTGATGAGTGAAATGCATGGCAATGCTATTGAAGTCAATCAGGCTGCAATTTTAACTCATGATTACTGGCGTGAAGTAGATAACGTCACTACCCGTGTTATTCGTGATGATGAGGGTGCTCCGTTACTTGATGATTTATTGTCTTTAGGTACACCAATTTCAATTGGAAAGACTGCTGCGTTATATCGTGTATCAAGTGATGCTGGCTATGTTAATCGCTCTATGTCAGGACAAGAGCCTGAAACATTAGATAAAGTTGTTTATGACCATTACGGTGATCCAGTTCCAATCTTTAAAACGGGTTATAGTCGTGAATGGCGTGAGTGGTTAGGTATGCAAACTGAAAATATTGACGCAATGTCAGATGACCAAGAGGCAGCAACCGCAGCTCTCCGTCGAAATATGGCGCAGTATCTTTTAACTGGTGACGACAAGATCAAGGTTAAAAACTATGAAGGCAAAGGGATTACTAACCACCCTCATACAAATCAAGTTGACTTAAGCGCATCAGGTTTCAATATTGATTTAACTTCTATGGCAACCAGCAATGACGATATTATCAATTTCTTCACAAAAGATTTTAGCGTTGTTTTAGATGACAACCTGGTTTCTGAGAAATTAAAATTCTATATTTCTCCTGAAATTGAGCGCCGATTAAATGTACCTTATTCAAATTCACAAGGCTTTAAAGAAGGAACATTAAAAGACTACATCTTACGCTATTGCGTTTACATTGATTCATTCACCAAAACGTTTGAACTAAAAGGCAACCATTTCATTAGTTATGTTCGCAATGCTCAGTACATCAAAACTCGTATTGCTGCACCAATTGGCTCATTCATGAAACAACGGGTCAATCCACATGATAACTATCAAACTCTTGTTTGGTCTGCGTTTGGTTTGCAAATTAAACGAGACTTTAACGGTAAAAGTAAAGTCTTTAACGCAAGGGGTTAATGATGAAATTAAGAGTTACACATCGTGGTTGTTACGGTCGCATTGATGGTGAGATTGCAGAGCTTCAGATTGGTCATGAGTTTGTTGTCCAAGAAATACCTATTGCTTTTGAAGGGCGAGTTATTGTATTGGAACAACAAACAACAGAACCAGAAGATAAAAAGAAAAAAGGTAAATAATTATGACGGTACAGGTAACAGCGGAAAATGTTAATCAAATGTTATCAGAGCTTGGTTATTCTGTACCGAGCTTAGTTATTGACGCAATTCTTAAAAAAGTAAATGCAATTAGTGATTGTTTGGTAGCGAATGACTATTCAGAAGCAGACCAGCTTTTAATATTGATTTACTCAGCTTGTTTACTTGCTCAAATGCAAGGAGCTAGAAAAATAGCCTCACAATCAGCACCAAGTGGTGCATCAAGGTCCTTCAAGTATGATGACGAGGGCTTTAAATCCATGTACTCATTGCTAAAAAATCTTGATGTTCACGGCTGTACTGATTGTTTGGGTATTTCTCGTTCGAATAAGCCGTTATTTTTAGTTGTGGGAGGTCACAATGAGTAATA
>NZ_JAFNOK010000021.1:0-3808 GCF_026536305.1 Gilliamella sp. B3892
GTTGCCGCCGGCATTAATGAGCAAGGAAAACTGATCCATAATAAAGGCAATATTTCCGGCACCGCAAATGACATCAATTTCAACGGTAAAAACAGTGCCGGCCAGACACTATCGCTCAATGCAAAGAACAATCTGAATCTGAACAACAGTCAAACTTATGCCAATAAGCTGCATTTGACCGGTGAAGAGAATATTTCTCTCAATTCGGCAAAAATTCAGACAGAGCAACAATTACAGTTATCAAATAACCAACAAATCGATATTGATAACGCAACAGTGCAAGCTAAACAAGGGATTGAAATACAAACCAATAAGCTCACTGCCGACCATAGCCAACTGTTAGCGCAAGAGTCTATCACCTTAAAAGCAGATCAAATAAAAGCGCAAGCAGCAGACCTTAACACTAACAGTGCCATTGATATCCAGGCCAATGATGTGCAGATGCAATCGGGTAACTTAAGTGCTAAAGGGGAAATTACACTATCGGCGGATAACGCCATTATGGATAATTTACAGGCCGTTACTGAGCAATCATTAGCAATTACCGCTCAAACGTTATCCACGCAAGAAGCCAATATACAAGCCGGGCAAGATATCTATGTTGAAGCCAATACCATCGAAAACGCTTCAAGCTTTATCCGATCGAATGGGCCGATTAATTACTACTTTAATCGCTTAAATAATCAAGGCGCCACCTTAGTCAGCGACCGGGAAATCAGTCTGGTTGGTGATAGCCTGTTTAATGAAAAGGGTAAATTGCAAGGTACCGGCAACATTCACATTTCAGCTTATCAATTATTTAACAACCAATTTGGTACAATTTTATCAGATAAATCAATCATGGTTTATTCTGAAAAAATCAACAATGATAACGCTAAATTGGTCGCCAATAATGGCTTATTACTCTCTGCCCGGCAGTTATCGACCAACAACAGTTATTTGTATGGGAATACTAACATAACATTAGATGCGGAAAAGCAATTGAGTGCCAAAGGCGCAACTCTTTATTCCGAAGGCATCATTGCATTAGACAGTGAGAAAATTGATTTAACCGATGCTTCTGTCAGTGCTAAGGACGATATTAACGTTAGCGGTCAGCAACAGAACTTAACCAAAAGTGAGTTTTTATCCAACGGTCAAATCAATTTGGACGCCACGACCATTGAGGCTGACGATGCGGTTATCAGAGCGGCCAAAGATCTATCCATTAAAGCTTTAAAGCTGGCATCATTCAACCGTGGTCAATTGTACGCTAACCAACAACTGAATCTGACAGCGGCGCAAGCCAACACCCATCATTCAACGCTTTATGCCATAAATGGCATGACGATCAACACGACCGAACTCAATAACCAGGACGGCAAATGGATCAGTGGCGGTCATGTTGCAATATTAGCCAAATACTTTAATAACCAATACACCAATATTCAGGCTGAAAAAGACCTGACTATTGACAGTGAGCAGTTAGATAACCGTGAAGCAACCTTAATATCTTTCAAAAATCTGGCCATCAATACCCAGGATCTCGACAACACAAAAGCGCGAATTCAGGCAAGTAAAATAAGTATTAATGCAACCGGAAACGTTAACAATAATGCCGGTATATTCATTGCCCAAACGGCAGGTATCGATATTCATGCCAATAACATCATCAACAGCGCTGCTCGACTTTGGGGTGTGCAATCTATTACCCTAAAATCCAACCAGTTAGATAATCAAAAAGCGCAATTATCCAGTAATGGCATCATTAATCTAACCAGCGATGTTATGGATAATAGATCGAGTGTGATTCAGGCTAAACAAGGCATTGAGATTAAAAGCAAGCAACTTAGCAGTGACCTTGCGCAGTATGTTTCTGAAGGTGATTTCACTATCAACAGTGAAAACGCCTCACTCAATCAAGCCTCGCTTGGTAGTAAAGGCAATATGCAAATTAATACACAGCACGTTTTAGCGTTACAAAATGCCCAACTGGTTGCTGAAAAAAATATGCAAATTCGCGCTGAGCAAATCAATACCACGGAAAGTGAAATTGGCGCACAAGGCAATATCGATGTTGACGCCTCAACGCTGATTAATAACCAGGCTAAATGGCAGGCGAAGCAGAATATCAACATTAACGCTAACCAATTTGATAACTCAGCGGCTCAACTTGTTTCAGATCAATCCATAACTATTCACAGCCAGCAACTGAATAATGATCAAGCGGCGTTGAGTGCTAAAGACAATATTACGATCGAGGCACAAACCGTCGAGAATGCCGAGGCTAAATTATTTAGCGGTCAATCAATTACCGTTGATTCAACTAAACTCAATAATCAAGACGCCGTGTTTAAAGCCGATAATGCAATAACGATCAATAATCAGGCGTTTAACAACGCTAATGCGACTTTAGTGGCGAATGCGGCCATAAAAATAGCCACCAAAGCACTGAATAATGCTAATGCAACATTACAATCACAAACAGAAATTGCGGTCAAAGCCGATCAATTTGACAATCAGTCCGCCTTACTGCTTTCCGGTAAAAACGGTACCAATATTGAAAGCCAAACACTCAATAACCAACAAGCAAAAATATTAACGCAAGGCGATTTGACCATTAAGGCTGACGACATTGCCAACCAAAATGCCAAATTAGTGGCGGATAAAGCGATATCGATTCAAACCAATCAAATCAATAACCAACAAGCTGATTTACAAGCCAAAGGCAATATCGACATTAATGCTGTAACGCTTAATAATGAGTCAGCCAATGTGGTGTCGGAAAACACTATTACTTTCGATGTTGCTAATGGTATCAACAACCGTTTTGCTGAGCTGACCGCTAGTGGCGCCATTAAACTCGCTTCATTAAATGGTCATATTGAAAACCAACATGCCAAATTATTGTCTAATAACGGTATTTCATTACAGGCAATCAATATTGATAACCAATCCGCCTCGTTTAAAACCAATGGTCTTGTTGATATTAAGGCACAGCAAATTAATAACCGCCAATCTCACTATGTAGCAGAAAATATCCTGCTCGAAAGCAACGCTTTAAACAATCAGTTAGCCAGTTTAACCGCCAATAATAAAATTATTATTGATGCTAAGGACTTTGATAACGATCAAGGTTATTTACTCTCTGACAACTTATTGCTCAAAACAAAATCATTTCGTGGTAATGGTACGATTAAAACGAAAAATGATTTATCGCTTGAGTTAGAAGACAGTTTTGTTAATGACAGTGAAATTACCGCGAATGGTCACTTATCGATTAGCAGTGAAAATGACATCATCAATAAAAACAAAATTACAGCCGGCAAACAAGTCAGCTTAAAAAGCCAACAACTTATCAATGAACAACAAGCAGAAATTAGTGCCGATTATCTGGCATTAAATCATCAAAATGCCACCAACTATGGCCTAATTAATGGCACAACAGCAATTATTGACAGTAACACATTAAATAACTTACAAACCGGTCGAATCTATGCCGATAATTTAGCCATTAACGCCATAACGCTGAATAATCGGGCACAAAATGGTACTGCGCCGGTCATTGCTGCCCGACAAAATTTTCATTTAGGGGTCAATACGCTCAATAACTATGCGCATGCTCAGTTATTGAGTCTGGGTGATTTTATTATTGGCGGCGAACTTGATGAACATTACAATGTAAAAGGTCAAGCCGAACTGATTGAAAACCATTCAGCAACCATTGAATCACACGGCAATTTATTTATTAATGCTAAGCGCATTAATAATATTAATGACCATATTGTCACTGAAATGCGCCAAAGTGACGAGCCACCGGAACATGAAC
>NZ_JAFNOK010000021.1:3903-5633 GCF_026536305.1 Gilliamella sp. B3892
AGTGTTATTGATAATGCATTAAATACGAATATTTTAGATCATCAAATATTTGAGCAGGCTCAATTAAACGATACCGCTCGTCAACCCACAACCGTTGAAAATACCCATCAACATGTTGATATTAATCAGCCTGTTCAAGATTCAGCTAAGCAACACGAAAAACAGATTGATAACCCGCATTTTGGGCACGATAACACCACGGCGGTTAACGCGACAATCGATAAACAGGAGGTTATCACCTCTGCAAATACCCCTGTCGATAATAATATTGATGACCATTTAAATCAGCAAAGCCAACAGGCAGATCATGCCGATTTAGCCACCGCCGATAAGGATATCACCCCGCCTAAAACTATCAGCATTTATGAGCCTAATTTAACCCTGCCGGATAACAGTTTATGGATCGTCAATAAAGATACCGATAAAAATTATATTATTGAAACCGACCCTAACTTTACTCAGCGTAAGAAATGGTTAAGTTCAGACTATATGTTAAGTCGCTTAAAAGCCGATCCGGACTCGGTGCTTAAGCGCTTAGGTGACGGTTATTATGAACAACAACTGATTAAGGAACAAATCGTTGGTTTGACCGGTCATCGCTATTTGCAAGGCTATGAAAATGATTTAGCGCAGTATCAAGCCTTAATGGATGCCGGTATTAGCTTTGCTAATCAATACGGTATTGCGCCGGGGGTGGAGCTGTCTGCTGAGCAGATGAAAGCGTTAACCACTGATATGGTCTTGTTGGTGAAAAAGCAGGTGGTCATTAATAATCAAGCTATCGATGTTTTAGTGCCGCAGGTTTACATTGTTAACCGCACTGAGCTCAGCCATGACGGTGCGTTAATTGCCGGTGATAATGTCTTTATTAAAGGTCAGACGCTTAATAGCAGTGGATTAATTAATGCGAAAAAAGATATTCAGTTATCCGGCAATAATGTCACCAATAGTGGCACGGTATTCGGTGAGCGGGTGGCAATCGATGCAAAAAATGATATTACCAATTACGGGAAGTTAGTCGGTGATAAGCTGGTCTATTTATCTGCCGATAATGATATCAATCTTCTGTCCAGTACCCGCACGCAAATCCGTGGCAATAATGTCACCACCAATATCGACCAGGCCAGTATCATTCAGGTGAATAATGGCAATATTGTTATCGATGCCGGGCATGATATTCATGCTAAAGCCGGCTGGATTATTAATAATGCCGATACAGGCAATACGTCGTTGCACGCCGGTCATGATATTCGCTTTACTGCCGCTGAGATTGAAGAGAAGTTAGATTTAGGTGGCGGCAAACATTATCGTAAAAGCCATGAACACAATGTCGTTGGCAGTGAAATCAGTGCCGCCAATAATGTGACGTTAAGTGCCGGGCATGATATTGATGCCAAAACGGTCGATATCTCTGCCGGTAAGCAATTAGGGCTTTATGCGGATAATGATATCGCTATCGGGACGTCGTCGGAGCGATTTGAGTTAGATGAGTTTCATAAGAGTTCAAGCAAAGGCTTTTTAAATAAAACGACCACCACCACGCAGACGCAAATCAATAATACTACCGAAAAAGGCAGTCAGCTCTATGGCGATAGTGTCACCATTGCCGCCGGGAATAATGTCAGTGTCACCGGTAGTCAGGTGGTCGGTACTCACGATGTCAATCTGAAGGCGAGCAATAATATTGATATTGATGCCGCCGAGGAGTCTTATTACCGTAAACAAGAGAC
>NZ_JAFNOK010000022.1:0-3869 GCF_026536305.1 Gilliamella sp. B3892
AGCAATAGCTAGATAATGAACCGAGTAAAGTGACAAAAAATAAATAAACAACAACTGTCCAATTGACGTTGTCAGGATCTTTTATCGGCATGTTTAAATCTTCTTTTTAATTATGAGAGGTAGCGTACTAGCTAATGTTTAGTTATGTGTGTCTAGCCATACCGTCGATGCTTTGGAAATAAATAGACCTAAACGTAACTACAGAGGTTTAGGCACGGTTACGACTTAACGACATTAATGTCGCCGACATGCATAAAATTTGGACATGGAAAAACCGCAATTAAGCGGTTTCATTTAATGATTTTTAAAAAATTGAAAAATTTAAGTTAAATTGTGTTGACTTTTTAAGTAGGTGCGACTATAATTATAAGCATCAACAGGGAGTTGATAAAGCAAACCCCCAGCTTTCGATGGGGGCTTAAGGGAGAAACAAGATGTACCAGATCTTACTTCTCTTGGTTTTAATAAGCTTAAGCTTCTCAGTTTATTAACCAGTCAAAGGCGGGGTGAAAGCCTCGCCGATGACCTTAAATATAACAACTATAGTATGAGAAATCAAGGTGATTATATGGCATTATCAAGAGCTGTAATTCAAAAGAAAAGTGATGAAAAACGTGGAGTAAAATCAAAAGGATACAAATTGCCTATTGAGATTATTGACTTAATAATAGAATTAAGTGCCAAGACTGAAAAATCACAAAGTAAGATCATTGAAGAAGCGATCTTAATGTACAAAAAATCACTTTAGTAAAAAAAGCCTCTTAATTGAGGCTTTCGCTTAAATTATAGTTTAAGTTCAGGTAATAACTTTTCTAAAAAAGCATTTTTAACTTTTAAAAAATCCTCTTTTTCTCTTTTTCTTATAATACGACTTAAAAAATAAAGAGTCTGAAGAACAAATGTTAGTAGTAGCATCAGTAATATTATACGATCAGATGAAGAAGAAGAAATGCAATATGAATACAAACAAAAGGAAGTTAAAATAAACAAGAAAAACGTAAAAATACCATATACTATATTATCAATTAATATCACGTTGTTGGATATTTTAATATCATCCTTCTCTATAACTAAGTAACTATATAATCTTTCAAAATGTGTGGGCGAAATTTTATTTTTAGTTAGCTTTGTTAATCCAAAGAAAAATAAAGCTAACCGTCTATTTCTACATTTAGTTATACCTTGTATATATAAAACTTCTTTCTCTTTATTGCACGCCTTCTTGAGTGAATCATTTTCTAACTTTTCGTCATTAATAATCCGATCTAATTTTTTTTGTTTTTTATTTAATAATGGTTTAATAAAAAAAGCTAAAATTGGTTTTAGCGCATAAAATAAGAAAGCTAATGTAAAAGCAGCACAAACAGCAAAAGAGAAGATTAACTGTAAGTAATCTGTTAAATGAGAAAAAAAGAACTTTATATCGAAATTAGTAATGAGCGACTTAATTAATGATTCTTCCATTATTATTCTCCTAGTGTAAAAATTATAACAGAATAATATGGAAATAAAAAAAGCCCAACTATTTAGTGGGCTTATATTTAATGCGTTCCAAGCCGCATTATAGGCATATTATCTGTTTAAACGTTTAAACAGTCAAGTTATTAATTCTAAATTTTTATTTATTTTTTTCTAAAATTAATTTTGCTCCATTTAAAATCATATCGTGGTTGGAACCAGCAACATAAACAGCTTTTTTTATTAGTTCAAGCTCCTCACTATTAAAGCGTGCGCCAAACATTTTTGACGAAGCCAATCTTTTCTTTTCATATGCTATATCAGCTCTTTTCTGTGAATCGCTTCTTTCTTTTTTGTCACTCATCATTTAGCTCCATTGTTTCATTAAAATAGTCGCGATCGCCCATTTTCGATTGATAACGATATGCATTAATTTGTTTATTATTTTTTGACATCAACAGCAAATGTCGATTATCGAAATCCATATTAAGTAAATCAAAAAATGCCGCTTTCGCGACATTAAAACTATTTGTGTTCGTTCGTGTATCAACAAGAACTTGGCTAGTGCCTTTTTTAATTTGTTTAATTACATAAACTCGGTACATTTAATTCCCCACAATATACTTAATAACACCTTTTCCACGTCGTTCTGTATAGATTTTAGTTGAACCTACAGATTTATGACCTAGCAATTTATTAATATTTATACCTTGTTCATTATATAACAGCGCAGATAATGATCTAATTTCATAAAACGATGGCGGCAATCGTCCATCATTTGCAACAACTTCTGCTATTTTTCGCATGTCTGAAAACCAAGTCGTTAATGAATTCGATGAGACTTTTGCTTTCCTCCGACCGCTTTCAATCAAATATCTCTTGCCTCTAGTCATGACAAACAAATCGCGGATTGATGTTCCAATTGCGTCAAGTTTCAAATCAAGCGGCATGGATACAATCACACCCTTTTTAGCTGTTCTGATATTCAAATAGTCATTTTCAATATCGTCCATAGATATATTAACAATTTCGCAAGGGCGACGTCCAGTTACCAATGCTGTAAGCATTCCAATATATAGATATTCGGGCGCACACAATCTTGCAATTTTCAAAATTTTTAGAAATTCATCAAGTTCAAGGCGCTCACGTTTGACTTTGCAGATCGGTCGCTCAAGTCTTACAGCAGGGTTGTTTTCAATAATACCTCTAGCCCATGCTGTTTGAAAACTTTGTTTCATAAATAAATATATTTTAACAGCTTTATTTTGTTTTTGTTGCTGCCAAACCTCATCTATGATTATAAACAGATCAAGAGTTCTAATAATATCGATAGGACGATTACCTATTTTTTTTCTTATGAAATTCGCAATATAAATTTTCTCTTGAACTGTTCTAAATGTTATATCACGTTGCTTTTGAATTTCAATGAATTGATCGAACCATTCATTAACGCTGATTGTAGACATAAAAATCCTCTCTTTATCTAGAAGCTCGGAGCCTGCCGAGCCAGTTTGTGATTATTTGATTATTTTGATAATTCAACTAATTTAATTGTTAAATTTTCTAATTCTTTTGCAATGCTTAATGCTTGTTGCCTTAAATTGTTTATTTCAGTTTTTAACTGCTCTACATCGCTGTTATTATTGACAACAGTTTCAGCTTCCATATTGTGTGTAGCTACTACTTTGTAACTAATATCCTCCCGATTTTCTAAAAATTTTAATGCACCCAACGGCAAATCAAGAATTCTAAAAACAGATTCAGATTTAACTACAGTTAACCAGTTTTTTACTGAACCACCAGACTTAATTTCACCGCTGACAAGCACAACGCCATTGCCAATAGTGACGCCTGAATCCCTACCACGTGCACCAGCAATAACACGACCTGCCAAGTAAATTGAATCTTGATGCCCAAGTAAATTGTCATCTCCTACTGTAATATCAACATCTACAAATGTTGTTTCAGAGCCATCATTACCATAAACTTCAAGCAGAATCTCTTTTACTAAATCTTCAGATCTAATATCAAAAGACCATGATTTTGATGAGTAATCGTATTGCCCATTAAGTTTTCTTGCTTTAGAAGAAAATAAAGGATTGTACTGAGTTGTTACATTAATCGTTTTATTAGATTTTTTGATAGAAACTTGCATGATATATACCTTATTCGATAATCACGGTTCCCGCCGTGTCGGTTGAGTTATTCTTAACTCTTGTGACATATAATATATCGGTATTCCGATAATGTCAATACTATTTTTTATTTATTTTTAAAATTTCCCGATTTCGAAAACAATTCGATGATATGGCCTCTAATAAAGCATTCTGCCGCCAATAATATTTTTGTGATTTCAGAGGTTTGCTTACCCAATATTCGCGCTTGTTTACTACAAGAGATTTCACGAAGAT